>JAIRUW010000031.1 GCA_031254195.1 Oscillospiraceae bacterium
AACATACAATGCCAACGGCGGCACCGTATCCCCTGCGTCTCAGACTGTAAATGCCGGATCTTCCGTTACATTACCCACTCCGACCCGCAGCGGTTACACGTTCAGCGGCTGGTCTACCAATCAATCCGGCAGCGGGAAGGTTAATAGCCCGTATACCGTCAATGGCAATGTCACATTGTACGCAGGGTGGACGGCTGCTGCAACGCCGCCAACATCAACTAATAAATATTTTAACTCAGCCAACAAAGGACAGTTGGTTAGTGCGTTCAATTCCTTGCTTGGTTCTGGGAAACGGTCTCCGTCTGTAGTACATCACTATACACCGGCACAGGCTATTGACATAATTCTATCGTATGATTCCTATATTACAGATTTATGCAATACAAGCGGCTTTCAAATCCCTAAAGAACTTGTTCAATCTCTATTGTTACGGGAGCTATGGTGCTTGAATGAAGCTGACGATTTGGGAGACGCTCTTGTAATCTTATATTTTGGTTGGGAAGAGCAACGTGAGTATTGGCATAATCAATCCGCCGTATATCAAATGATTCACGAGTATCCCAAATCACCGCTTCCGTTTCACGATGATTCCAGCACTGGCTTGGGGCAAATGTTTGCAAGAACCGGAATAAGCGCACATAATAACGCCATTCAGATTGGATTACTTAATTCATCATACTTGTCAGCAGAAAACTGGAAAGACCGTAAGCAGATGTGGGATGAGTTGCGTGCAGATGATGGATTCAGCATAAAGATGGTTTATTATGAGTTGTTTAACTGCGCAAGCAAGAATGGCGAAAGTTCCTTGGATTTTTTCAATTACTCTGCATCGCAGCTTAAAGCGCTGCTTGCTCGTTATAACGGCAGTGGTGCGGATGCAACGCAATACGGAAATGAGGTGTATGAGTATTATTTGATTTTCTCCCAGTATAACGCATAACACATATGGGTTCAGGGCGGAAATACTTATTTCCGCCCTGAGGCCCACAAAATTGATCAGGAGGCCCATATGGTTAAGTACATCAAGATCTGTTTTGCGATACTGATAAATATAGGGTATGGGTTTTTGGTATCATACTTATTCCCAGTTTTTCTTTTGATAGCTATGAACAGACTAAAAGGTGCTGGCAACAATCCTGACGGAGAATTGCTCGTGCCTTTTGGCTGGATAATGGTTTTTTTGCTTCCAGCCTTATATTTTGTTGTTTTTCGCATAAGCAAAAAGCATTTTATTCAAAAAAACGCATGGATGTTAGCAATTCCGGCATTTATAGTTGGAGCAGCAATCGGAGTAATGACAATAAATATGACTGAAACTGTCAATTATTCCAATCTATTATCTCAAGCATTCATGTGATTTCCCCGTCTTCCTCGGCGAGGGCTCCCTTGTTCCTTGGCGAGGGGTGTATCCACGGAAGAAATAAATAACACTTCACGACGCGGCGATGGCATACGTGCTGACGAACAACCCGGGTACGCATTGGGATAACCGCGAACGGGGCGCGTTCATCTGTAGGGCGACAACAACCAGCGGTACATATTTCTACTACGAAGATACCTATCCTGGAGGACATGACAACGTAGTCGCCAACTTCATAGCCGGCTTCATCATAGGCGGCGGCCCCGCAACGATCAACATTCGAGGTGCAAACACATTGGTAGTCGGCTTTAAGGATTCGTTTGTGCATACTCATCCGTGGTGTGACTACCATCAAAGCGGGGCAGAGAATTTTTCAACCCCAGACAAGTCGCTCCCGGCTATTGCTAGCATCAACGCTGTTTACTTGGGGACCCCGGCAGGAAATCTATGGGTTTACGGTGAATGGGGGAATACATCAAAAATATCTAATAAAATGCCGGTCGCATCGGTTAAGTTTCACAGTTGCGATCCCCATCTTTCAGGGCCGTGCCCTCTTGATTCTTAAATATGGGAGGCAGAAAATGAAAACGAAACGCCTTGCAATTCTACTCATGGCGACATTCCTGACACTAACACTTTGGGCATGTGATTCAGGATTGCGCATGATAGACATGGAAATCGAAAGTTACCCTGATAAGCTGATTTACGTGATTTCTATGGATAATGAGTTAAATCTGGATGGCGGGACGATAAGAATAACAGCCAAAGAAAATGCTGGAAATGCAGTTGTCGAAATGAGTGCGGAAAGCCGCATCTCACACGATATCGACTTCACCAAGGAAGGTATATATGTCGTGTCGATAACCAGAGGCTCTGAGTTCTCCGTCTCCTTCCCCATCCAAGTGGTCAGCCTCGAAACCCTAGACCACATCGTACATGCAAACATGGGATAACCCCAACCAACCCCCGTCTGGCAGGACGGGGGTCTTCTTTCATAGAGCAACGGGGCGTGTCCCCTATGCCGCTCTAGTTTGTGATCGTTTGCTCCGTTTCTTTGTCAAACAGGTGGATCTTCTTAGTGTCGAACGCCACGCTGATGGAGTCGCCCGTCTTGGAGGTGGAGCGCGGCTCAACGCGGGCGATGAAGTTCCTGCCTTCTCCGTTCATATACAGGTAGGTCTCGGCGCCCATCATTTCAACGACGTCCACGTTCATCTTGACCTGCGACTCGGGGTGCTGGGTGAGATAGGCTTCCTCGTCGTGGATGTTTTCGGGGCGGATGCCCATGATGACCTCTTTGCCCGCGTAGCTGAGGACTTCGGGTTTGCGGCCCTTCGCGTCGGGAAGCAGAATTTTGGCTTCGCCGAAGATGAGGTAGGTCTTGCCGCCCTCGTCAAGGACGGTGCAATCGACGAAGTTCATCTGCGGGGAACCGATGAAGCCCGCGACAAATAGGTTGCAGGGGTTTTGGTAAAGCATCTGCGGCGGGGCGATCTGCTGGATGAAACCGTCCTTCATAACGACGATACGCGTGCCCATCGTCATAGCCTCGACCTGGTCATGGGTGACGTAGATAAAGGTGGTTTCAAGGCGCATATGCAGTTTGGTCAGCTCTGTCCTCATCTGGGCGCGCAGCTTGGCGTCGAGGTTGGAAAGCGGCTCGTCGAGCAGGAAGACCTTGGGGTTACGGACGATGGCGCGGCCCAGCGCGACGCGCTGTCTCTGTCCGCCGGACAGAGCCTTCGGTTTACGGTCAAGCAGCTGCTCGATTTCAAGGACCTTCGCGGCTTCCGCCACGCGGCGCTTGATTTCATCCTTGGGCGTCTTGCGCAGCTTGAGGCCGAACGCCATATTCTCAAACACGGTCATGTGCGGGTAAAGCGCGTAGTTCTGGAACACCATGGCGATGTCGCGGTCTTTCGGCGGGGTGTCGTTGACCAGTTTGTCGTCGATGTACAGTTCGCCTTCGGAGATTTCCTCCAAGCCGGCGATCATGCGCAGGGTGGTGGACTTTCCGCAGCCCGACGGGCCGACGAGGATGATGAACTCCTTGTCCGCGATGTCGAGGTTGAAGTCGGAGACGGCGATGACGCCGCCCGCGTAGCGCTTGTAGATGCCGTTCAGGGTTACGCTTGCCATAGAATACCCTCCTGTTACAATCATTCCTTGTGTGATTATCAATATAACACAAGTTTACAGAAATCTCTATTCCCCTAAATAGCCAAACTTTTCGCTGTTTTTTTGTCTATATTGCATAATGTACAAGGGACGCCCCATTTTTTAGGGCGTCCCGCGTACTAAACAACTTACTCCGTCACCAGCGCGTACGCCGATATTTTGCGTATCCGCCATGTGATCAGCATACTGGTCAGGTACGACAGCACGACCATAACGATCCCAGTGGCAATGATCCATGACATCGGGATAAGGTAATCAGCCCTCATCACGCCCAGTGGGGACATCCCAACGGACATCAGCGGATTCATGCCCACCGCGCCGAGGAAGCAACCGGCGACCGCGCCGAGAGTGAGCGGGAGCGCGAAGCAGAGGGTGATCTGGTTCATCAGGTTGCCCGTCGTGTAGCCGATGGCTTTTTGAATGCCCAACTCGCGGCGGCGGCGGATGACGGCGGAGCCGATGACGAAATACAGCACTAAGATAATAACAAACCCGGCGACGATAACGATCGCCAGCCCTACCAGCGAGATGATGGAGGCAAAGGAACTGACCCCTTCCGCGAAACTGGCGTCCCCGTCAATAACAGCGTGCGTCCGTCCGGCATACCGGGTTTCCATCTCCGCGGCGAACACCGCGGCGTCGGTCCCCTTGTTGAGGTATATCATCAGCGTTGTTTCCGCGAACTCCGGGTTGATGGTTCGTATCCCGTCAAAGGTGAGGTATACCGTCAGTGAACCGGATTCCATGCCCTGTGTGAATCCCGTAATCAGAAAGGGGCGTTGCTCTCTGCCGACCAGCACCTCGTCGCCGATCTCTTTGCCGAGAATATCCGCCAACAGCCCCGCGATGGCGATTTCATTGTCATACCTTGGGAAAATGCCTTGATAGACATTTTGCGTTTCTCTGGCCGCGTAATCCTCCGTGACGATCATGCCCACATCCATATCGTCCACAACCGTGCTGCTGTTCTCCTGATAGTGAGCCTTGTACACGTCCTTATGCGCGAGAACTTCGGCTTGTAAGGCTTCCGTATCCTCCCCATGCTTGAAAACGAGGCCCGCATTAGCCCGCTCGATTCCCGGAACCTTTTCAAATGTGCTGAGGTCAACGGCGGAGTTGTAATACAGGAGAATGGCAATGACGGCGGTGAAGGAGACGGCGGTTAGGATCACGAGCATTGTCAAGCTCTGCTTTGCGCCTTGCAGTACGGATTTGCACGACAGCGCCAGTGTCAGCGGCATGTTCGATTTCTCCAGCGGGATATGGTTTTTCTTGAAGCTGTGGGTCATAATACCGCCCCGAAGCGCCTGTACCGGGCTGATTTTGCGGATCTTCAGCGCCGCGATAAAAGCCGTGGCAATGACAACGAGCGTAAGCGAGACTGCCGCCGCAAGGTTGATGACAGGCTCGAAGCCCGCCTCCCAATACAGCCCGCTCTGCTGCGCGAACACATCGCCCACGAAAGGCAGCGCGAGATAGGCCGGGAGTATACCCGCGAGACAGGTCAGCAGGGCAATGACGCCGTATTGCGTCATCATAGAAAGCGTGACCTGGCGGCTGGTATATCCGATCGACTGTAGTGAGCCGATATTGGCTATATCTTCTTCAATACTGTTGCTGATTCGGAACCGGATGACCAGAAGGCAGACAAGGACAATCACGACGGTGAATATAATCAGCATGGCGGACATCATCGAGGCCATTGACGTCCGGTTCGTTTTCACAGTGGAATAGTCTGTAGAGAAAAGGAAGGATGCGTCATCGCCGTAGATAGAGGGGGGCGACATGTCTTTCAGCGCGGCCTCGGCCTTGGTTACGTACTCTATGCCGTTGGCATAAACCAACACCTTGCGGTTCTCCGGGAATGTCTCCGCCAACGCCTGAAACCTGGCATCAGGAACAAAAAATGTTTCCGGCAGCCCCATATTGTCAAAAAAGACGTTTTCGATGTAGCCAGCAACCGTAAAGGCAAATGTTTGCCCGTTTTTTGTTATGATAAACGGGTCGCCAAGATTATAGCCGCCGACGACATTATATGTGTACGGCAGGTAAATCGCGTCAGGCGTTTCGGGAATAGAGTTTCCGACCAGCTTCCATTGTGACAGCTCACGCGCCTCGTCTTTATTGCTGATGGTGATATAGTCATTGTTCAGCATTTCCGATTTCCATTCGTAGGACACGCCGGCAACAATACCGCTGTTTTTTTGGAACTCTGTCGATTCGCTTTGAAAATACCGATCCATCTCGTCGGAGTAAAAGGCTTCCGGGATGGCAAAATAGGTGTCCGACGCGTTGAGCTCCTCGGCTGTCCGGTCAAAGAAGCTGCCGAAGCTGAGCATGACGGTCAGCCCGATGTTGAGCATCATGGAAGAAATCAGGAACAGGGCCGCCAAAATCGCCGTCTGCCCTTTTGCCTTACGGATATTGGCATTGGCCAGTAAAATTATCTTATTCAAAATAAAACCTCCGTTTATTCCTAACTGTTAATTGTTAACTGTTCACTGTTAACTGTTAACTGGCACTACCAGCCCATTTCGTTCAAAAACGCGATGAGTTTTTCTTGGCGGGCTTTGTCTTTGCTGACATACTTGCCGAGATCGCAAACGCCGCCGATCACGCCGTCTTGAATGTACAAAACCCGGTTGCCGCGCCGGGCCGTCTTTAGGTCATGAGTGACCGCGATCACGCTCTGCCCGTTTTCGTTGACTTTGGTCAGTGTGTCCAGCGCCGCCGTGCCGGAGGCCGAGTTGAGCGCGCCGGTAGGCTCGTCGGCAAAGACGACCTTGGGACGGTTGACCAGCGCCCTTACAATCGCCGCCCGCTGCGCCTCCCCGCCCGAAAGCTGGGTGGGGAACTTGCGCCAAATTTGCTCGGTCAGGCCGACCTGGGTGAGAAGCTCTTTTGCCCGGGCGACGATGGCTTTTCTGTCTTTGGAGACCAACAGTCCGGCAGCCAGCACATTGTCGATGATGCTCATGTTATCCAGCAGGAACATCTGCTGGAACACAAACCCGCAATGCTTACGGCGGAACACGGCCAGTTGGTCGTTGGACAGCTTGGAAATCTCCGTGCCGAAGAATTGGATGGAGCCGAGCGTCGGCTTATCCATGCCCGACAGGGCGTACAGAAGCGTGGACTTTCCCGCGCCGGAAGGCCCCATGATAACGGTGAAATCGCCCTCGTAAATCTCCAAGTCGAGATTTTTGAGCACATGCTGCTGTGCTCCGCCGGATGAGAATGATTTGCTGAGTTTGTTTGTTTGAATGAGTGCCATAAGTGAAACCCTCCTGTCTATAATGACCACATTATAGCAGAAGGATTTCTTAACTGTCTTTAACGGTTCCTTAACGGTTTCTTAAATCTTCAACCGCATAACCGCCCATAGCCCGCCGTGGCTCTCCAATGTCAGCGAGCCGCCCATTTGGTCGAGAAAATACCTAGACAGATACAGTCCAAGCCCCGAGCCGCTTTTGCCCTCCGCGTTCCCGGCACGGTAAAACTTCTCGCATAGCAGTGACAGCTCCTCCGGGGAGACACCCGGGCCGAAATCACGCACAGTCAAAGCAAATTGCCCGTCCTCAAAGCCGCCGGACACCTCCAGTTCGGTGCCGGCGTATTTATAGGAGTTCCCGATGATGTTGTCTAAAACTTGCCGAAACCGCAGACTGTCCGCCGTGACAACGCATTCCGGCAGCGAAAACGGGCGTATGCGTTTTCTGTAGTCGGAAGCCTTGATGTGTTCCTCTAACTCAACCGACGTTATCTCCGCCGGTGACACTTTGAGCTGCTGCAACTCTTCCAGCGTGGCGGTGAACATGTTAGAGATCAGCAGGTCGATCTGGTCGGCTTTGTTGATGATGGCCGCCATCTCAGCCATCTCCCCATGCTTGGCTTGATACACCTCGGCGATAACCTTGATCGAAGCCACCGGCGTTTTGATGTCGTGGCTCAGCGAGGCCACCAGCTCTTTTTTGCTGTTGCTGACGATTCTTTCGTTTTCCTGGGCGAGGGCAAGCTGTTCCCGCATCAAATCAAAGCTCTCCGAAAAGGCGCCGAAGCGGTTTTTCCGGTCCATTTCCAAAGGAATGTCTAAATCGCCGTGGGCGACCCGCGACGCGAAGGCTTCCAGTCTCTGAAATGGCCGCAATATCGTTATGTAGAGATAAAGATACATCCAACCGCCCGCTATGACAAAAACACCGGCATAAACGCAGAGAAAAATCCGCAGGTTCCGATCGCGGACTGCCAGCGCTTCCTCCATGCGCCTTGCGTCCCGCGCCAACGCTTCGCTCAGCAAACGCAGTGTTTCTGTCTTATCTCCGCTCTCGATGGCGATCGCTACCGCTTGATTCAACGCAATCATATCCGGCTTAGCGGACAGATTGCTTTGGGAGAACAGGAAGACGCCGGCAAGACCAAGGAGCAGTAAAAGAATGACGGCAAACAATGCTTTCCTCATACGCCGGCCTCGTCATATACATAGCCCACGCCCCACACGGTCTTGATCAGCAGGGGTTCGTTGGGGTCTTTTTCGATTTTCCCCCGCAGACGGCGTATATGTACGTTCAGAGTACCGTCGCCTACGAAGTTGTCGCTCCAGACGTTTTCAAACAATTCTTCCTTGCCCACAACCCGGCCTTTATTGTCCAGCAAGTATTTTAGCAGCCTATACTCCATATTCGTAAGGGTCAGCGCCGTGCCGTCAAGATATATGCGTTCGGTTGCTGTGTCAACCCGCAGCCTGCTTTCGGTCTTTTGGGCGCCGTAGCGCTTGAGTACCGCCTTGACCTTTGCTAAAAGCACGGAGAGGGTAAAGGGTTTTGGAATATAGTCGTCGCCGCCGATATTCAGGGCAAGGAGCATATCTTCGCTGCTTGTGCGGGCGCTGATGAACAGGATCGGAATATCAAGAGTCTCTCTGAGCGTTTTGCAGAGTTCAAAGCCGGAGCCTTGCCCCAGATTGATGTCCAGCAGGATCAGGCTGACGGTGTTTTCCCGCAAAAAAGAAAGCGCGTCGTCCGCGTTCAAGACGCAATGCGCGCTGACCCCAAATAAATTGAAGTATTCACAGACGCCGGACGCGAGATCCGGCTCGTCGTCTACAATCAGGCAATCATAATTCATATAGAAACATTCCTTTCCGCAGGGCTAAAACCTCCCTGACCGGCGCTCCCGCGCGTGACATATTGTCCGTCCTGTCCGAATATCCTGTACCAACGCTCCAGCGTATGCTGGAGCGAAAAGGAGGGTTTATCCATGTTTATTTTCACCGCTAAGCTGACACGCAAGAAGCTCGCCATCGGGATCGGGGCCGTCGGCGCGCTGTTGATCGGCGTCATCATCCTCATGTCGGGGCGGGGCAAGGCGGAGGTGTCCGCCGCGACCATCCCCTCGCCCAAAGGAGTCAAGACCGTTGAAGACCGCGTCGCGTATCTGGCCGCTTACGGCTGGACAGCCGACGCCTTGACGGAGGAGTGCCAGGAGGTTGTCATCCCTAAGGAGTTCGACAACGCCTTCGAGGAGTACAACACCCTGCAAAAAGGGCAGGGCTTCGACCTCACCAAATACAAAGGCAAGCGCATCAAGCGGTATATATACCAAGTTGCCAGCCACCCGAGCGGGCGCTCTCCCGTCTACGCCAGCGTCCTGATCCATAAGAACACGGTGATTGGAGGGGACTTGCAGAACCCCTCGCCGGACGGGTTTATTCAAGGGTTTGAGAAGAACGCCCCGTCACCTTGACCGTATCAGCCTCAAAGCCCTCGCGTACTTGCTGTTGTACTCTTTAGACAAAGCATATTTGCTCTCCAGATAAGCCGCCAGCGCCGCCATTCCGCCCGGGTCTCCGGTCAGAAGCTCCAATTCCAGCTCTAAAAAGGTCTCCTGTTTTTCGCCTGCCGATAGGGTCCCGCGGTCGAGCGCCAGCTCGGCCGTGGAGCCGTCCGGCAGGCGGAGCGGCGCGGCTGTGCGGGTGAAACGGATCATACAGCGCGGCACAAACGGCCCCGGCAGGGACAACAGAGAAGAAGGCGCGCCCTCCTCTACCAGCAGAGGCAGCGCCGTTTCCCAATCCTCCGCGCGGACCTGCCATTCGCCGCGCGTAAGCATCGAGCCGTCGCGCGTCCCAGCCGTTTTGCAGGAGGCGACCGAGACGTCCCCCTCGCGGCGCAGGCGCAGTGACCACTGCCGTTTGTCAAGCTCGCCGCCCTCGGTATCGTAGTAAACCGCGTCCATCTCCGTGTCGGAAAAGTCCCGCATCAAATACGCGGCTACGCGTTCATCCTCCAAGATGGGCGGCGCCGCCCAGTCGCCCGGCAGGCGCAGTTTGATCTCAGTCTCGGTCGGCATGGGAGACGGCCTCCTTTATATGCTGGTGTGTAATCAGATTATGTTTGCCAGTGTACCACAACCTGCCCCCAAAATCAATCATCGCTGAACCGTACAGAAAAATCCGCCCTTCCCATTTCCCGACAAAAAGAAAAATTTTTCTTTTATATAATGGTTGCGAACTTACCATAAGAACGGAGCAATCATGATGGATGTGAAAGGCACAAAGGAAAAACTAATCGGGCGGCTGGGCGCCGAAATGACACGGCGGGCGGCCGGGGCGATGTCCCGCCCCCGTATGGCCGCGGCGGGGCAGCTTGCCATGCGGTTCGGCGGCGGGTTCTTGCTGTCCCGCGCTGTGGTGCTGGACGGGATGGCGCCGTTCGGCGCGGGCTGGGTGGCGGCGTCCGGCGGCGGCGCGCAGGGTCTCGCGGCCCTTCTCGGCGCTATGACGGGCGTTATCACCGCTTCAGGGCAGATGCAGGCGCTGAAAACCATCGCCATCCTCATCTTGGTTTATACGGCGGGCGTTTTGTTCCGGGGGACGGCCCCCGCGCGCCACGCCATCTTCCTGCCCGCCGTCGGGGGGGCGGTGGCCGCGTTTGTCGGCATGGTGATTGTAGCGGGAGCGGGGTTTGGGGTACGCAATGTCATATTTTACATAACAGAGATCCTTTTGGTTACCGGCTCCGGGTATTTCTATACCCTCGCGTCCGACCGCAGCCGGGAGGAGCGGGGGATGCGCGGCGCGTTCAGCCGTCTGGCGCTGCGCTCGACACTGCTGCTGTCCGTCGCGGACGTCGCCCTGTTTGGTACGGTCCGCCCCGCCCGCGTGGCGGCGGCGGTCATAACCTTGCGCGCCGCCTACCTCAGCGGGGCCGGGATGGGCAGCGCGACCGGTCTGGCGGCGGGAAGTGCGATGGATCTTGCTCTGGGCTACCCGTTCTTCTCGATGTCCTATGGCATATCGGGCCTGCTCTCCGGCGTTTTCCGCAAAGCAGGCAAGTTTGCCGCCGCCGTCACCTATGTGCTGGCCGGGGCGGTCACCGTCCTGTGGGCGGGCACGGCGCAATTGCGGCTGGCCGCCCTGCTGGAGACGTTCATGGCATCCGTTGCCTTTATGCTGCTGCCAGCGGTGGCCGGACGGCGCGTCCGCGCGGCGGAGGACCTAGAAGACCGCGGCGCGCGCGACACGGAGAGCGGACGGAGGACGCGGGAGTTTGCCCGGCGGCGGCTGGAACAGAGCGCGCTTGCGTTCCAGGAGGTATACACACAGCTTCAGACGGTGTTTAAGCGCCCGCAAAACGACGAGGATGTGGCCCGCGTCTTTGACCGTACCGCCGAGCGGGTCTGCCGCCGCTGCGCCATGCGCGGGCAGTGCTGGGACAGGGAGATGGAGAACACCTACAATGTGCTGGGTGGCGTGTCGGGGGTGCTCAACCGCGAGGGGAAGGTGCGCGGCACGGACTTCCCTCCCTATTTTTCGACGCGGTGCATCCAGTTCAGCAAGTTTGTGCACACCGCCAACGAGGAGATGGCGGCGCTGCTCAGCCGCCGGAAATACCGGGCGGGCCTGTCCGAGAGCCGGGCGCAGGTCTGCCTGCAATACGCCGAGATGGCGAAGACGCTGGGGCACATCGCCGAACAGGTGGGGGCGGAGGTCTGCTTCGACGAGGAAGCGGAAGCGCGTATCCGCAAGGCGCTGGAGCCTTACCGCCTGCCGCTGGCCGTGACCGCTCTGAGCACGCCCGAGGGGCAGAAGCGCGTTGAAATCGAAGGGCGTGGCGCGGGCTTGCTGCTCTCCCGTGACCGGGGCGATTTTTTGCGGGGGCTGGGCCAATGCGTAGGGTATACCGTCTCGATGCCGGAGCAGGTGGTCACGCCGCTGGGGGAAAAGCTGATTTTCACCGAGGCCGAGCGCCTGCGGGCCGCCATCGGCGTCGCGTCGCATAAGAAGCAGGGCGAATCGGTCAGCGGGGACTACGGCACATGGTTCAAAACCGCCGACGGCAACGCCCACATCATTCTGTCCGATGGCATGGGCTCGGGGCGGGAAGCCGGGGAGCAGTCAGAAAAAGTCGTCGCGCTGCTGGAACGCTTCCTGAGGGCAGGGATCGACCCGCCGTCCGCCCTCAGCACCATCAATTCGACGCTGGTACTGCGCGGCGCGGAGGGCTGCGAGTCGCTGGTGACGGTGGATCTGTGCGTCTGCAACCTCAAGACGGGGCATACGCGGTTTTTCAAAAACGGCGCGTCGCCCTCCTACATCAAGCGCGGCAGCCGCGTTTCGCGCGTCATGGGACAGGGCTGGCCTATCGGCATCGGGCTGACGCCCGCGCCGGGCTCAGGCGTCACCGCCGTAAAGCTGACCGCCGGGGATCTGATCGTTATGGCCTCGGACGGCGTATGCGGCACGGGCGGCGACAGGTGGCTGGCAAAACTCCTGGAGGCGGGCGGCGAATGGCGGCCCAAGGAGCTGGCGGGGCGGATACTGGAACAGGCCGTTTTACAAAGCGGCCGCGGCGACGACATGATGGTAATGGTGTTCGCGCTGAGCGAGTGAGATGGCATTATTTTCGCAGACAAGACACTTCATAATCAAGCCATGTTTCTATGTCCTTGCTCAAATCAAGAATGGACTCATCCAATGGAAAACTGTAGCCATGGCAGCCGTGCTGGCAGGGCAACCCGTATAGCTTCTTTTCGCAGCCGTATCCCTTGTTGATCTTTTCCTGCAAAGGCAAGGCAAAGGAGCGGATGATGTCAGGATCTTGTTGGATTTTTTTGGCTTTGATAAGAATACGGCCGGATTCAAGCGAGAAGAGCTCTGTGTTTTTATGAAAGTATAAAAACCGATGGCCGAGGCCGATGATCGCCCTGTACCGCAGACTCTGCTCAATATAGCGCCGGTGCAGGCTCAATGCGAAATCCCGTGCTTTTTCAGGCAGCGGGTTTGCAAATTCCTTCAAAAACTCCATGACGTCCGTTTTTTCGGCTTTCAAAATCCTATAATCGCACCGCAATAAAACATCGTTGTAGTCTTTATCGTCAAATCTCTTATGCGCTGTCGCCATAACCTTCATGCCCGTCAGAACGGCGGGGTTATCGGGAACTGTGATGACCAGCGTCTTTGCTTGTGACAGATTTGATTTTTTTGCGTCCAAATCAATGCCGCTGACATGCACCCCGCAACGGGTGAGGAATCTCAAAACTTCGATCAACTTCGGGCCGGAGATTTTCGCTTTTGACATCCATTCGCCCCTCGGGCCTAAAATATGAACGAGCGATTCCCAGTTGACGTACAATGTCTGTGCGCTCAGACTTCCTTGATATACCATATTGACCAATACGCTTCTCAGATGGTTCAGGAAGGGGTATGTAGCCTCAAACGCGCGGGATACGTGCCCTTCTTCTTTAGGCGGCTTGTCGTATAGATTGCCGTCAGTCATCAGGCGGTCATACAGTAAAAGCATGAAATCCCTGAACGCAAGCACGCCGTTTCGTATGCTCTCCTCATCCGCAATGCCCCAAAACTCAGGTTTCACCGAATAGGCCGCCGGAATGTCAGGAATCCATGCTTTCATGGATTTCGCCATGTCTTTTATAGGTGTATACATGATTTAACCTCTTTTTCCTGATGTATCAGTTCCCTCGTTTTACGCAAGGACTTCAAAAACAAATGACAAAGTCCCCTTTCCGTCGCCTTTTACGGGATAGTCGATGGATTTCATTCGTGCCTTGCCTTTTACATCCAGTGCATCCCTAATGTTTTGAAAGGCCGCTCCGGCGGCGCACCCGTAAGCGGACGGCGTTTTTTCGGGCTTTGTGCCTTTCGCCCTGTGCTGTAGGCAGTGACATCCGGCATACGCGGTGACGGTGCCGTCTTCGTTCAGATGGCAGTCATAAAAATGCTTGTTTTGATTTAACGCTTCGATTTTTTCAGGGAGCGGCTTGCCCGCCAACTCATCCCTGAGCGTCTTGGCGTACCGGCCTCCTCCTGTGCAACTGCCGCCGACCTCCCAGAGGAGAAGACGCTGCTCCTCGGTAAGAAGCCTGTCCATTGCGTCTACGAACGGGTTTTCTCTGCTGCCGTATTCGCCGTCCGTTTGCATGATGAGGTCAAACTGAGAGATTACGTCTTCAGGGAAATGGTGTTTCTTCATCTTCATCGCTTTTGACATGTCTTTCAACCGCATACTATATTCCTCCTGATTTCATAAAAATGCCGCGTTCATCGGACAGCAAGTGGAGCAGGTCCAGCATTTTTTGCATTTTAAGCTGTCCAGCAAAAACCGGTCTTTACGCTGCGCTCCCGTAGGGCAGTTATCGAGGCACAGAGTACATTTTTCGCACATCGGGGCCATGACAGGCTCTCTCCATTCGGCCGTCTCACAGAGCATATCGGTAAGGAATGATTCAAGCTGCAACCGGCTTCCCATGCCAAGGACATAGGTAATGTTGTTTCGCCCATAGTCCGCAAGGCCGCTTTGCACGGCGATACGCTTCAGCGGGAGCCCGACTCCTTTCCTGCATGTGTATCCCGCCGCTTTCATTTCCGCTATGATATGATTGTCGCCCCCTGCGTCCGCGGCATAAGAGCAGGCGGCGATCAAAACCGAACGTGTTTTCTTGGGAATCTTTCCGATGTTGTTTATGTTGCTGTGTAATGCGTTATGCTGCCGCGTGTCCAGCTCCGTTTCATTGCGGAAACGCTCCAGATCTGCCGGCATGGCCCGAATGTACTCAACGGGGACGAGTTTCATCTTGATATTGTTTTGCTCCGCCCATGCCATGAGCCTGTCCGTCATAGCGACCCTCCTTCATTAATTGTGTATGCTCTGCGTCCGGCGTAAAGACGGACGCAGAGCTTGTGCCTCTCAAGGTTATGTCTTCTCCAAATATACACGCTTTATTTTCACGGCGCTTCCGGGCTCCCAGGAAGCAAACGCGTAGCCGCTGCCGCCAAGCTCTTTTATATCAAAGATGATTCTCCCATCCTCTACGGTCACGCGGTCATGGTTTCCGTCAAACTGCGTCCATTCGGGCAATCCCAAAACCGCGCCGGCAAACCCTCCGCCGAGGCTGCCCTCATGCTCAACGATCATTTTCCGGGCATTGTTGCAGACGTTATGCGGAAGGCACTTCCAATACGTCCAGTCGGCGTCCGTGTATGGCCCGCTCAACTCATACGGGAATTTTGCTTCCTTTATCTTAATCGGGAGCAATAAATCAAGCTGCAAATCTTCCATCCTGAAGCCATTTTGCGCGTTGTTCCAGTAATTTAGGGATTCTTCAAAGCCCTGTCCGCCCATGCCCATTTCGTCCGGTGTAAACCGCGGTTCACCCCACGCGTTATCATACTTTTCGCTCGCGGCTACCCACTCTTTGAGATGATTCCAGTCCTGAAAGTCCCAGGCCCGGAGCACATGCGCGGCATACATGCCGCCGTTGAATTTACGCTTGACAAGCGGTTCGGGGATCTCCATGTCGTCTGGCACGGACACCCATACCTCATAAGCGTGCGACGACTCCCCGACCGCCGCCGCCCCCTTGGAGCAGTCAAATCCGAATTGACGCAGATCGGGCTTGATTTCTATGAGGTTGTTTTCCAGCACGAGCTTGTTGGCCGCGTCGAGCGCGCGCCCTTCGCAGCCCTCGCCTTCGGACCGGTATGCCGCTACTGTCATTGGAGGCAGAAACACAATACGGATGTCCTTATCCTCCAGCTTGCTTAGCGTTTCGCTTGCGTTGTTTAAGTCTCCCATTGATAAGTCCTCCTTGATTTGATTGTTGGAAAAGGAAAGAGAGCTTATCACGGAAAACACAGTTTCGTCGCCGAGAAGCCTCAACCGGATGTCGGCTTTCTCGTTGATTTCCTCTATGAAACGCGTGAGTATGGACTTCACGGTAGACAGCGCGGTAATCTCCTCGTCGAGCCGGCTGATGTTTTGCCGGAAGATTTCCACCGCTTCCGCCGCGCCGGAATTGCTCAGGATACTCACGATCTGCTTCACGGGAATGCGCAGCTTACGCAGGACGATGATCTGCCGCAGACGTCTTACGGCGTTTTCATCGTACATCCTGTAGGCATAGCCGTCTATATGCTGACTTTGAATCAGCCCGACTTGCTCATAGTAGCGCAGCATTCTTGTGGAAATCCCGTAATCCCTTGACACTCGGCTGATGGTTTGCAGTTTCACTTTAACCCCTCGTTTCTTTTCCTTAACCTCACTGTAAAGTACGACACGGTGTCAATGTCAAGGGATTATCAAAAAAATTGCTAAAAATATTGTGGTTCTGCCTATTACCTATTATATCAGAGCCTTCCCGGCACGTACAAGCTGTCGTGAATCATTATGACCACAAAAATCCGCCCCCTCCTGTGGTATCGCTACCGCAAAAGGGGACGGGCCGCGCGTACCGTTTAGCTTGCGCGCAGCAGTTCCAGCGCTTTTTTGTACAGCGGGTCCATCTCGCACCCGCAGCTGCCGCATTCCGCATCGGCTTTCTCAACGGCGGCAATCAGGTCTTTCTTGGCCGCGTCCGTAGCTCCGCCGAGCCACGTTTTGGCGGGAGCGTCGATGACGTCCCAGCCGGATTCCGCGAATTGTGTGACGATGCCGGTCAATTCTTGACATTGTGCTGACATTTGAGTCCCTCCTTATGTAAAGTTGGTTGCTACTTTGAAACAGCCTTTGACTTGAGTTTTCAAACACTCTCCAACAGGTCATTCAAACAGATAATTTTACTGCCTTTACTTTCGTAATAGCGCAGCATTTCGTCGATTTTCCTTTTATCATAGCTGGTAATGCAATCTGATAGGACATTAACGCAATAATCTAATTTGCATAAATTGTAGCAGGTTGATTTTACACAAGCAACAGCATCTGCTCCCGCTATGTAGAAATCACATATTTCATTTTTACGAATAAAGGCTGCGAACTCCTCACTGCTTAATGCGTTTCCTTTGGTTTTTGTGAAAATATTATTCGACACGACTTTCATATCTGAAACTAATTCAGACCCGCGTGTATTGGGCTTAAAAGTCCTCGTGCCGTCTGATAAATTTTCATGTCTTATATATACAACATGAATATCATGATTGACGGCCCAATCAATAGCTGCATTGACATTGTCAATAACATCTTTGTAATTTTTTGTTATGTCATTTTGAATATCAATTATGACGAAGGCTTTTTTCTGCATGGTGTTTCCTCCTTGATAGGTAGATTGATTTGTTTCATTTGCTACAATTTGATCTTGCATATACATTCATCAGCGCCGGAAAGCACCGTTTGTATGGCGTCGATTTGAATCTTCTCGCCGAACAAAGGGAAAAACATCGGCTCATAAAAGTGGGCCGCACATTTGCAGTATGATATGGGAACACCTACGCTGAGATGATTTACATAAACGCAATGGCATCGCTGTCCAATAAGCGTATGATTTGCCGGACAGCCGCCACCACAATCACAAGCATACATTTTTACGATGTAAATGGCGTTCTCCTGCGGCTCATACCAGATTTTCCTGCCTATAATTCCTTGCTCGCTCATTTTCTCTACAAACTCTTCTACTCCGTTTGTTTCGTGGAATATCCGTTGTGCTTTTTCAATTTTATCCTTTTCTATTCGGCAAGGGCAGCTCTTTCTATGCACGGTATCCATGTCACAGGTAGCGACAACACGCTTAAAGCTCTCTTTGAACCCGAGGTTTCTATATACGCTCACGCCGTCCGCTTCAGCACGGAGGGAAATTGTCTTGATGCCTTTTTGCTGTAAATCTGTCAAGGCTTTATCAATCACGGCCGAAGCAAAGCCCTTTTTTCGATAGGCTTTCAGTGTGGCGACCATTTCTAAAACCGATGTGTCACCGTCCACAATCGTCATACACGCAGTCACAGGTTTCCCGTTTGCCGCTCCGATGTAAAATTGTGTATTGTCTAGCAACAGTACGTCATTAAATTGCTCCAGTGTTACCAGTTCACAGCCAAACAGAGCTTCGTTTACGATATTTAGCCATTCAGACAATTGCGCTTTATCCGTTACGCTTGAAATGGTAAAATCAGAGAGCCGAGACACGCTCTTTTCATACACATCCAAATATAGTATCATACAAGGGTCGGCGTCATTGATGGAGAATCCCTTGTGTGACAATATCTCCGCTAAATTCGCGGGTACAGTATTCGGTGTAATCAATAGGGAATCCGGCATAATACCGGCTCTAATGAAGGCTATCATTTGCTGAATGCGAAAGGCTTGGTCGTCCTGGATGTTTACAGAAAAAATCCGCTCAAACCCCTTTTCGTTTTCTGACTTCAAATAACTGATGTCGCCCAACACAAGGTTTTCACCGCGCATTTTCCCCCAAGTAGTCCATGACGATTCTATGCCTTTTTCAATAATATCCACTTCGTATTGCGATAACACTCGTATCACCTCACTGGTATTATAACGCAGAAACCTGACAACAGTGTGTCATATTTGTTTTCAATCTTCTTGATTATTTGCCGAGCAAACATTTTCCCGCCCTTGCATTTTATCTGTGCAAAGCATAGATTTTCCCGCCTGCTTGTAGTATACTGTTAGCCGATGTAAGAAAGTGGGCGGTGGAATCAGTGAGCACGAAAATGTTTATTCTTGAGCTGCTTGAAAGCAAAAGAGGGCAGCATATCTCGGGCGAGGATATTGCGCGGCGGCTTAACATCTCCCGCAACTCTGTCTGGAAAGCGATGAAGGACTTAGAAAAAGACGGTTATCGGATTGACGCGGCGACAAACAAGGGATACAGCCTTTGCGAGGATAATGATATTGTATCTGTTCAAGGAATCCTCCCGTTTTTGTCCAAAAAAGAACTCTCAAACAATATCCATGTGTACGAATCTTTGCAATCCACCAATAAGACTGCCAAAGAAAGGGCCGTATCGGGAGCGGAACATGGAACGGTCATTATTGCGGATTGCCAGACGGAGGGAAAAGGGCGGTATGGACGCAAGTTTTACTCCCCTCCGGGACATGGGCTTTATATGAGTTTGATCCTGCGCCCTGAAAGAATCTGGTTCGCAACGCCAACCTTGATCACCGCGTTTGCCGCCGTTTCGGTTTGTGAGTCTATCGAGGCAATCACCGAAAAGGCGCCTCAGATAAAATGGGTCAATGACATTTATCTGAACGGACTGAAGGTTTGCGGCATTCTGACCGAGGCGGTTACAGATTTAGAAAGCGGCAATATACAATGGATTGTCGCCGGCATCGGCCTCAATGTCAGCACACCGGATTTTCCAAAAGAATTGAACACGATAGCCGGGGCGGTCTTCGCAAGCGTCAACCCCTCCGCCACTAGGAATCGTTTTGCCGCCGAAATCATCAACCGGATGGTAACCCCCGAATATCAATACGGCAATCACGAAATGCTCGATCAATATAAAAAACGCCTGATGATGCTGGGAGATAAAGTGCTGATATGCAGTCCGCAGGGAGAGTACACGGCTGTCGCCGTTGACATTGATGAAACAGGGCGGCTGATTGTCAAAAAAGATGACGGCGAAATAGCCGCGCTTTCCTCCGGTGAAATCAGCGTAAGCCCGAAACTGTCGTGACTGCAAGCGCTGTCACCTTAACGACAATTGCCGGTTGACAATCCGCCTTTTTTCGTGTATTATTATCGCGTATTACACGTAAGGAAAAGGTGGCCATCTTCAATGCCAAGCAAAAAAATGTCAGTACGGGAGCTTAGCAGCATCGCAATTTTCGCGGCAATCATTACCGTATGCGCTCAAATCAGTATCCCCATGCCGCATGGCGTACCAATGACCTTGCATACCTTCGCCGTGCCGCTAGCGGGCATGATATTAGGCAAAAGAAACGGCACGCTAGCCTCTTTGGTTTATGTGACGCTTGGTTTGGCTGGAGTCCCGGTTTTTGCGGAGTTTACCGGGGGCGCGGGGATTGTTTTTGGCGTATCGGGCGGCTTTATTCTTTCCTTCCCGCTTGTGTCATTTGCCGCCGGAATAGCGGCGGAAAGAAAAACCAAGCTGATGTGCATAACGTGGCTTTTGATTGGGCTTGTCGTCAACTTTTTGTGCGGGATGTTTATGTTTTGTGTAGTTCATTCGGGCCATGTGATGACGTTCCTTATCTATATAGCGCTTCCCTATATCCCGCTTGATGTGCTAAAAATAGGGTTGGTGGTTGCGTTGAGCAAAAGCATTAAAACGGCTTTGGTCAAAAGCAAGTTGCTGACTTAAACCTTGAGGGAAGGAATATCGTGCCATGAGATTGCGCCCGCACCATTTACTCTGTACGCAAGGATACAGCGGCAAAGGCTATAACAGCGAATTTGTTGTGAACATGACAGCGATCACGGATTTACTGCGGAGCGGTGAGCGCGTAACCGTCGATATTGTGTTCTCAACAGACGATATATGCGGCAAATGCCCCAACTTCGTTAAGGAGGGTGTGTGCAAAGACAACGACAAAGTGAATCGCTTTGACAAGAAGGTGATGGCCTACTTCGGCATTGAGGAAAGACGCTACATTTACAACGACATCATACACGACATCAATTCCCAAATGACCCCCTCGATGATGGATGATATTTGCTCCGAATGCAGCTGGTATCCGGTGAGTGCTTGCAAAGAAAAAATTGCAAGGTGACGCCAGTTATTTAGAAGTCTACAGGCAAAACCCTCGCTTCCGGGCGAGGGTTTCACTTGTCAACGGCGCGTGGGCGTGTTATAATTACATGAACGCGTCGCAGATGCCTTCAACGACCTGCCCCATCGTGCGCAGAGCACGGCCCGGCTTGGAGCGCATGACGCGCCTTTTGTCCATTGGGATGATGGCGGCGGTGAGCAGCGACCCCGCGACGATGCCGATTCCTATGCCTTTAACGAGCGTTTTCGCTTGCATGCTTGTTCTTCCTTTCGGTTGAATGCTTGTATGTATTATGCGCCGAAACTTTGTATTGTGAGGATGTAATTTATGGCTGCTGTCAAACCCTTCCAAGCGCTGCGTTACAATTTTAGCAAAGCGGGCGCGCCCGAGACCGTCTGCTGCCCGCCCTATGACGTCATCCCCGACCCTTCGGAATGGACGCGCAAAAGCCCCTATAACGCCATTAACCTGGAGGGCGGCGAGCTTCTGGGGACGGCCGACCCTTACGGCGGCGCGAAAAAGACTTTGAGCGATTGGCTGGCGTCCGGCGTCTTGTTTGAGGACGACGCGCCCGCTTTTTATCTTTACGAGGCCGCGTTCACCGCGCGGGACGGAAGCCCGCGTTCCTTATGCGGGCTGGTGGCGATTTTGGAGCTGACGCCCTTTTCGGAAGGGGTTGTCCTGCCGCATGAATTTACCCTTTCGGGCGCGCGGGAAGACCGCCGCCGCCTGATGCTGGAAACAGGCTGCCAGTTTTCCGCCATATACGGCCTGTACGACGACCCGGAGGGACAGATCGCCTCGCTGTTCGCCCCCGCTCTTAACAAAGAGCCGGACAGCTCGTTTACCATGCCCGACGGGGTGGCGCACACATTGCGCACCCTGACGGAGACGGACGGTTGCGACGCCATATCGCGGGCGTTTGCGGATAAAAAAATCTACATCGCCGACGGCCACCACCGCTATGAAACCCTGTTGCACCTGCGCGGCGAAACAGGCAAGCCTCAGCACGCGATGGTTTTCCTCGCCGACATAAACAGCCCGGGCGTGGACGTCTGGGCGACGCACCGCGTCGTGTCCGCGCTGAACAATTATGATGAGATTGCCTTGCGCCGCGCGCTGGAGGAAGGGTATACCCTGTCGGAAGGCGATTTGCCGAAAAATGGGAGCTTTGTCTGGCTCACCGCTTCGGGCGCTTGGAAACTCACGCCTAAGCGGCCTTGGTCAGCCAACTCCTCCGCCGCGGCGCTGCATGATGACATATTAGGGCCGCTGCTCGGGATTGACGCGGAGAATATGGCGAAGGGGCTCAACCTTTCCTACACCCGTGACGCCGCCGAAGCCGCGCGGCTTGTCCGCTCTGAAAAAGCGCAATGCGCTTTCCTTCTGCCCCCGCCCAAACTGTCCGAACTGCGCGATACGGTGCTGGCCGGGGAGAAGATGCCACAAAAATCGACCTATTTTTACCCGAAGATCATCACGGGGCTGTTTATGCGGAGGTTTGGATAGTATGCCCATCGCCCGGACCGTCCCCTTCCTTGATCTGCACGTACACGCCCGTGAACCGGGGCAAACGCATAAGGAGACCATCGAGACCGCCTGCGCCGCCGCCGCCGCCGGAGGGTTCGGCGCGATTGCCATCATGGCGAACACCTCCCCGCCCGTCGATACGCCGGAATGGGTACGGTTTGTGAGGGAGAAGGCGCGGGGGCTGCCGGTCTCGGTCTATCCGGCTGCGGCGGTCACGGTCGGGCAGAAGGGCGAGGCTTTAACGGATTTCGCCGCGCTGAAGGAAGCGGGCGCGGCGGCGCTGAGCGACGACGGGCTGCCCATCCGCGATGAAAAACTCCTGCGGGAAGCCTTGATGCGGGCAAACGCCGTGGGGCTGCCGGTTTTGTTGCATTGCGAGCCGGAAACCGAACAGTGTGAACAGGCGCTGTACTATATCAAACAGACAAGCTGTCCCGCGCACATCTGCCATGTCAGCCTTGCCGATACCGTTGCCGTGCTGCGGAAAGCGCGGCGGGAGGGCGTCCCGTTCACCGCCGAGACCTGCCCGCACTACATGACGGCGGCTTTTGGGAAGATGAACCCGCCGCTGGGAACGGAGAGGGACATAGAAGCGGTGCTGGACGCGCTGTGCGATGGTGTGATAGACTGTATCGCAACCGACCATGCGCCGCACACGGAGGAGGAGAAAGCGTCGGACAATCCGCCTAACGGCGTCATCGGACTGGAGACGGCCTTGGCGGTGTCGCTGGAAGCGCTTTACCACAGCGGCAGGATGCCTTTGGAGTCTGTTTTCAGCCTCTTGAGCGAAAACCCCGCGGTCATCCTGCGCGTACCCGTACCGGGCGGAGTGGTCACCATAGAGACCGACAGAGAATGGATGGTCGAACCGGGACGGTTTGCGTCCAAATCGGAAAACACCCCGTTTATGGGAAAAATATTGCGAGGAAAGGTTGTGAGCCATCATGTCGGTTGACCGTCTAATTGAGATGGTCGGGGAGAAGAAAAATCCGACCGTGCTGGGGCTGGATCCCTATCCCGATCACATCCCGCCTGCCGTGACGGAAAAGCACACCGAAAAGCACGGCCAGACGCTGAAAGCCTTGCAGAGGGCGTATAAGGAGTACATCCTGGCGCTGATCGACGCTCTTTACGACATCGTGCCCGCCGTCAAGCTGCAAAGCGCGTGTTACGAAGCGCTCGGGCCGGGCGGCATGGAGGTTTTGCGGCAGGGCATCCTGGCGGCGCGGAACCGCGGGCTTTATGTTATCGTGGACGCTAAGCGGGGCGACATCGGCTCCACCTCGAAAGCCTATTCCTCCGCCTTTTTGGGGCGCGTCGCGCTGGGGGATACGCTGCTGCCGGTCTATGACGCCGACGCTATGACAGTCAACCCGTATTTGGGCTCCGACAATCTCATTCCTTTCTTGAAAGACTGTGAAGCATATGATAAAATGGTGTTCGTCCTCTGCAAGACGTCCAACCGCTCGTCGGCGGAGGTGCAGGAGCTGATGGCGGGCGACCGCCCGCTCTACCGCGTTATTGCCGAGCAGGTCTCACGGTCGGGGCGGCACTTGGTTGGCAAATACGGCTATCAAAATGCCGCCATCGTCGCGGGGGCGACGCAGCCAACCGCCATCCGGCAGCTTAGGAAAGATCACCCCGAGCTGTTTTTCCTTGTACCCGGCTACGGGACGCAGGGAGGGAAAGCGGCGGACATAGCGTTTGCCTTCGATAAGCAAGGGCGCGGCGCGGTTGTCAACAATTCACGCGGCATCTGCTGCGCGTGGCAGGAAGACGAGTCCGTTCCGTATACCGACGCCGCCCGCAAAGCGGCGGTTGATATGCGGGACGATTTGAGGAAAGCAATCGTTTGGTAAAGGAGCGGTATGATTTGCAGGCTACGTTACTTTTAGAAGACGGCACCAGGCTACAAGGCGCCGCGGCGGGAGCGCCCGGCGTAACGGTGGGCGAGCTGAGCGTCTATAATGGGCATGACGCCGTACACCGGCTGACCGACCCGGCGGCGGCGGGGCAGATTTGCGCGTTTACACAGCCGTCGGTGGGGACGTGGGGCGTCAACACCGAGCATTGCGAGACAGGGGTGCCGTGGCTGCGCGGGCTGATTGCCCGGGAGATCACGACAATCCCCTCAAACTGGCGAAGCGCGGAGACGCTGGACTTCTTCCTGCGGCGCAGTTTCATAACAGCCATCTCAGGGATTGATACCCTGGAGCTGGCGCGCTATGCCGCCGAGAAGCAAATCAAGCGTTGCGCCATCGTGGCCTCCGCTGATTTCAACGGCTGGGACGCTCTGCTGGATCAAGTCAGGGCATATCGCTACAACGACACCTTCCCCGCGGCGGTCAAAGCCCCGGTCTCGCACGGTTCGGGCAAAAGCGCCGCCGCCCATGTGGCGGTCTGCGACTTTGGCTCGTCGCATGGCCTGACGCGCCTGCTCAACGCCATGCGTGTCCGCGTGACATTACTGCCGCCCTATGACGCTCCCACCATCTTCATGCGCGACAAATACGACGCGTTGATCCTGCCGGACGGAGCCGGTTCCCCCCGCAGCCATCCGGGCATTACCGAGGGCCTGCGCGGCCTGATTGCGGAGGGGGTGCCGATGCTGGGCTTCGGCTTGGGCTTTCGTTTTATCACGCTGGCCGCGGGCGCGAAGCTGCGCCCGATGCGCGAGCCGCACCGCGGCGCCTGGCTGCCGGTCACAGACCTCCAAACGGACTCGGTCCTCTATACATGGCAAAGCCACGGGCAGACGCCGGAAGAGCCTTTGCCGCAAGGCCTGACCGTTACGCACCGTAACGCGGCCGACGACACGGTGGAAGGGTTTGTCCTGGAGGGCAAGCCGGTGGCCGCCGTCCATTTCCTGCCTTGCCCCGACATGCGATTGGGCGGAACGGGGGAGATATTCAACATGTTGTTCAACTTACTCAGGCAAGGAGGGGCTTCCTATGCTGGATAAACGCTGGATGGAGCGCTGTCAGGCGCAGCGCGTCCCTTACTTGGACGGGGAAGCCCCGGACCGGGCCGTGTTTACCGGGATTGTTTTGGCGCGGGACGGGCGCGGCGTGTATCCGGTCGGCTTGTTCGAGGTGTGCGGCGAGGTTGTGATATACCCGCCCCAGACACTCAACCCCGCAGAGGAGAGTGCTATGCTCGCCGCCGCCATGGGCTTGGCGCGCGCATGGGACGGCTCCGGTGTGCTTACCATGCGGTTTGCAAAACAGCGCGACGGGTCTGATTTTGCCCTGCTGGATGTGGATGAGGAAATCAGCGCGGAGGCAAAGCACCTGCTGACGCTTCGCGGCCTTTGGGACGGGGCGGGCGCGTCGTTCTTACAGCCCGGAGGGAAAGCGCCCGAGCTGCCGGAGCTGTCCATGATAGGCATTTCCATGGGGGAAAAGCTCCATACCGCGGACAATCTGCGCGGCGCTTTGCTGCAATTGCCGGAGCCGGTACGGGCGGCGTTTGTGGGATGGTATGACAAGGTATTGCGCCATGAAGGGTGAAGTCCTGTCCCTCTCCCCGGTCGCGGACCGGACATATGATTTGCGGATTGCAATCAAATTGGAAAATCCGGCGCCGGGGCGGTTTGTGCATGTGGCCGTCCCCGGCTTTTCATTGCGCCGCCCAATCAGCCTTTGCGGATATGAAAACGGGGTGGCGCGGCTGGTCTTCATAGTCAAAGGCCGCGGCACGGCGGCGCTGGCGAAACTGCGCAAAGGCGGCGATGTCGATGTACTGGGGCCGTTGGGCAACGGGTTCCCGGAAGGATCGGAGGGCAAGACGGTCTTGGTCGGCGGCGGCATAGGGATCCCCCCTCTGCTCTATTATGCCAAAACTTATCAAAACACCCACGCCATTGCCGGTTTCCGCTCACGGGAGAGCATGGTTCTGACGGAAGAATTCCCGTCCCTCGACATTTGCACCGACGACGGGTCGGCGGGGCTTGCGTTTTTTCCGCATGAGCGGCTGGAGACGTATATGTCGCTGAAAGGAGCCCCCGCGCGGGTCTTGGCCTGCGGGCCGTACCCCCTTCTGAAAGCTGTGGCGGAGGTATGCAAAAGGCGCGGCGTCCCCTGCTTTGTGTCGGTGGAAGAGCGGATGGCCTGCGGCGTGGGGGCCTGTTTGGTCTGCGCCTGCGCTGTTGGGGGGCAATACAAGCGCGTCTGCAAAGACGGGCCGGTGTTTGACGCTTCGGATGTTTGCTTTGAGGAAGGAAACGTATGATAAGCCAACAGGCCAAAGACATAAGAGACACACTGCTGAAGAATAAAAATCTTGATGAACTGCTGAATACTCCTCTTGAGGTAAAGCGCAAAGGCTGGGAGGAGTTTGCCTCTAACGATATAATTCCCGACGGTATTGTCATTGAGAAAGCGGTCATAAACAATCTTCCCGCGGAATGGATCAGCACGGTCAATTCGAGCAAAGACAATATGATACTATACTTTCATGGCGGCGGGCATACGCAAGGATCCATCGTCACTCACAGAAAACTGGCCGCGCATATCGCAAAAAATACCGAGGTGCCGGTTTGCATTTTTGAGTATCCTCTCGCTCCTGAATATCCATATCCCGCCGCTCTTAACAGCTCCGAGGGAGTATACGCATATCTACTTGATCACGGATATAAAGCGGACAATATAGTTTTGGGCGGAGATTCCTCCGGCGGAGGATTGGCGATAGCGCTGACGCTGCTTTTGAAGGACAAAGAAATCCCGTTTCCGAAAGGTATTTTTCTTTTGTCGCCTATGCTTGACTATACTCTATCCGGCGACACGATGAAAACCTGTGCCGAGAAAGACCCTTTATGCTTTGAAGAAGACCTGCGAATAGACGCAAGCTATTACATTCAAAACGAGTCGCCCTTCAATCCTCTCATTTCTCCTGTTTACGGCGATATAAGAGGGTTCCCGCCATTGTTGATTCAGGCAGGAAGCGAAGAGATACTATTGTCCGACGCAACGCGCTTTGCCGACAAGGCAAAAACAAGTCAGGTAGATGTTGAGCTGTCCGTGTGGGAAGGAATGTGGCATGTATTTCAAGGGTGGGTTGGCGAGATCCCCGAGGCGGCCGATGCTATTGAAAAGATAGGCCGGTTTACAAAGGCTCTTTTTCATTGATTTGCGTGGAAGTCAATGTGAAGGGCGTAAAAAATGGAGGCTGTGATGACCGATTTATTCGTTTCTGTCGCGGGAGTGAAGATGAAAAACCCGCTTATCGCCGTGTCGGGCTGTTTCGGCTTCGGGCGGGAATATGATGAATATTTTGACATCTCTCTGCTGGGCGGGATCAGCGTCAAAGGCTTGACGCTCAAACCCCGTGAGGGCAACCCCCCGCCGCGAGCCGCCGAAGCGTTTGGCGGCTGTCTCAACAGCGTCGGGCTGCAAAATCCCGGCGTGGAGGCGTTTTTACGGGACGAACTGCCCTTTTTGGTAAAGAAAGACGTCGCCGTCATTGCCAACATCTCCGGCGGGTCGCCGGAAGAGTACGGCGAGATGGCGGGGCTGATCGGCGATTCGGTCGATATGCTGGAAGTGAATATCTCCTGTCCAAACCTCAACAAAGACGGCGTCAATTTCTCGAACGACCCGCGTTCCGCCGCCGGAGTAACGGAGGCGGTGAAAAAAACCGCGAAGGTCCCGGTTTGCGTGAAGCTGTCGCCCAATGTCACCGATATTGCTTCGGTCGCCCTTGCCTGCAAAGACGCGGGGGCCGACGCGCTCTCGCTGATCAACACGCTCTTGGGGATGCGGATCGACATAGAGACAAGGCGGCCTGCCCTTCGGATGAACACCGGGGGGCTGTCCGGCCCCGCCATATTCCCGGTGGCAATGCGCTGTGTCTGGCAGGTTGCGACCGCGACCGGGCTTCCGGTAATCGGGATGGGCGGCGTTTCGGACGGGTTGGACGCGGCGGAGATGATGATGGCGGGCGCGTCGGCGGTTGGGATAGGCACGGCTTTGTTCCAAGACCCGTATGCCCCTGAGCGTATCCTGCGGGAGCTGACGGATTGGTGTGAAGGGCATATGGTTGACAGGGTATCGGACTTGACAGGGAGTGTTGAAGCGTATTGACGCGGATCTATCTGGTACGCCACGCGGAAGCGGAAGGCAACCTCTACCGCCGGGCGCACGGGCACTATAACGGGCTATTGACAAAGAATGGGCTGGAACAGTCCGAGCGGCTGGGCGACTGGTTTTCGCGCCGCCCGGTTGACGCCGTGTACGCGAGCGATTTATACCGCGCGGCGAGGACAGCCGGGGCGGTGGCGTCGGCGTGTCAAAAACCCGTCGGAATCGACCCTATGCTGCGCGAGGTATATTTGGGTGAATGGGAGGATCGCCCTTGGGGGGAGATCGCGCGGCGGCACAGCGACTATATGCTCTGGTTCGACAACAAAGCCCCGTGGGCGGTCAAAGACGCCGAGACGGTGGCGGAGGCGGGGCTGCGGGCCATGAAAGCCCTGTCCGGCATCGCCGCCGCCCATGAGGGGCAGTATGTCGCGGTGGTGTCCCACGGCTGCGTGATCCGCTATGTTCTGGAGCGGATTACGGGAGAGCGCGTGCCGCATATAGACAACGCCTCGGTCTCCCTGGTGGAGTGGGGGGACGAGGGACTCCGGGCGGACTATATCGGAGATAACCGCCATTTAGGAGAGTTGTCAACACACGCCAAGCAAGCCTGGTGGCGCGACGACCCGGACAAGCATCCCGATGCCGAGCTTTGGTTCTCCCCGGCGCGTTTGCCGGAAGACACAGACGCCGCCATGGATTATACCCGCCGGACATGGGAGACGATCTACGGCACAACGGAAGGGTTCCATGACGAAGTGGCCGGGCGGGCGCTGTGGGAATCGGCGGAGACTAACCCAAAGTATCTTCAGTTCGCGATGGAGCGGGACCGGCGCGTAGGGCTGATACACATGCGCGACGCGGGACGTCTGTCGGTATTTGACGGCCATATCTCCCTGTTCTGCCTCGACCCCGAAAAACGCGGCCTCGGGCTGGGCGCCCAGCTTTTGGGCGAAGCCGTCAGCGTATCGCGGGCGTGCGGGAAGACGGGGCTGTCGCTTCGGGTATTTCATCAGAATACGCAGGCGTTGGCGTTTTACAGGAAGATGGGCTTTGTCGTCTGCGGCTCGGAGAAAGGGTTGTTTGGGACGGTGATACAGATGCGGCTGAACATCGCCGTGCCGGAAAGCAAGTCCAATGGTTGACATAATTGCTTTTTTTGTGATAAACTGAAAAGAAGGACAAAGAGGGGGAAGAAGGCCAATGGAGTTTTCCCGGCGCATATCGTCATTGAGGCCGTCGGCTATCCGTGAGATACTCAAAGCGCCCAGCGACGCCGATACCGTCACGCTGGCGGCGGGGAACCCGTCCCCGGAAGCGTTCCCGGCGGAGGAAATGGCGGCCCTCGCCGCCGAGATATTCGCCACCGGCGCGGCAAGCGCCCTGCAATACGGAATCTCCGAGGGATATGGGCCGCTGCGGGAGCGTACGAGGGAGCGTATTTTGCAAAAACACGGCATCGGGACAGAATCCGATGACCTTATCATCACCAGCGGCGGACAGCAGGTGGTGGAGCTGGCGGCCAAAACGCTGCTCAACGAGGGCGACACGGTCATCTGCGAAGACCCCAGCTTCATCGGCGCGCTGAACGCCCTGCGTTCTTACGGCGTGAAGCTGGCAGGCGTGCCCTGCGGCGGCGCTGGCATGGATATTAGCGCGCTGGAGCGGGCATTCATAAACCATCCCGAAGCCAAGATGGTCTATACCATCCCCACCTTCCAAAATCCCGCCGGCGAGGTGATGCCTTTGGCGGCGCGGAAGCGCCTGCTGGAGCTGGCGGCACGGCATAATGTGATGATTTTGGAGGACGACCCGTACCGCGAACTGCGCTATGACGGAGAGGACGTCCCCGCTATCAAATCCTTGGATACCGAAGGCCGCGTGATTTACGCGGGCAGCTTTTCCAAGATTATCGCCCCCGGCATCCGGCTGGGGTTTGCGTTGGCCCCCGCGCCGCTGATCGCCAAGATGACTGCCGCCAAGCAGGTGAGCGACGTGCATTCCAACCTATTTTTCCAGATTCTCGTCGAGCGCTATATGGCGCGGCATGACCTTGACGCGCATATCGCCCGCTGCCGCGCGCTGTATAAAACGCGGCGCGACTGTATGGACGCCGCGTTGAAACGGCATTTGCCGGACGCGGAGTGGATCGTGCCGGAGGGCGGCCTGTTTATCTGGGTCAAACTGCCGGATGGGATGGACGGAACGGATTTCTGCCGCAGGGCGAAGGAGCGGAAGGTCATGGCAGTGCCCGGAAGCGCGTTTTTATGCGATGAGGAAGGGGTTTCCGGCGCGATACGGCTGAATTTCTCACTCCCGTCGCTGGAACAGATCGAAACAGGCGTCGCCCGCCTGGGCGAGACATATAAAGAGAGGTAGCCTTTATGGATCCGCAAAAGACCGTATTCTCCGGCATCCAGCCGACGGCGGCGCCGCACATCGGCAATTATCTCGGAGCGTTGAAAAATTATGTGGAGCTGAGCAAAATCTACCGGTGCGTATACAGCGTAGTCGATTTGCACTCCATCACCGTGCGGCAAGACCCGGAGGGGCTGCGCCGCCGCGTCCGCGAGCTGTACGCCCTGCTGCTGGCCTGCGGCCCGGAGCCGCGCAATACCGTCCTGTATGTGCAGAGCCATGTGCCGGCCCATGCCGAGCTTTGCTGGATACTCAACAATTTCACCATGTTCGGCGAGCTGAGCCGCATGACGCAGTTTAAGGACAAAAGCGCCAAACACGCCGACAACATCAACGCCGGGCTGTTCACCTACCCCGTCCTGCAAGCCGCCGACATCGTTTTGTACGGGGCGGACATCGTACCCATCGGGGAAGACCAGAAACAGCATCTGGAGCTTGCGCGGGACATCGCTATCCGCTTCAACGGCGTTTACGGGGAGATACTGACCGTGCCGGAACCGCTTATCCCGAAACTGGGCGGACGGATTATGAGCCTAGCCGACCCTTCGCACAAAATGGACAAGTCCGACCCCAACCCGGCCGGGGTTCTTTCCATGCTGGACGACAGGGATGCAATCATTAAAAAATGCAAGCGCGCCGTCACCGACTCCGGCGCGGAGGTGCGGTATGACCCAGTGGAAAAACCCGGTGTTTCCAACCTGATGACCATTTACGGCCTGTGCGTCGGCAAGGACATGCAAGCCGTGGAGAAAGAGTTTGCCGGGCAGGGCTACGGGGCTTTCAAAACCGCCGTAGGAGAAGCCGCCGACAGCGTCCTGTCCCCCATCCGCGCCAAAGCCGCGGAATATATCCAAACCCCCGCGCACCTCGATAAACTGATGGCGGAGGAAGCCGGTCGTGCCGAGGCCATTGCCGAACCCGTATTGCGGAGGGTACGCGACGCAATCGGGTTTTTACCTAGGAAATAAAGGGGCGACAATATGCCACAACAATCACAATTTCTGTCGGACCCGGAGCTTTTTCTGCCCGTATGGTTTGCCTTAGCGGCGGCTGTAATCGTCTCCTTCGCGGTCACGCCGCTGGTGCGGATGCTGGCCCGCAAGGTGGGCGCGATTGACGACCCCAGCCGGGACGACCGCAGGATGCACAGCGCTCCGATCCCGCGTTTGGGCGGGCTTGCCATCTTTACCGGCTTTATGGCCGCGTTTCTGGTGTTTGGGGCGGGGCAGCTGGATAAAACCGTCACCGGGATTCTGATCGGCGCGGTCATCATCGTCGTGGTGGGCGCGGTGGACGATACCCTTACGCTGCCGTGGTGGGGCAAACTCATCGGGCAGTTGGCGGCGGCGGCGATTCCTGTCGCCTTCGGATTGCGCGCGGAGATATTTACCAACCCCAATATATTCTCTGAGGGGAATACCATCACCCTCGGCATTTTAAGCATTCCTGTCACCATCCTTTGGATCATCGGCATCACCAACGCCGTCAATCTTATCGACGGGCTGGACGGCCTTGCCGTCGGTGTCTCCGGCATTGCGTCCCTTTCCATGCTCTTAATCGCCATCGCCACCGGCAACCCGGCGGCGGCGTTGCTGACCGCAGCGCTGACCGGCGGCTGTCTTGGCTTTTTGCCATATAATTTCAATCCCGCGCGGCTCTTTATGGGCGATTCAGGCGCGCTGTTTTTGGGGTACATCCTCTCCTGCGCGTCAATCCTTGGCCTCTTCAAATTTTACGCCGTCATTTCGTTTGCCGTACCCTTCCTCATCCTCGGCCTGCCCATCTTCGATACGGCGGCGGCGTTTTTCAGAAGGATCGCCAAAAAACAAAACCCGCTGTCCACCGGCGACCGCGGGCATGTCCACCACCGCCTGATTGACATGGGCTTCTCGCAGAAGCAGGCCGTCGCCATACTATACAGCGTCTCCGCCATACTGGGGTTTTCGGCGGTGGTGCTGACCACCTCGGGCGAGCTGCGGGTTCTGATCCTGCTGCTCGCGGTGCTGGCCGTCAGCGCTGTGTATATCGGCATCGTCAACAAAAACAACCGCAAGCCGGAGGCGCGGGAGGACGGGGATGGTGAGGACGATGAGGACACGCCGGAGGAGACGGAAGAGTAACGCGCAAGAGTAGCGCGCAAGAGGAACGGATACCTTAGGGGTCACCATCGAACCCCCTGTCTATGCGAGTTCGTAACAGTAAAAACCCTTGTGGTTCAAGCTGTTTGCAAGGTTGCAAGGACAGGGATTATTCATGTCCAGAAAATGATATTTGCAGAGACATTGCCATTTTTGCGGAAGAAGAAAGGCTGCAAGCGTTGCAATCACAGGAAATATTGGTGGACAGGAGTTCGGTTCCCCTCAATGCAATATTTCGTTACCGCCAAAACACCTGTTGGATGGGGTGGGGAGAGGGTAGCGGTGAGTGAGGGTTGTCATGATTGAGAACGACACCCACCAGACTGAAAAAGCGGTTGTCTGATGGCGCTGCCTGTGCTATACTGGCTGTGTTGGGATTTGCTTCAGGGAGTTGATAATTATGATGAAGCGAATAATTTCATTTCTTTTTGCTACAGTAGTTCTTGTTTTTGCTTTCCCGCTCACGGCTTCTGCTGACTTAGGGCCAAAATCAACGTTAACAATAATCGTAAAAAACCCGCCATCCGAAGCGTATTACCTCGATTTATTAGTTACCAACATTTCTTACCGTTACGAAGATGACCCTATGACTATGCCTGATACTAATGATAAAAGGGTGCAAGGGCTTTACAGCTATATCGAAGAAGGTTGGTATCCCGCACTATATAGTCATATTCCATATACTCGCGGTGATTTGACTGGAACATCATCTGCGGGGGTCATGCAACACAATTTCCTCATGGCTCCAGCTGAGTTCAAAATTATCATCGTTACTCAAAGCGGCGAAGTAATTGTTTCCGATATTATCACTAGAAACAAGTTTTTTAGCGAGATAGTTTATAATGTTCAAACCGGAAAGGCGAGTGAAAATACGGTCGATGGTTTCGCACAGTTTCCTTTCACGCTTGCGGCAACACTGGTTATCGAGGGTTTATTGCTGTTATTGTTTAGGTTCAAGCTGCGTGACAACTGGAAGCCGTTTCTGCTCGTAAACGCCGGGACTCAGGCGTTTCTATATTTTTCACTAATGGGTATATCCGCTAGCAGTGCCATCTTTGCGATTTTAGCACAACCGTTGTTGGAGATAGCAATAATTGCGATTGAGTGCGCTATATACGCAAAAACGCTCAAAGGGCAAAGTCGCGGGCGTATAATCTCCTATGCAGTTATAGCTAATCTGGCAAGCTGGTTTTTCGGATGGCTTTTGCAAGCAATGGTCTTGTCAGTCTTTAACCGAATTTTCATATAGCATACCTGCAAAATCCCCATAATTTCTCTCTGCTCCAGAGCTGATGGAGAATACTTTGCGTGTTTTTCCGACCATCTATTTGCGTTGTTAAAACAGACATGTAAAACGTAGAATTCGCAAGGGATACATAGTCACATGGCAGGGGGTTTGGAGGTAATGACTAGGGTACCCGTTTTTTGACGTTTGCCCGTAAACGACGGCTCAACCGCCGTTTGAAACCTGTGGAATCTCAAACGCGCGGGGATTGCAATCCGGCCGCGCAAGGCGCATACTATCCTTGAGGTGATGATTGCCATGCGCGAGATGTTAGCGGGGAACATATCCCGGTACAGGAAAGGTTTAGGCTTGACACAAGAGGCACTGGCCGATAAACTGGGGGTGACCTTTCAGGCCGTCAGCAAGTGGGAAACGGGGCAGACCATGCCGGACACGGCCCTGCTCCCGGAGCTTGCGCGGGCGCTGCGGGTGAGCGTTGACAAGCTGTTTGGGTATGCCGCCTATCACAGCGGGACGACATTTTATGAAAACGCATACCGCGGTGACGAGGGGTATTATTGGGGCGTTGCGCCGTCTCAGATGTGCCTGAAAGTCCTATCGCTCCTTCCACCCGGAAAGCAGCTAAAGGTTTTAGACATCGGCTGCGGAGAAGGGCAGAATGCCGTTTTTTTCGCGCGGTGCGGGTATGATGTGAGCGCGTTTGACATATCCGTCGCCGGCCTGGAAAAAGCCAAGCGCCTCGCCGGCGAGGCGGGCGTCCATGTCAACTTTTTCAAGGCGGATGTATGGGACTACAGGCTGGATATGAATGTTGATGTGCTCTTCTCCAGCGGCGTTCTGCACTGTATCAAACCGGAACTGCGGGACGAGATTATGGCGAACTATAAAGCCCATGTGAGCGAAAGGGGCATCGCGGCGCTTCAGGCGTTTGTGGAGAAGCCGTTTATCGCCGCCCCGCCTGAACGGGAAGAGCATCACTACCCCTTCCGGTCCGGCCAGTTATTCACCTATTTTCACGACTGGCACATCGAAAACTGCGAGGAGCGGATCTTCGACTGCGATTCGTCCGGCGTGCCTCACCGGCACGCGGACAACCTGTTATTTGCGCGAAAGGTGTGAGCCTGTGATCAAGATGATCGCCACCGACTTGGACGGTACATTGCTGCGCGACGATAAAACCGTGTCGAAACGCACGGAGGATGTGCTGCGCCACTGCCGGGACGCGGGGATCAAGGTCGTCTTTGCGACCGGGCGGAGCGGCAGCGCAACACGGCTGGTCCCTGACGGGCTCTTTGACGGGTATGCCGTCAATAACGGCGCCGCGGCTATGGATGGCGGGGAAATGATATATAAGCGTTTCGTCCCATATGAAACAGCCCGCCCGCTGCTGACGGCTTGTGACCGGCATGGCCTGAAAGCCGGGACGCAGCTGGACGGATGGCACTATACCAACTTTGACATATCCGAAGTTTGGCCGCATATCACTGAATATAAGATGGTGGATTTCTCGACGCATGAGCTGGACGGCGAAAAGCTCTATATCGAGGATTGCGGCTCTGAGGAGACGACGTTTGTGGAGGCGCGCCTGCCGCAAGACCTCTATCTCACCGTCAGCCGTGACAAATTAGGGCAAGTCATGCACAAAGACGCGACAAAATCCAAAGCCGTCGCCGAACTTGCGCGGCATTGGGGGATCGCGCGGGAGGAAATCGTCGCGTTCGGCGACGACCTCAACGATCTCGACATGCTCTCGTACGCGGGCACCGGCGTGGCGATGGGTAACGCGCTGGACAAGGTGAAAACCGCCGCGGACGACATATGCCTGAGCAATGAGGAGGACGGGCTGGCGGACTGGCTGCTGAAAAAGCTCGCGTCGGTAGTCGGCGCAGAGAAAAAAGGCGTGCTCATCTGCGAACAGCGCGACGCGGTCGCCGGGGCTGTCCTTTCGACGGTCAAGAGCCTAAATGTCCGCTGCAAGCTGGTGACGGCTGAAACCGGGCTTTACACGGAAATGAAGAGCGGGGATTGGTCGCACATCTTCGCCGCGCCCTCCCTTTTTGATAACCTTCAAATCCTGGCCCCAAGGCTGAACCCGGAGACCAAGCTCGTCCTGCTCGCGAGCCCTGGAGAGCTAGGCAGCCATCATGCCCTGAGCGCCATCACCGTGCCCGTAAACCCCATATCGGTCGCCAATGTACTGAACGGGACATTGATCGGCACACAAAAACCCGTCCCGGCAGAACCGGACGGGCAAGAAAAGATTATGGCAATCGAGGGGCTGGACGTCCAAAAAGGCCTTGCCGTGATGGGAGGCTCTGTAGAAAAATACAAATATATACTCTCTGTTTTCGTGCAGGACGCGTTTGAGAAAGCCGGCAAACTCAAAGCGAGCCTCGATGGAGAAGATCTGACTTTATATGCGACACATGCCCACGCGCTGAAAAGCGCGGCAGGGTATATCGGCGCGGGGGAACTGTCCGAGGCCGCAGACGGGCTGGAGAGGGCCGGCAAGCGTCAGGATATGGCGTTCATCGAGGGGCATAACGCCGCGTTTATCGAAGCGCTGGAGGAAATGCTGGGGCGTATCAGCAAGGCTGTAAAATAGGGGCGTCTGTCTGTTGGCCTCACGCATGTTGCGGAGTCTTCTTGGTTTGCATAATGGCTTTATGCGTTGATAAAACGCATTATATCGCGGCATATATCATCCCTGACGCCGCTGTCCTCCAGGAATATCAAATGACAGCCGCCCTCATAGACCTTACATTCCGCGCTTTCTCCGATACCCGCATGGATATACCTGGCGCTTTTAGGACGCACACTTTCATCGTCCACGCATTGAAGAATCAAAGATGGCTTTTTTACATTGCGGAGCAGTTTTTTCGATTTGGATAAGACATTCAGGAAATCTATATTTGTTTTCAGGGAACTCCTCATGGCGGCTTTTTGATAAAACCGCATCTTTTCAAACCGCCTGTGCTTAAGGCTGTTTAACACGTCCCTTAGAATGATTTTCATATTCCAAAAGTAAATAGGAGCATTGACAAGCACCAATTTCTGTACTTCCGGCATTCCCGCAAAATGCAAGCAAATCAGCCCGCCCATCGAAAAGCCGAGCAGTACGATATGCCGGAATTCATTTGCAAGCTCCTCGACTGTATTTTCCACAGAATATATCCAGTCGGTATATGCAGTTTTCCTTAAATCCTTCTTAGTTCCCCCGTGCCCGCTCAGCAGAACAGCTCTTACATCCAGCCCTTCGGACCGTAGAAACTCCGTCAAATATTCAGTCTCATGTAAACCGCCCGCGAACCCGTGGATGATCAAATATACGGTATCCTTCATCGTCCCAGCAGCAAGGAAAATTCCTCGCACCGCGCCTCAATATCGGGCGCGTCAAAGACGGCGCTTCCCGCAATCAATATGTCCACGCCCGCCTCCAGGATGCTCCCGGCGTTATCCAGAGTGACGCCGCCGTCCATTTGAAGCTGTATCCCGGGGCTTACCCGGTCGATCATGGCCCGCAGAGCGCGGGCACGCTCCAGGCTGCCGGGTAAAAAAGTCTGGCCGCCGTATCCCGGCTCCACCGACATTAAAAGCACCCTGCCAACCAGCGGGAGGTAAGGCTCAAGCATCTCAAGCGGCGTCTGCGGGCGCAACGAAACGGCGGGGGTTGCCCCCGCTTCCTTTATCTCCCGCAGCATCTGCGGGATTGGCTCGGAATCCCTGACCTCCACATGCAGAATGACCGACGACGCGCCCGCGTGGAGGAATGGGTCTATAAACCGTGACGGCTTTTCCACCATCAGATGTACGTCAATGGGCAGCGAGGTGTGTTTGAGCAGTCCGGCGCAGATATGCGGGCCGAACGACAGGTTGGGGACAAAATGCCCGTCCATCACATCCAGATGCCACATGGCCGCGCCGCCGCGCGCCGCCCGCGCCATCTGTTCCGCCAAGCGGCCGGGGTCGGACGCCAATAGAGAAGGCTCGAGTATCTTCACCGATTCACACAAGGCTCCCGTCTCTCATAGTATACAATGCGTTGGGGATAGCCGCGCGGTATGGCTTGACGCTGACGATAGCAGAAAAACGGCAAAAGCCGTTTTTCTGCATGTCACAGCACAGGTTCAATCTTCCAAATCTCATTCGCGTACTGGCGGATGGTGTTGTCTGAGGCGAATACGCCGCTGCGGGCGATATTCATCAGGCTCATGCGGTTCCACAGTTTGCGGTCTTCGTATGTTTCGCTGACCTTTTCTTGCGCCTTCACATACGCGTCAAAGTCGCCCAAAACGAAGAACTCGTCGCCGTAATCGAACAGGCTGCAAAGGATGTTGATGAACTCGTTGTCCGGCAGGTTGGGTGTGAGCTTGCCCTTCAGCAGCTCGACGCACCGCTTGAGGCGAGGGTCGTGCGCGAGGACTTGATGCGGGTTGTAACTGCCATCGGCGTAATACGCCAGGACTTCTTCAACGTTCATACCGAACAGGAACCCGTTTTCCTCGCCCACATAGTCGAAAATCTCTATGTTCGCGCCGTCTGCGGTACCCAATGTCAGGGCGCCGTTCATCATAAATTTCATGTTGGATGTGCCGGACGCTTCCTTAGAGGCCGTGGAAATCTGCTCGCTGACTTCGGAAGCCGGAAAGATCCGTTCGGCGATGGAGATGCCGTAGTTGGCCAGGAAGACAAGCGACAGCTTTCCTTTGCAGCGCGGCTCGTTTTCGATGGCTTGGCTCAGCTCGTTGGCCAGCTTAATGACATTTTTGGCGAAATAGTAGCTGGGCGCGGCTTTGCCCGCCATAATAAAGACCCTCGGCGCGCCGATGTCCTGACCCTCCCGGATGCGGTCGTAGAGGTAGAGGACATGGAGCAGGTTCATAAGCTGGCGCTTATAGCCGTGGATGCGTTTGACCTGCACATCGAAGATGGCCAGCGGATCTACGACGATATCTTGATGCTCTTTAATATACGCCGCCAGCTTTTGCTTATTGTTGAGCTTGATGTCAGAGAGCTTTTGCAGGGCGGCCGTGTCGTCCTTGAGCGCCTCCAACCCCGTCAATTTCAGAGGGTCGTCGATCCAAAGAGGGCCAATCGTTTCGGTGATGAAGGAAGCCAGTTCCGGGTTGGATTTGATCAGCCAGCGGCGGTGCGTAATGCCGTTGGTTTTGTTGTTGAACTTTTCCGGGGAAAGCTCATAAAAATCTTTCAGCACCACATTCTTCAGCAGTTCGGAGTGGACGGCCGCGACGCCATTGACCGAGAAAGACCCGGCGATGGCCAAATGCGCCATCCTTACAACGCCGTCGCCGATAATCGCCATGCGGGCCCAGCGCTCAGGCTGGTTTGGGTAGACCTCCATCAAATTGGCGCAGAACCGGCGGTTGATCTCCTCGATGATCATAAAGACGCGCGGCAACAGCTCGCGCATGGTATCGACCGGCCATTTCTCCAACGCCTCGGGCAGGATGGTATGGTTGGTATAGGCAATGGTCTTTGTGGTGATGGCCCAGGCGTCGTCCCAGCCCAGCCTCTGCCCCAGCTTAATATCGTCGTCGCCGTCCATCAGCAGGCGCATCAGCTCAGGCACGGCCAGCGCGGGATGGGTGTCGTTAATCTGGATGCAGATGTACTTGGCAAAATCCACCAAGCTCCGTTTCTTGCCCTTACGATAGCGGCGGAGGATTGACTTGAGCCCGGCGGAACAGAAGAAATACTGCTGTTTAAGGCGCAATACGCGATTATCATAGTTGGAGTCGTCGGGGTAGAGCACCTCGGAGATGGATTCGGCCAAATAACTGTTGACGCGGGCGCCGATATAGTCGCCGCGGGAAAACGACTCGAAATTAAACTCGTCGCCCACCGACTCCGCTGTCCACAGCCGCAGGGTATTGACGGTATTGTGCTTATAGCCGTAACTCGGGATGGGGATGTCGTGCGGCACGGCGCGGATATTCTGTGTGTCATCAAGGTCGAGGAACTCACCGTCCTCGTCGCGCTTGGAGACCACATACCCGTTGAATTTGACCAAAACCGCCTTGTCAGGTTTGCGGATCTCCCAGTCGTTTTTCTCGCGCAGCCAGCCGTCGGCAAGCTCCACCTGATAGCCGTCTACGATCTGTTGCGTAAACAGGCCGTGGCGGTAACGGATGCCGCAGCCATGCCCCGGAAGCCCCATCGAGGCCATCGAGTCAAGGAAGCAGGCGGCCAGACGCCCGAGCCCGCCGTTGCCCAGGCCCGCGTCCGGCTCGGCGGCCAAAATAACGTCCAAACTCAGCCCCAGCTCTTTGAGGCCCTCCTCGCAGACGTCGCGCCACCCTAAATAAATGAGATGCGATTCCAGGCACTGTCCCATCAGAAACTCCAGCGAGAAATAGTAGACCTGCCGCGTTTCGCGGTTTTCATAGATTTTGTTGGTGTTGACCCAGCGTTCTGTCAACGCGGTCCGCACAAGCCTGGACAATGCCGAACACTGGTCCGCCACCGACGATTCGTCCAACGCTTTCGCGAACTGGCTGGCAATCGCGTGCTTGAACTGCTCTTTGAACATTTTTTTATTCAGAATCATGCAGCTCCCACCCCTTGTCTTGTAATCAGGTTATGCTTTATTTCGCTCCGCTCAACATCCTTGTGATATGCAGCTTCAATTCCTTGAACGCGGAGCGGGTGTCAAGTTCCTCCAATGTGTCGATCAGCGCGCCGGCCGCCTCGGGGGTGATATATTCTTTGTCTTTGGTAAAGCTGGAGGTTTGGATCTGCACGATGCGCCGCAGTATAGCCTCCCGATCTTCCTTTTGAGCGACCATCTCGGAAACGGTCTTGTTTTTGCTTGCGAACTGTATGAGGTCTTTATTCATTTTAATATAATTCATCCTGCCGTCCGGGCCGATATTTTTGGCAATCCACGCCTTGTATTCCGCCGATTCGATCATATTGTATTCCGGCGTCGCGGGGACGACCTCGTCCTCCTCCGCCCGCTCGACGGCAACGGCCTTCACCTTGCCGCGCGCGGAATACGGCAGGCCCAGCGTCAACTCGTAAGCCTCCAGCGCCGCTTCGCCGACGGAGCCCCCGGGACGGTTGGCGGACAGCTCGCCGCGCCTGCTGATGGTATAGGTTTCGGACATGCCCGTCTCCTCATAGAGGAGCTTCAACCCCGCGCCGCCCGACGACATCTTGTACTTGTAGGCGAGGGCTTCCGCTTTTGTCAGCTCGACCACCGCGGTACGGATGATATTCATAAGCGTCTCCTTTTCTATTGTGCTTAAATTGCATTATAGCAAACATTTTATGATTTGACAAGAGCATCCGATATATTGTAAAATATACATAATACTGTGTACGGGGGGATTTGCTTGACAGGCGCAACAATACGGGCTGTCCGCGCGGTGTGCTTTATTCTTGTTTTTTGTTTTGCCCTGTGCGGCTGCGAGTGGATGGCAAAACCTCCGCCGGCGCCTGCTCCTTCACCGGAGGACCCGTCGGAGTCTCCTTCCCCGCCGGAAGAGGAACCGGAACCGCATATCGTCAAAATACCCGAAGGGACGACCCTTGAGACGCGTTTCCAACCGCCTGAAGGCTTTTTCCGCGTCCCGACAGAGGAAGGCTCGTTCGGGGAGTTTTTGCGCAACCTTCCGCTCAAGCCGGACGGCGACGTGATTTACCTCTTTGACGGCACTATCAAGCCCGACGACCAGTTTGAGGCTGTGATGAAGATGGAGGTCGGCCCGCGCGATTTCATGCGCAACACCAATTTTCTGCTGCGCCTGCGCGGCGAATACCTCTATCAGGCAGGGCGTTTGGAGGACATTGAGTTCCATTTCCTCTCCGGCTTTGCTTTCCCCTTTGTAAGATGGGCTGAAGGAGAACGGATCAGCGTCAGCGGCAACAAGGTGGACTGGTCCGCCCCCGCCGCCGCGCCCGACGACAGCCCGGAAGCCCTGCGGGGCTATCTCAATACGCTTTTTATCTACACCAACGCCACGTCCATACGGCAAGACCTCCTGCAAGCGGTGCGTGTTGAGATGGGCTATGTGTTCATCAACGGCGGCGGCGCCGTCGTCGCTGACATAGCAGAGGACGAAAGCGGCCGCACGGCGTTGCTGCTTGTCCGGGGCGGCGACCCCGAGCAGGAGGGCTATGTGGTGAGAAATCCGAACGACAGGGACATCTCCCCGTGGTTTATCATACCGGAAAACGGCATCCTGCGCACACCGGAGGGGGAGCTTTCGGTCGGGGATTTGTTTCTGTTCAGAAAGTAAAAACGCAAACTAATCCTTGTCCGAAAGGGCAAAGTGTGCTATACTGGAGAGAGATAGATTTAGATGGGCAAGGGGGCCTGTGATGAGCGCCGGGTTAATGGAGCGGATACGCCAAGAACTCAGCCGGGGGATGCCCCGCGCAGTAGTATCGGCGTGGTTTTCCGACGCCCTTATCGTGTCTTGTGAGGATCAGGTACTAGCCCTCTGTTCTCCCACCGAATATAAGCGTGACTATATCCGGGCGCGGTATATACCGCAGCTGGAAGACGCCATGCTGGCCATTTTCGGCGTACCCTACGAGATTAGGCTGGTGGACGGGGTGCCGCAGCCGGCTGGACCGGAAGAGAAAGACTCGCCGGGGGCGCAGCCGGACGAGCCCGGGCGCGGCTGCCGCGACTTTATCTTTGACCGGTTTATCGTGGGCGAGAGCAACAAATACGCCTATTCGGCGGCGCAGGCCGTTGCGGAATCGCCGGGGGAAGCGTACAATCCCCTCTTCCTCTACGGCGGCTCGGGGCTGGGCAAAACGCATTTGCTCTACGCTATCCAAAACAAACTCCGCCAAATACACCCGGGGCATAGCATCCTCTATTTTTCGGCCGAACAGTTTACAAACGATCTGGTGGCGGCCTTGAAAGAAAAAAGCACGGATAAGTTCCGCGGCCGCTACCGCAGCGCCGACCTGCTTTTGGTGGACGACATACAGTTCATAGCGGGGCGCGATTTCTCGCAGGAGGAATTTTTCCACACCTTCAACGCGCTGTATGAGGAGGGCAGGCAGATTGTCCTCACCTCCGACCGGCGTCCGCGCGACCTGCAACGATTCGAGGAGCGGCTGCTCACCCGCTTTGAGTGGGGGCTGATCGTCGATGTCAAGCCGCCCGATTTCGAGACGCGGATCGCCATCGTGCAGGACAAGGCGCAGCGGCTGGGGATACCTATTCTGCCCGAGGTGGCGGAGTACATCGCTCAAGCCATCACCAGCAATGTGCGGCAATTGGAAGGCGCGGTGAAAAAGCTAATGGCGTCCCGCGATTTGATGGCGAGCAGTCTTGATTTGAACACAGCGCAGGAAGTTGTCGCCGACATGATCCGCCAAAGCCCCGGACTCAACCCCACCCCGCAGCTAATTTTGGGCGAGGTATGCTCTTTTTATAAACTGGACGAGCGGCAAATCACCGGCAAAGGCCGTCAGGCCGACCTGGTCACCGCCCGTCAGACCGCCATGTATCTTATCCGCGACATGACCAGCCTCTCTTTAGAGCAGATAGGCGATAAGCTCTTCTCCCGCGACCACTCCACCGTCGTCCATTCCGTCCAGCGCGTGGAGGACCGCCGCAAGGAAGACCCCGCTTACGATAACGACATCAAAACGATTATAGAGAACATAAGGGGTGTATGACCATGTCCACGCTGATGCGTTGCATATGCCGGCAAGACCTTCTGAATACGGCGCTGGGGCACGCGGCGCGGGCGGTTTCGTCCCGCGCCGTGGGCGAGATGCTGAAAGGGTTGCTGCTGGAATGCAAGGGCGATACGCTGACCGTCACCGGCAATGACCTTGAGATGGGGATCGTCGCCGTCGTCCCTGCCGAGGTAAAGGCGGAGGGCGCGGTGGTTTTAGACGCGCGGATGATTTGCGAGATGGTGCGCCGCGCGCCCGGCCAGGACGTCGAGATCACGGTCAATGAGCGGTATATGACGAATATCCAATGCGGTGCGAGTGTTTTTGACGTGACGGCGCTGCCGGCGGAGAATTATCCCGTCCTGCCCGAAGTGTCGGGGCTGCGTTCGCTCACAATACCGCAGGCCGCGCTGAAACGCCTGCTCGGCATGACCCTCTTCTCCGTCTCCGACGCGGAGACCAAACACATCCATACCGGGGTGCTGTTTGATACCGAACCTGAAAAGCTCACTCTCGTGGCGCTGGACGGGCACCGCCTGGCGCTCAGCCATGTGCCGCAGGAGGGCGGCGGGGAGGCTTTTTCCGCCGTACTGCCCGCCGTAAGCCTGCGCGAACTGGAGCGGATGCTGGAGAGCGACGAGGAGGCGCAGGTCACCCTGCATATCGGCGCAAGGCATGTATTGATTGATTTGACCGGGCTGACACTGATTACCCGCGTCATGGAAGGCGAATTTTTCAAATATAAGACCGGCATCCCTAAAACGGGAACGTTTGCCGCCACGCTGGAGATCAAGCCGCTGATACAGGCGCTGGAGCGGGTGGGGCTCCTGATTACCGAGAAGCTCAAAAACCCGGTTCGGCTGGCCTTTTCCGATAGCAAACTGACGGTCAGCTGTCAGACGGCGCTGGGGCGCGCGCAGGACGATATTGATTGCGAGTGCCCCGATGAGCTGGAGATCGGCTTCAATCACCGCTATCTGCTAGACGCCCTGCGGCATATGGAGGGCGAACGCTTCCGCTTTGAGACGTCCGGCGCCATCTCCCCCTGTCTGATGCTGCCGGAATCGGATGAGGATACATTGTTTATGGTTTTACCGGTCAGGCTGTCGGCCAATCCATGACCCTCCTCTCCATCACACTCAGAGACTTCCGCAGCTATACAGAAGCGGCGTTTGCCTTTTCCGGCGGCGTCAACGTCATATCCGGCCCCAACGGAGCCGGCAAGACCAACCTGCTTGAAGCCATATACTATTTGGCGACAAGCAAGAGCGCCCGCGCGGCGCGTGACGCGGATCTGATCCGGTTTGACCGCCCCGGAGCAGAAATCGGCGCGGCGTTTGTCTCGGGCGGCCGGGAGCAGGCGCTGTCTGTCCGGCTAAAGCGCGGGGGGCGGCGGTCGTTTTCCCTGAACGGCGCGGCTTTGCCCTCTCCCCGTGAGCTGATGGGCGTCCTGCCTGCGGTCTTCTTTGACCCCGGAGGCCTGTCGCTTTTGCAGGGGGGCGCGGGCGAGCGCCGGGCGTTCATCGACGCCGTTCTGTGCCAGCAGAAGCCGCGCTACCTCGAAACCCTGCGCCGTTACCGCAAGCTGCACGAGTCCAAGACCAAGCTGCTCTCCCTCGCCGCCTCGCAGCCGGCCTATCTGGACATGCTGTCCGAATACAGCCGAAGCCTGGCCGATACCGGAGCTGTCCTGACCTCGTACCGGCAGCCGTTTATCGAAGAACTGGCCCCGGTCGCGGAGGGGCATCACGCCGCCATTTCGGGCGGGCGGGAGACACTGGCATTGCGTTACCATACCCGTGCCGCCGACGCGGACGAAGCCTTCGCGAAGATGGAAGAGCGGCGGGACGCCGAGCTGGCGCGGCGGCAATGCCTGGTCGGGGCGCACCGGGACGATGTGGACGCCTTTTTGGACGGGCGGCCGCTGAAGGGGACCGGCTCCCAAGGACAGACGCGCACCGCCGCCGTGGCGATGAAGCTGGCCGCGCGGGACGCGCTGGCCCAGACCCTCGGCGAACCGCCGCTTCTGCTGCTGGACGATGTGCTGAGCGAACTGGACGAAATGAGGCAGAAGTACATATTGGGGCATATCGGCGGGGGGCAGACGTTTATTACCTGCTGTGAACCGGGTAAAATTACCTTAACGGGCACGAATATAACTTTGGGGTGAAGGCGCGTGTATTTGCATATCGGCGGGGACGCGGTTTTGCAAACCGATGAGATTATAGGTATTTTTGACTTCGACAGCGCGTCGAGGGGGCGGGGTACGCTGGATTTTTTGAAAAGACGCGAGAAGAGCGGACGGCTGATCCAAAGTCACGGGGACGCCATGCCGCGCAGCTTCACCCTCACCGCTTCGGATATGGTATATATATCGCCTGTCACGACCGAAACACTGCATAAAAGACTTACGCCGAGCGCACATCAGGCGTTGGAAACGGAGAAAAAAGCATGGATCAGATAAACCGGCAATACGGCGCGCAGGACATACAGGTACTGGAAGGGCTGGAGGCGGTGCGCAAGCGCCCCGGTATGTATATCGGGACGACCGCGAGCCAGGGGTTGCACCATCTTGTGTATGAAATTGTAGACAACTCCATTGACGAGGCGCTGGCGGGGCGATGCACCCATATCGAGGTGACGATCAACCCCGACAACAGCGTGACCGTGGCCGACGACGGGCACGGTATCCCCTGCGGACAGCACGCCTTGGGGCGCTCCGCCGTCGAGCTGGTATTCACAACCCTGCACGCGGGCGGAAAATTCGGCGGTTCGGGCTATAAAGTCTCGGGCGGCCTACACGGCGTCGGCGCCGCCGTAGTCAACGCGCTGTCCGAACGGCTGGAGGCCACCATTTATAACGAGGGGTTTGAGTACCATATCGCGTTTTCCCGGGGCGACATCGCTGAAAAATTGCGCCAAATCGGGCCGACGGAGATGCACGGCACCATCGTCACCTTTAAGCCCGACCCGCAGGTCTTTGAGGAGCTGGATTTTGACTATGTGGTCTTAAAATCGCGGCTGCGCCAGCAGGCCTTCCTCAACGCGGGCCTCAAAATCACCTTGACCGACCTGCGCCCAGACCCGGTTTTGAAAAAGCATTTCCATTATGAGGGCGGCATCCGCTCCTTTGTGGAGCATGTCAATAAAAACAAGACGCCGCTGCACAGCGAGGTCATCTATTTCTCCGGCGAGAAGGAAAACGCCGCGTTAGAGGTGGCGATGCAGTACAACGAGTCGTACAATGAATCCCTCCTTTCCTTCGCCAACAATATCGCCACCACCGAGGGCGGTATGCACGAAACCGGCTTCAAGACGGCGCTGACCCGCGTCATCAATGACTACGGGCATAAGAAAAATTATCTCAAGGACGACGAAAAACTGTCCGGCGAGGATGTGCGCGAAGGGCTGACCGCCATCATCTCGGTCAAGCTGACCGAAGCGCAGTTTGAAGGACAAACCAAGACCAAGCTGGGCAACAGCGAGATACGCACCATGGTCGATAACCTGCTGGGGCAGAAGCTGTCCGACTTTTTAGAGGAAAACCCCGCCACAGGGAAGATTATTTTAGAAAAATCGGTCTTGGCCGCCCGCGCCCGCGACGCCGCCCGCAAAGCCCGCGAACTGACCCGCCGTAAGACGGCGCTGGACAGCGCCGCGCTGCCGGGCAAGCTGGCCGACTGCCATGAATCCGACCCCAACCTGACCGAGCTGTTCATCGTCGAGGGCGACAGCGCCGGCGGTTCCGCCAAAGGCGGGCGCGATTCGCGCTATCAGGCGATCTTGCCGCTGTGGGGCAAGATGCTCAACGTGGAGAAAGCGCGGCTGGACAAAGTCTACGGCAACGAGAAGCTGATGCCGCTGGTCACCGCCATCGGCGCGGGAATCGGCGAGGAGTTTTCTCTCGATAAGCTGCGGTATAATAAGATTATCCTGATGGCCGACGCCGACGTGGACGGCAGCCATATCCGCACCCTGCTGCTCACCTTTATGTTCCGCTTCCTCCGCCCGCTGATCGACGAGGGGCATGTCTATATAGCCCAGCCGCCGCTGTATAAGATGTCGCGGGGGCGGCAGGTACGCTACGGCTACTCCGATCATGAGCGTGACCGCGTGCTGGACGAGATGTCGGGCGGCGACCCCGTTGTACGAAGCCGTATCGACGTTTCCCGCAACAAGGGCCTGGGCGAGATGGACGCGGAAGAGCTTTGGGAGACGACCATGCACCCCGAAAAGCGGACACTGCTAAAAGTGACAATCGAGGACGCGGCGGCGGCGGATGAGATTTTTACCATTCTGATGGGCGACAAGGTAGAACCACGCCGTGAGTTTATAGAGACATATGCAAAAAGCGCTGTGAATTTGGATGTGTGATAATGAGTAAGCAAAGTCATAACGAAGAACTGGTTAGCTTTGAAAACCAAAAACTGCTGCCGGTCGAGCTGGAAAGCGAGATGCGCAAATCGTTCATTGAGTATTCGATGAGCGTCATCACCTCGCGCGCCCTGCCCGACGTGCGCGACGGCTTAAAACCTGTCCACAGGCGGATCCTCTACACCATGTACGAGGAGAACCTGACGCCGGACAAGCCCTTCCGCAAGTCGGCCACCGCTGTCGGCGACGTCATGGGCCGTTACCACCCCCACGGCGATCAGGCCATCTACGACGCGCTGGTGCGTATGGGCCAGCCCTTCTCGCTGCGGCACATGCTGATTGACGGGCACGGCAACTTCGGCAGCGTGGACGACGACCCGCCCGCGGCCATGCGCTATACCGAGGCAAGGCTCTCCAAGATCGCCATGGAAATGATGGCGGATATAGACAAGGAAACGGTCGATTTTAGACCCAACTACGATAATTTCCGCAAAGAGCCGTCCGTCCTGCCCTCCCGGATGCCCAACCTTTTAGTCAACGGCTCGTCCGGCATCGCCGTAGGCATGGCCACCAACATCCCGCCCCACAACCTCAAAGAGGTGGCCGGCGCCATCCTGCTCGTCTTAGACAACCCCGACGCGGAGCTGGAGGAGATGATGGAGCACCTGCACGGTCCCGACTTCCCCACCGCCGGACAGATTTTCGGACGCGCCGGCATCCGCGCCGCCTACTCCACCGGGCGGGGGCGCATCCGGGTGCGGGCGAGGGCTGAGATCGAGGAATATAAGGGCAAGACGCGCATCGTCGTCAACGAGCTGCCCTATCAGGTCAATAAAGCCCGGCTGGTCGAGCATATCGGCGCGCTGGTACGGGACAAGCAGATCGAAGGGATCGCGGCCCTGCGCGACGAATCGGGACGGGGGGGCATGAAGATCGTCCTCGACCTCAAGCGCGACGCCAACGCGCAGGTAACGCTGAACAAACTGTACGCACAGACCAACATGCAGGTCACCTTCGCTATCAACATGATTGCCCTTGTGGACGGGCAGCCGATGACGCTGGGCTTGAAAGCCATCCTTAGCCATTATATCGCCCACCAGAAAGAGGTCATACGCCGCCGCACCGAATACGATCTGCGCAAAGCGCGGGAGCGTATGCACATTTTAGAGGGCTTGAAGATCGCCGTTGACAACATTGACGAGGTCATCAAAATCATCCGTTCCAGCTATAATGACGCGAAAGCGAGGCTGATGGAGCGGTTTGACCTGTCCGACATACAGGGGCAGGCCATCGTCGATATGCGCCTGGGGCGCTTGCAGGGGCTGGAGATCGAAAAATTACAGGCCGAGATCGACGATTTGGCCGAAAAGATTGCCGATTACCTCGACATCCTCGGCAGCGACGGGCGCGTGAAGGATATACTGCGCGAAGAGCTGACGGCGCTGGCCGACAAGTTTGGCGACAAGCGCCGCACCGAGATCATTGAAAACGACGACGAGATCGACCTCGAAGACCTAATCGAGCGTGAGGACTGCGTGTATACATTGACGCATGTCGGCTACATTAAGCGCGCCCCCAAGACCATCTACAGCGCCCAGCGGCGCGGCGGCAAGGGTGTCAAGGCGCAGTCGGTGCGCGAGGAGGACTATGTAGAAGAGCTGTTTGTGGCGTCCACCCATGACGACTTATATTTCTTCACCTCCAAAGGGCGCCTGTTCAAAAAGCGCGGCTACACCGTCCCCGAGGCGGGGCGCAGCGCCAAGGGCATGAACCTGGTCAATCTGCTACCGCTGGAACAGGGGGAAAAGGTCAAAGCGGTCATCCCGGTGCGGGACGGCGAGGAAGTCGGCTTCCTGTTCATGTCCACCAAAAACGGCGTGGTCAAACGCGCCAGTATGGACAAATTCGCCTCCGCCGGGCGCAAGGCCGGTTTGATTGCGCTGACCATCGAGGACGGCGACGAGCTGATTGCCGTACGCAAGACAGACGGCAGACAGGACATGCTGCTGGCGACGCGGGAGGGAAAGGTCATCTGCTTCCCCGAGGACGAGGTGCGCGATATGGGGCGCGCGGCGCGCGGCGTGACCGGCATCCGCCTCTCCGTGGGCGACTATGTCATCGGCGCGGGACGGGCGCGTCCGGGTGCGGCTCTGCTGACCGTCACCGAGAACGGCTACGGCAAGCGTACCGAGATCGACGAATATAAGCGGGGCGGCGAAGCCCAGCACCGCGGCGGCAAAGGGTTGCGCAACCAGACGCTGAACGACAAGACGGGCAAGGTGGCCGGCATCCGCGTTGTCGACGAGGACGACGACATCCTGCTCATCTCCGACGACGGCACCATCATCCGCATGGCGGCCAGCGGCATCAACCTTTACTCCCGCACGGCGCAGGGCGTCATCCTGATGCGCACCGGCGAGAATGCGCGGGTCATTGCGCTGGCGCGCACGTTTAAGGAAGAGGCGGAGGAAGACGGTGTGCCGGAGGACGCGGCTGAATGAAGACCGTCATCCTTTACACCGACGGCGCGTGCAGCGGCAATCCCGGCCCCGGAGGCTGGGGATGTATCCTCCGCTACGGGGAGCGGGAAAAAGAATTTTCCGGCGGGGAGAAACACACCACCAACAACCGCATGGAGCTGACAGCGGTCATAGCGGGACTGGAAGCCTTAAAGGAGCCATGTATAGTAGAGCTGTATTCCGACTCAAAATATGTCACGGACGCTTTGGAAAAAGGCTGGGCGCGTTCCTGGCAGAAACGGGGCTGGGTCAAGCCTGATAAACAGCCCGCCCTCAACCCCGATCTGTGGGAACGGTTATTACAGCTGTGCGGGGAGCACGAAGTCCGGCCCCACTGGGTACGCGGCCACGCCGACAATGAATACAACAACCGCTGCGACGCTTTGGCCGTCGCGGCGTCCGCCGGAGGCAGGTAAATGTTCGTATACTGTGATAACGCGGCAACAACCCCCATCTGCAAACCCGCCCTCGACGCCATGCTGCCATGGCTGGAGACAGGCTATGGCAACGCGTCCGGCTTTTATAAGAAAGCGCGGGAAGCGAAAAAGGCTTTGGAAGGCGCCCGCCGGACGGCGGCGTCCTGCCTCGGCGTCGCCCCGGAGGCGCTGTACTTCACCTCCGGCGGCACCGAATCGGATAATTGGGCGCTGAAAGGCGCGTGCGAGGCGGGCGGGCATATCGCCGTTTCGGCGGTGGAGCACCATGCCGTGCTGCACACGGCGCAGTATCTGAAAAAGAGGGGGCATCCCCTGTCTGTTGTCCCTGTGGACGGGGACGGGTTGATTCATGCCGAAACGTTGGTAAAGGCGCTGCGTCCCGATACGGCAATTGTTTCCGTCATCTACGCCAACAACGAGATCGGGACGGTGCAGCCGGTGGCGGGGCTGGCGCGGGCGGTCAAGGAGTATAGCAAGAAAATCCTGTTCCACACCGACGCCATACAAGCCGCCGGGCACATCCCCCTTGATATTTCAAAAGATATCGACATGCTCTCCCTCTCGGCGCATAAATTCGGAGGTCCCAAAGGCGTCGGCGCGCTCTATATCAAAGCCGACGTGAAACTGCCCCCCCTGCTGCACGGCGGCGGCCACGAGCGGGGGAAGCGCTCAACCACCGAGAATGTCGCCGGCGCGGCAGGGCTTGCCGCCGCGCTGGACTATATGTGCCAAAACCGTGACAATTTCGCGCGCAGAACGGCGTCTCTGCGGGACAAGCTGGTCGAGGGCATCCTGTCCGCCGTGCCGTACAGCAGCCTGACCGGGAGCCGGGAATATCGCCTGCCGGGCAATGCTTCCTTTGTTTTTGCCGCCGTGGAGGGCGAAAGCCTGGTGTTACAGCTGGATTTGATGGGCGTCGCGGCGTCGAGCGGCTCGGCCTGCTCGTCGGCGGCGCTGGACCCTTCCCATGTGCTGCTGGCTATCGGCCTGCCGCACGAGAAGGCGCACGGGAGCCTGCGGCTGACAGTCGGCCATGAGAATACCGAAGAAGAGATAGACTATGTCATCCAATCGGTCAAAACGGCGGTGGAGCGCTGTAGAAATATGAGTCCCCTGTGGGACGCGAAAAAGGGAGAACCGCTGCATGTACACTGACTGCGTCATGGATCACTTCAACAACCCGCGCAATATGGGCGAGGTCGAAGGCTACAACGCCGAGGGCACTGTCGGCAACGCCAAGTGCGGCGACATCATGCGGATGACGATGCGCATCGAGGATGGCGTGGTCAAGGACGTCATGTTCAAGACGTTCGGCTGCGGCGCCGCCGTCGCCACCTCCAGCATCGCCACCGAGATGGTCAAAGGCAAGACGGTGGAGGAAGCGCTGGCGCTGACCAACAAAGCCGTCGTGGAGGCGCTGGAGGGCCTGCCGCCGCAGAAGATGCACTGTTCGGTGCTGGCGGAGGAGGCCATCAAGGCCGCCATCGCAAGCTACCGCGAAAAGACCCCCGATTTGACATAATTCCCCCAATATGGTATGGTATGCTGAAAGAGAAGCGTACAAGACGCCGTCTGTTCGCGGTTTATACGCTTGACATGAGTTAGGGAGGTGGCGCCGATGTTCCACCGTTTCCGGGGCGGTATCCACCCCCCGGATATGAAAGACGCGACCCGTCATAAACCCGTCGAGGCGCTTCCGCCGCCCGCGCGGGTCATTTTGCCTATGCTGATGCACGCCGGCGCGCCCTGCGAGCCGGTGGTGCGCCCCGATCAGGAGGTCTTCATGGGCCAACTGATCGCGGACAGCAAAGAGCTGGTATCCGCGCCCATCCATTCGCCCGTTTCGGGCAGGGTGCTGGCGATAGACCCCTACCCCCACCCCAACGGTTCGCGTGTTTTGAGCGTCATCATCGAAAACGACGGGCGGGATACGCCGCATGAGTCAGTTCACCCCAAAGGTTCGGTGGAATCGCTCACATCCGACCAGCTGCTGCGCATCGTCCGCGACGCGGGCATCGTGGGGATGGGCGGGGCGGCATACCCCACGCATGTAAAGATCGCGGCGGCGCGCGGCAAATGCGACACCGTCATCATCAACGCCGCCGAATGCGAGCCGTATATCACCGCCGACCACCGCCTCATGCTGGAAGCCCCGGAGGAGGTCCTCGGCGGCCTGCGCGTCCTGATGAAGCTCTTGGAACCCAAACGCGCCGTCATCGCCGTGGAATCCAATAAGCGCGACGCCTTGGACGCCCTGCGCCGCACACTGCCGGGTAAGACTAAAATTGAGCTTACCGCGTTGCGCACGCGCTATCCGCAGGGGTCGGAGAAGCATATTATCAAATCCGTGACCGGGCGTGAAGTGCCGCCGGGCAAGCAACCTACCGACGTGAAATGCGCCGTCTTCAATACCGACACGGCGGCGGCGCTGCACCGCGCCGTCACGACCGGGCAGCCGCTGATCCGGCGTATCGTCACCGTATCGGGCAGTGCCGTCGCCAACGCCAAAAATCTCGACGTACGCTTCGGCACCCCACTCATCGACGTCTTCAACGCCACCGGAGGGTTCCGTGAGCCGCCCGCCAAGGTGATGACCGGCGGCCCGATGATGGGCGCCGCGCAGCACGATCTGTCCGCGCCGCTGGTCAAGGGATGCAACGCCCTGCTGGCGTTTGCCGAAGCCGACGTCCCGCTGCCGGGCAATGAGATCTGCATCCGCTGCGGGCGGTGCGTGCGCGTATGCCCGGCGCACCTACTGCCTATTTACTTATATATGAACGAGCGCAAAAACCGCTTGCGGGAGCTGGAGCGCCTGCACCTTGAAGACTGCGTCGAGTGCGGGTCTTGCTCTTACATATGTCCGGGGCGGCTGCACCTTGTCCACTCCATGCGCACAGGCAAGCAAAAGCTCCAAGACGCCAAAAGGGAAGCGGGGTGACGGACGATGGACAACCAACTGACCGTATCCTCCTCCCCGCACATCCGCGCCGACGAGAGTACGCGCGCCATTATGCTGGACATGCTGATCGCGCTGGTCTTCCCGCTGGCCGTCGCCGTCTATTTCTTCGGGTGGCGCTCGCTCTCCCTCACGGCCTTTACCGTAACCTGCTGCGTCGTCTTTGAATACCTTTACCGCAAACTGCTGAAAAAGCCCAACTCGCTGGGCGACCTGTCGGCCCCGGTGACCGGGATGCTGCTTAGCTTTACCCTGCCGGTCTCGGCCCCATATTGGATGGCCGCGGTGGGCGCGTTCTTCGCCATTGTGGTGGTCAAACAGCTCTACGGCGGGCTTGGCAAAAACTTTCTCAACCCCGCGCTGGCCGCCCGCGCTTTTCTGGCGGGCTTTGCCGCCCTTTCGGTGCATGTCGCGCCGCTGTCCGACCCCAGGGTTCCCATCCTCGGCTCCTTTGACGCGGACGCCATAGCGCAGGCGACCCCGCTGAGCTACTTAAAGCCCGTTGAGCAGCTTCGCCTTGACAGATTGCCGGAGGAGTTTTCCTGGTGGGAAAATCTCTTTTTGGGGCAGATCCCCGGTGCCATCGGGGAAGTCAGCGCCGCCATGCTGTTGCTGGGGGGGCTGTATCTCGTCATCCGGCGCGTCATCACCCCCCGTATCCCGCTTGCCTTTATCGGGACGGTGGCATTGCTCACATTCCTTTTCCCACGCGGCGGTATTGGCGGTTATGAGTATATGCTTTACAATTTGCTGTCGGGCGGGCTGTTGCTCGGCGCCGTCTTTATGGCCACCGACTATTCTACCAGCCCCGTCACACCGCGCGGCCAGTGGGCCTTTGGGATCGGCTGCGGCCTGCTGACCGTTTTTTTCCGCTATTTCAGCGCCATGCCGGAGGGTGTATGCTTTGCCATATTGCTGATGAACACCGTCGTCTGGCTGCTGGATAAAATCGGCGCCCCGAGGCGTTTCGGAAGGGGGTGGACACGTCGTGAAGGGTGATTTTGCCGAAACGGTGGAAACCCGGGAGGAAACACCGGACAGCCGTGCCGCCACGCCGGTGGAAGATCCCCCCGAACCCCCTCCCGCCCCCGCCGCCAAAAGCCTTCCAGACCTCAAAGGGGCGCTGATGCGCACCCGCCCCTTCCTGCATAAAGCGGGACTATGGCTGCGTAAGGCATGGAGCGCGGCAAAACGGGCCTCCCTCGCGGTTTGGCGTGTGTTGAGCGTGACCGGGCGGGCTTTGCGCCGCTTTTTCAAGAAAGACTCCATACCCAATCTGGCGCTTGTGCTGGCGCTGCTGACGACCGTCACCGCAGCCGGGCTGGGGATTACGCAGTCTCTTGCTGAGCCGCGGATTGCGGATGCGAGGGCTGAGATGTTCAAGGCGACGATGGGGACCGTTTTCCCGGACGAGGGGCTTACGTTCACCCGGTCTTCCCTGGGAGAAAACATCTATGAGGGGCGCGACGGGGATGGGCGTCTGGCCGGGTTTTCTATCCTTGTATCCCCCAGGGGGCATACAGGGCCGGTCGATATGATCGTCGGCGTTGATCTCCTGCGGGAGGTGACCGGCGTGGAGGTCGTAGCCCACCGGGAGATACGGGATTTCTCGGCGGCCGTGGAGCAGGGCATTATGGAAGCGCTGGCTTCTTTTGACAGGGGGATACAGCCGTGACCCAGACGATGAAACAGTTTAAGAACGGGCTGCTTGACCAGAACCCCACGCTGGCCCTGATGCTGGGCATGTGCCCTGCGCTGGCGACCACAACGACGATGACCGACGCCGCGGGCATGGGACTGACGACCACAGCGGTGCTCATCTGCTCCAATTTCGCCATTTCGGCGCTTCGGAGGATTATCCCCGAAAAGATACGCATTGCCGCCTTTATCACCATCATCGCGGGCTTTGTCACCATCGCCGATACCCTGCTCCAGGCGTTTGCTCCTTCGCTGTCGCGCTCGCTAGGCATCTTCATCCCGCTGATCGTGGTCAACTGCATCGTCTTCGCCCGCGCCGAGGTGTTCGCCTTCCGAAACGGCGTCGGCCGCTCCGTTCTGGACGGTTTGGCGATGGGCATGGGATTTTTGATGGCCCTGTTGGTGGTCGCGGGCGTCCGCGAGTTTTTGAGCGCGGGGACGTTGTTCGAGTTCCGCATCCTGCCCGAGGCCGTCCCTACCCTTCCCGTCATGGCGCAGCCGCCGGGCGGTTTTCTGGCGCTGGGACTGGCGCTCGCCGTCACACAGGCCGTGCGGAGCAAGAGGAAAGCGAGGTCGGCCGTATGACATGGCAGGGGCTTATCACGCTGAGCTTGGGCGCGATCTTGATTGAAAATTTTGTCCTTGTGAAGTTTTTGGGTATCTGCCCTTTTATAGGCGTCTCCAAAAAGCTGGACACCGCGCTGGGCATGAGCATGGCGGTCGTCTTTGTCATGACGGTGTCGTCCGCCGCGACATGGGCGGTGCAGGAATTCCTGCTCGTTCCGTTGGGCGTAGAGTATATGGGCATGGTCGCGTTTATTCTGGTCATCGCCGCGCTGGTGCAGCTTGTGGAGATGTTTTTGCAAAAAATCGCCCCCGCCCTGCATAAAGCGCTGGGCGTCTACCTGCCGCTAATCACCACCAACTGCGCCATATTGGGCGTCGCCATTATCAATGCCGAAAACGGGAGCGGTTTCTTCGAGAGCGTCCTGTTTGCGTTTTTGTCGGGCGTGGGCTTTTCGCTGGCGCTTCTGCTATTTTGCTCCATCCGGGCGCGGCTGGAGTTTTCGGAGCATCCCGAAGCGTTTGAGGGCTTCCCCATCGCACTGGTCACGGCAGGCTTGCTGGCCTTGGCGTTTACAGGGTTTTCAAGTATAAGGATATTTTGAGTTTTCTGGGAGATGATACCCAATGGATACACTGTCCGCGATATTGGTGCTGGGCGGGCTGGGCGTAACGCTCGGCCTCCTGCTGGCGTTCGCGGCGCGGCTGTTCAAGGCGGAGGCGGACCCCCGGGCCGGTGACATTACCGACCTGCTGCCGGGCATCAATTGCGGCGGCTGCGGCTACGAAACCTGCCAAGCGTTTGCCAAAGAGCTGAACGCCGGGCAGGCCGACGCGGCCGGGTGCCCCGTGGGCGGGCAGGAGCTTGCCGAGAAGCTGAGCGCCCTTCTGGGCGTCGAAATGAAGGAAGGGCTGCGCCTCGCCGTTTTGGTGCGCTGTTCGGGAGGGGTGCGCGCCCGTGATAAATTTCAATATGAGGGCATCGGCGACTGCCATGCCGCTATGCGGATCGGGGGCGGCCCCAAGGAGTGCCCATACGGCTGCGTTGGCTTGGGTTCCTGTGTTCATGCCTGTCCGTTCGGCGCGATCTCTGTTGTGGACGGCGTGGCCGTCGTAGACCCCGAGCGCTGTACCGGCTGCCGCCTCTGCGTTTCCTCATGCCCCAAGCATATCATCGTTCCCGTGCCTTACCACGCCGACGTCCACATCGCCTGCTCCTCCCTCGAGAAAGGGGGGACGCTTCGGAAGATCTGCGACATCGGGTGTTTGGGCTGCCGAATCTGTGAGAAAGTCTGCATATCGGGCGCCGTCCGCGTTGAGGACAACTGCGCGTCCATTGATTTTGAAAAATGCAGTGGCTGCGGCGACTGCGCCGAAAAATGCCCCCGTAAGCTCATTGTGGACGCGAAGCTGGACAGGGGGCCGCGATTGATGGAAGGATAGAGCCGCTCCATGCCCAGATACAAAACATATCACGGACGGAAAAAGCTCCGCTGGCTTAAGGTCTCCCTTCTCTGTTTGCTGGCCGGCGGCGTTGTGGCTCTGTGCGCTTTCGTTTTGCCGGACTATGTCACATGGTCGGAGGACGGGCTGACGATCGACCTTCCTTTTATGTCTTGGATGACCCGCAAGGCTCCGTCGGAGCCGCCCCCGCCGCAGGACAGCGTTGTCGTTGAGGTTCCGCCGCCGCCCTCCCCCTCCCCGGAGCCGTCCCCTTCCCCCTCCCCGACGCCGCGGCGGACGCCCGGGCAAGTGCGCGCCTTCTTCCTCCCGCTGACCCTCCTGGGCGACACCGGGGAACTGGAAACCATCCGCCGCCGTGCGCTGGAGGACGGCGTGAACATGCTGGCACTGGAATACAAGGACGCTAGGGGTACGGTCGTTAATGAAGCGATTTTGGCCGCCGCGCTGGAGATTTTATCCGTTCCGGGCCTGACACTGACGGCGGTGGTCGCCGCTTGCGTGGACAACACCGTCCCGTTCGGACCCAACGCCGAGTGGGCGGTCAAGCATATCTCAGGAGTCAACTTCAAAGACAACTTCGACCGCCGCTGGCTCAATCCCTATCTGCCCGAAGTGCGCGCTTTTATCATCGGACAGGTGCTGGCGGCCTATGAAGCGGGGTTTGACCGGGTGATGCTCACCCACGTCGGCTTCCCGTATTCGGGCGGGGTCAATCAGATCGACTATAACGGCGAAGAGCTGACCGTCGGCCCCGTCAATGCCGTCAACATACTGCTGGACGGCCTGCGGGACGCCGCGAGCGAACGCCCCCTTGACGTCTGGCTTTTTGAGAGCACGGCTAACGAGGGCGTCTTTGAAACGGCGGGGCAGGATTTGGCGGCATTTGGAGAAGCCTTTGACCTCATGTTTGTCACATTGCCCGACGATGTAACATCTATAGAAAGGCCCTTCATCCCCATCATCCCTAACGACGGGGGTGATATAACGCATAAGCTGGAGTTGGCGGAGCAGGGCTTTATGCTGTACAATGGGCTGGGGAAATATTATGACAGCTGACAGAGCGCTGTTCGCTGTCAGCAATGATGGGGGGAACCTATGGAGTACCGCCTTGGGATCGATATCGGCAGCACGACCATCAAAGCTGTGCTGCTGGACGGAAACGACGCTATCCTATACAGCCGCTATCGCCGCCACCGCAGCGACGTCTCGAAGGAGATGGCGCTGCTTTTTGACGAAATCGCCGAGGACTTGCCGGAGATAACCGCGACCGTGCGTATGACCGGTTCGGCAGGGCTGGGCGCGGCCACGGCGCTGAACCTTCCGTTTATGCAGGAGGTGGCCGCCGGAACGCGGGCCGTACACCGCTTTGTCCCCGGCGCGGATGTCGTCATAGAGCTGGGCGGCGAGGACGCCAAAATCACCTTTATGAAGCCTGTTGTCAGCCAGCGCATGAACGGCACCTGCGCAGGCGGCACCGGCGCGTTCATCGACCAAATGGCGGCGCTGCTGCAAACCGACGCGGCCGGCCTCAATAAACTGGCAAAAGAGTATACATCGCTCTATTCCATCGCGTCACGCTGCGGCGTGTTCGCCAAGAGCGACATGCAGCCGCTCCTGAATGAGGGCGCGGGGCACGCCGATTTGGCCGCCTCGGTGCTTCAGGCGGTCGTTAACCAGACGATCGCGGGATTGGCCTGCGGTCAGCCTATCACCGGGCGGGTGGTTTTTTTGGGCGGGCCGCTGACCTATATGTCGGAGCTGCGCGGCGCGTTTGAGAGAACGCTCGCGGACGCAGGGTGCGAGTTTGTCACACCGCGGCACGCTGAGATTTTTATCGCGTTGGGCGCGGCGTTGGGCTCGGACGGCGAGCCGATGCTGTTGTCCGAATTGCCCGGGCGCCTGCAAAACGCGGGCGCGATTGACGCCGACATCCCGCGGATGGAGCCGCTGTTCGCCTCTAAAGAGGAACTGCAAGACTTCCAGTCCCGGCACGCGCGGGCCAGAGCGCTGCGGGGCGACATATCGGGCGCGGAAGGGCCTTGTTTTCTGGGCGTGGACGCGGGCAGTACCACCATCAAGGCGGTTCTGACAGAGCGGGACGGGCAGATCCTCTATACATATTACAGCAAAAATGAGGGCGCGCCGCTGCCCCGCGCGGCGGAAGCGCTGCGGGAAATTTATCAAAATCTGCCTCCCAAAGCCTATGTCGGCGGTGTGACGGTGACCGGGTACGGCGAGCAGCTGCTCAAGACGGCCTTGCGCGCCGACCGGGGGGAGATCGAAACGGTCTGCCACACCCGCGCCGCGCAGGCGTTCGCGCCGGATGTAGACTTCATCCTCGACATCGGCGGGCAGGACATGAAATGCCTCCGTATCCGGGATGGCCTGCTGGACTCGGTGCTGCTCAACGAAGCCTGTTCCTCCGGTTGCGGTTCATTTGTCCAGACCTTTGCCGAAGCGCTGGGGCTTTCGGTGGCGGATTTCGCCGTACGGGCGCTGGACGCGGAGCGCCCCGTGGATCTGGGTACCCGCTGTACGGTTTTTATGAACTCGCGGGTCAAACAGGCGCAGAAGGAGGGCGCGAGCATCGGCGACATCTCCTGCGGCCTTTCCTATTCGGTGGTGCGCAACGCGCTGTTCAAGGTCATCAAGCTCCAGTCGCCGGAGCAGATGGGGAAAACCATCCTCGTCCAGGGCGGCACATTTTACAACGACGCCATCCTCCGTTGCTTTGAAAGGGTGGCCGGCGTGGAGGTCATTCGCCCCGATGTGGCCGGGCTGATGGGCGCGTACGGCGCGGCGCTGATCGCTTCGGACAGCTACACCGCCGGGGCGCGCTCGTCGGTGATCGCAGCGGACAGTCTGGATGAGATACAGCCCCAAAAAGTGGCGCAGGTGGCCTGTATGGCCTGTACCAACGCCTGTAAATTGACCGTTTCAACCTTCGCGGGCGGGCGGCGGCTGATCAGCGGCTTCCGCTGCGAAAAAGGGGAGGGGAAGAGCGCCGATTCGGGCCTGCCGAACCTGATGGAGGAGAAATACGACCGGCTCTTCTCCTATAAGCCGCTTGACCCGGACAAAGCGCCTAACGGCTGCATCGGGTTGCCGCGCGCTTTGAATATGTATGAAAACTACCCGCTGTGGCACACCTTCTTTACCGAGCTGGGCTTCTCCGCCGTACTGTCGCGCGGATCCGATCACACGCTGTTTGAGGAAGGAATGTCCACCATCCCCTCCGAGAGCATCTGCTACCCCGCCAAGCTGGCCCATGGGCATATCCACGATTTGCTGAAGCGGGGCGTGAAAACCGTCTTCTACCCTTGCGTCACCTATGAGCGCAAGGAGAACGAGGCGGCGGGGAACTACTATAACTGCCCCATCGTCCAGTCCTACCCCGAGGTCATCGACGCCAACATGGACATCCTCAAAAAGTCCGGCGCCGTTCTGCTCAAGCCGTTCCTCTCGCTGATGCACAAGGACAAGATGGCGAAAACGCTGACCAAGATGCTCTCGCCGTGGAAGATACCGCATGGGAAGGTCAAACGCGCCCTTGATCTGGGCTTTGCCGAGATGGACAGTTTTCGCGCGTTTTTGGCAAAGCGGGGCGAGGAAACAGTGCGCTGGCTGGAGAGGACAGGGGGAACGGGCGTAGTGCTGGCGGGCCGCCCCTACCATGCCGACCCGGAGATTCATCATGGGCTGCCGCGCATGGTCGCGTCGCTGGGCTTTGCCGTGCTGACCGAGGATTCGGTCGCCCATCTCGCGCCCGTCCAGCGCCCGCTGCGGATCTTTGACCAGTGGATGTACCACACCCGCCTATACGACGCCGCCGCCTATGTCGCGGCCCACCCAAATTTACAAATGGTGCAGCTCAACTCGTTCGGCTGCGGGCTGGACGCGGTGACGACCGACCAGGTGCAGGAGATATTATCGTCGGCGGGCAAGATATACACCGCCTTGAAGATCGACGAGATCAACTCGCTGGGCGCGGCGCGGATCCGTATGCGTTCGCTGGCTGCGGCGCTGTCCGGGCGGCTGCGGCGCGGCGCGGCGCCGGCTGGGATGCCGTATACGTTTGTTCGCAAAGAGTTTACGCAGAAGATGAAGAAAAAGCACACCATCCTCGCGCCGCAGATGTCTCCGGTGCATTTCGAGCTGCTGGAGGCGCTGTTTCGGCATGATGGGTACGATTTTCACATCCTCAAGACGGTGGATCACCAGGACATCGAAATGGGCCTGCGTTTTGTCAACAACGACGCTTGCTATCCCACCATTGTCGTTATCGGCCAATTGATGCGTGCCATGCTGTCGGGGGAATATGACCCGGATAATACGTCTGTTTTCTTAACACAGACAGGCGGCGGCTGCCGCGCCACCAACTATGTCGCGCTGCTTCGCCGGGCCCTGCGGGAGGCGGGGCTGGGGCAGGTCACGGTCGTGGCGTTGTCGTTGGGCGGGATTGAAAAAAACTCCGGCATCAAATGGACCATCCCGATGATCGACGGCGCGCTGAAATCGTTTGTATTGGGCGACCTGCTGCAAAACGTCCTGCTGCGCACACGCCCTTACGAAAAAGAAGAAGGCAGCGCCAACGCCCTTTACCGCAAGTGGCTGGACGGCTGTGTGGAAATGTTTTTGAAAAACGGGGGGCTGAACCTCTCCCGCACGGCGGAGCGCATCGTCGCGGACTTTGAAGCCCTGCCTTTCAAAGACATCCCCCGCAAACCCCGCGTGGGCCTTGTGGGCGAGATATTGGTCAAATTCCACCCAGACGCCAACAACAACGCCGTCGCCGTCATCGAACGCGAGGGGTTTGAGGCGGTCGTACCCGGCATCGTCGGTTTTTTCCAGTATATCTTCCTCAACGGCGTCGTCAAGCATGACATCCTGGGCACCTCCGGCGTGACCGCCGCCATGATGAATTTGGCTATCCGGCTGGTATACCGCTATGAGAACGCAGTGAAAAAATGGCTGCGCGCCTCTTCGCGGTTCACGCCCGAAGCGTCTATCCACGAGCTGGCCGAGAAGGCGTCGCATGTCCTCTCCATCGCCAACCAGTGCGGCGAGGGCTGGCTGCTGACCGCCGAGATGATTGAGCTGATCGAGCAAAACGTGCCCAATATCATCTGCGCCCAGCCGTTCGCCTGTCTGCCCAATCATGTCACCGGCAAGGGGATGATCCGAAAGTTGCGGGAGCTGTTCCCGCAGAGCAACATCGTCCCCATCGACTACGACCCGGGGGCTTCGGAGGTCAACCAGCTCAACCGCATCAAGCTGATGCTGTCGGCAGCCGCGGCGGGAGGTGATTTTGCTTGCGAAAAACAGTAAAGATTATCGCGCTGTGCCTATGTGCGGAGCTGGCGGTTTTTGGCATAGCGTTCGGCATAAGTTGTATTCCGCGGCATATCCAGCGGGAGATTACAGGGATTGAGGTGCTGTTGGGCGGCAGCGCGGACGCACAGTACACAGGAGAGTTTATTCCGCTTGAAACAAGAGAGGTGACTGTGCGCATAGATGGCTGGCTGCAAGACAGATGGTTTGCGGATCCGCGCTATAAGGGAGTGCTTGAGATCGACGGGTATCCTTACACGCAAGACGGCTGGTGGACCGAAATCACCTTTAATGCGCGGTATGAATATGGTTGGGTGACTCATTTTCGGGAACCTGTACCATATACAACCCCTGTTCCCCCTAGCTATCCGCTCGGAGTGCTTTTTACCGACAAGAAGTTTTCATCCCTTTCCATTTGGCTGATGGATGTGCTGGAGGAACAAGGTTATGGCAAATATAGCGGGAAAACGGGAAACTGCGTCATAGCGGCCCCCGCGTCGGATTGGCCTATAGCGCGAGATATACTGTATCAGAACAGATTTTTCTGGATAGATCACACAGGAGTATATCGCTATAACAGTTAGCAACGGCATTTCAATATCTTGTGCATGTAATAGCAAAATTGCCTATATATAGAGCGGTTTTGCCTTATTCGCTGATAATATTGTTAACTTATGATGAATTATGTTAACATACGCTTGCCAAACCGGGCAAAACCCTGTATAGTATATAATGGTTAAAAGGGGGGATAAGCGTGTCCGGCAAGATATTCCAGTCCGCCATCGTTGAGATGAAGGAGTCCGCCCCCCGCGCGCTGGGTGTTATCGACGAGGGCGGGGCTGTCGTAGCCTGCTCCGATCCGTCGCTGATCGGCGTCCGCTGGGACTCTGCGGCCGCGGCGCTGGAGACGGGCGGATCTTTCCGTACGCGAGGGTATACGTTCAAAGCCCTGCGCTGCTCCTCCTCGAGCCTTGAGTTCGCCGCCTTTGTGCAAGGGGAGGACGATTTGGCGCAAAGCCTGTGCGGGATTGCCGCCGCCGGGCTCAACAGCGCCAAGGACTACTACGACGAAAAGCACGACCGGGCAACCTTTGTCAAGCATATCATCCTCGACAATGTCCTGCCCGGCGACATCTATATCAAAAGCCGCGAACTCAGCCTTGACGGGCTGAACCCGCGCGCTGTGCTGTTGGTGCGGCAGACGGGCGACACCGATAACGCCGTCGTTGACGTGCTGAAAGGGCTCTTCCCCGACCGCCGCCGCGATTTTGTCATTTCACTGGGCGAGAGGGAGACGGCGCTTGTCAAAGAGGTCGAAGGGAACGTCACGTCGGCCGATCTTCGCAAGCTGGCCATAGCCATTGAGGACACCCTGCGCAGCGAGCTGATGGTGTCCACTGTCATCGGCATCGGCTCGGTCTCCCGGCAGATCAAAGACCTTGCCAACGCTTATAAGGAGGCGCAGGTGGCCATCGAGGTCGGAAAGGTGTTCGACACGGCCAAAAGCATCGTCACCTACGAAAATCTCGGCCTGGGGCGGCTGATCTACCAACTGCCCACCACCATGTGCGAGATGTTTCTCCAGGAAATATTCAAGAAAAACAGCATAGACGTCCTCGACCGTGAAACGCTTGATACCATCCTCTGCTTTTTTGACAATTCCCTCAACATCAGCGAGACTTCACGGAAGCTCTTTGTCCACCGCAACACACTGGTCTACCGGCTGGAGAAGATTAAGAAGCTGACAGGCCTCGATCTGCGCGAATTTGACCACGCGGTGGTGTTCAAGGTCGCGCTTATGGTTCACAGATACCTTGCCGCTTCCGGCGGCGATTCGGGAGGTGGTCCCCTACGGTAAGGCTAGTAGACGTATATAAGGCCTATGACAACGGCACCAAGGCCCTCAAGGGCGTGACGCTGCGCATCGACGACGGCGAGTTTGTATTTTTAGTGGGGCCGTCCGGCTCGGGCAAATCGACCATCATCAAGCTGCTGACCTCGGAGATACGCCCCAGTGAGGGCAAAGTCATGGTCAACGGCTACAACATCAACACCATCAAGCCGAGCGCGGTGCCGATGCTGCGCAGGACGCTGGGCGTCATATTTCAGGATTTTAGGCTGATCGAGAAGAAGAACATTTTTGAAAACGTGGCCTTTGCCATGCGCGCCGTCGGCGCGTCTCCCCGGGAAGTCAAGGCGCGGGTGCCGTATGTGCTGGACCTTGTGGGGCTGTCGCACAAGGCGCGGCGGCGGCCGTTTGAGCTGTCGGGCGGGGAGCAGCAGCGCGTTGCCATCGCGCGGGCATTAATCAACAACCCGATGGTCATCATCGCCGACGAGCCGACCGGCAACCTCGACCCGGCGCGCTCCCTCGAAATCATGACGCTTCTGGAGCGCATCAACGCGCTGGGCACGACGGTTTTGGCGGTCACCCATGAGAGGGAGCTGGTCAACCGTTTCGCCAAACGCGTCATCGCCATCGACGGCGGGCGCATTGTGAGCGATAAGCAAGGCGGGTATTTTACAAGCGGCCCCGCCGCCCGGCAGTGAAAGGGAATCCACTTCCCGCCACGCCCGCCGGGCGCGCGCGGGGTATAACAGGAGCAGGCAAATGAACAGATACGTCATTAGATATTATTTTACGGAGGGCTTCAGGGGCATCTTCCTCCATGCCTTTTCCAGCTTTGCCGCGGTGGGCGTTATCACCGCCTGCCTGCTGATTATGGGCAGCTTTACTCTCGTCGCCGTCAATGTGCAGGCGATGATTACCGAGCTGGAGCAGAGCAGCGAGATTGTCATCGATATTGACGAGGCACTGACCGACGCGCTGGCACGCAGCGTCGGCAGCCGCATCAGCGAGATCGACAATGTGCAGCGGGCGGAGTTCGTCTCCCGTGAGGATACCTACAACTCCTACAGAGAGAAGATGGGAGAAGTCCTGATGCAGGGTATTCTGCCCGACACCTTCTGGCATAAATACAAGGTGTACCTCGTAGATGTGCAATATGTCGATGATACGGCTGAAAAACTAAGGGGCCTGTCGGGCGTAGCCGATGTGCGGATTGAGCGGGAGGTGCTGAACAGCCTGGTCTCGATACGGCAGGTCGTGCAGATGGTGTCGCTGGTGCTGATCGTATCGCTGCTGATCGTCTCCCTCTTCATTATGCAGAATACCATCAAACTGGCCACCTTCGAGCGGCGCGAGGAAATCGCCATTATGCGGGTGGTCGGCGCGACCAAGGGGTTTATCCGCTGGCCGTTCGTCATAGAAGGGTTTATCCTCGGTCTGCTGGCAGGAATCCTGGCATATTTTACGCAGGTTTTTGCGTATGACCGTTTTGGAGCGGCTCTCGACGAAGTCCAGTTGACCCCCTTTTCCGAGCTATGGCTCCCCGTTCTGGCGGTCTTTGTCCTGACCGGCTTCTTGGTGGGCATTTTCGGCTCCGTCATGACGATACGGAAATATTTAAGAGCGTGAGAAACACCGCGGGGTGAACGTAACAAAGAGGTGATTTTATTGCAGCGCAACCGTAAACGGATCGCGATGATCGTCGCCATTTTCTTGGCGGCTATGCTGATTTTGCCCATCCTGATTGCGGGGTTGTCCGGGTTGGCTCCCGAGGCGCAGGGTTCTATCACGCAAAAGGACATCAATGACAGGAAAAAAGAGCTGGAAGCGTTGAGGGCAAACCGGCAGAAGACGCAGGCCCAAATCAAGGAGCTGAAGGGGCTTCAGGCGGATGTGGTGCAGCGCAAGATGCTGTATGACGAGCAGATTGCCAATGTCGAGCTGGACATGGAGCTGACCGCCGAACTGATCGCGCAGCTCAACGCGGACATCTATGAACGCCAGCAGGAACTGGAAGAGGCGAAGGCGCGGGAGAACGAGCTTCAGGAGCTCTATATCCAGCGTGTCCGCGCGATGGAAAGCATGGGGGAGATCTCCTATTTGAGCATCCTGCTCCAAGCGGAGAGCCTTACCGATTTTCTGACACGCTGGGACGCCATGCGGGAGATTATGGCGCGCGACCAGAAGCTGGCAGAGGACCTTTTGGAGTCGCGGCTTGCCATCGAGGAGACGATTACGCGTCTTGAGGAGGATAAGAAGGTACAAAACGAGCACAAACGGGAACTGTCTCAATCACAGAGAGAACTGGCCGAGCTGTCGGCAGAAACAGACGCTATGATGGTTGAATACCTGGCGGGGATGGCTAAGGCGGAAGCGCAGCTGAAGGATGAGGAAGCGCGGATTGCGAAGGCCCAAAAAGAAATAGAAGATATGGAAGCGGAATGGAAAAAGATACAGGAAGAGCTGAGGAAGAAAAACAACAAGTTTGTCGGCGGCGAGTATATGTGGCCGGTGCCGGGGCATACCAATATTTCCAGTGGCCACGGTATGCGTAAGCACCCTGTATATAAAGTGAATAAGCACCACACCGGCATCGACATCCCTGCGCCCAAAGGAACCAATATCGTCGCGGCTAACAGAGGGGAGATCATCCTCATGACAAGGAGCGGCGGCTACGGCAACTATGTCGTCATAGACCATGGCGGCGGCCAGGCGACGCTCTACGCGCATCTGAGCGGCTTTGCCAAGGTGAAGGTCGGCCAGCAGGTAAGGGCCGGCGATGTGATCGGCTATATAGGCTCCACAGGCGTTTCAACCGGGAACCATCTGCATTTTGAAATCAGGAAAAACGGGACGGACGTTGATCCCGTACCTCTATTGACAGGCAAATAGAAGGGATAGAGCATGAAAAAACGTGTAAACATCATAACGGCGGTTGTGCTGATGGCACTGACAGGGCTTGTGACCTATATCGTCACATTCTCCTTTGTGCGGCTCAATCTTAACCAGCAGCTGGAAGAGTTCAGCAAACAGCGGCAGGAGCTTGGCTCCTTCTATACCGCTCTCAGCCACCTCGAAAATAATTTTATCGGCGAGGTGGACAAGCAGGTGCTGATACAGGGCGCGATCGACGGGATGGTAAAAAACACCGGCGACAAATGGTCCCGCTACTATGACCCTGAAGCCTTCCGGGCGTATCTGGAATCACAGGGAAACCAGTATATCGGCGTCGGCATAAGGGTGGAGCCTGACGGCGAGGAAGGCATACGGATCGTTGAGGTCATGGCTAGCTCCCCGGCGGAGGAAGCCGCTCTGCGCACGGGCGACGTCATCACCCATGTCAACGGCATGGCTGTCGCCGATACAGGCTACAACGGCGCTGTCGCCTCGATAAGCGGCGACGCGTATACGTCCGTTACGCTGACCGTTTCGCGTCCGAGCGAGGGGGGCGGCAGCTTTACGGTTGACCTGATGCGCCGCACCGTCACGCGCGAACGGGTGATGGCGGGCATCCTCCAAACGGCGGGCGGAAAGGTTGGGGTAATCAGGATCACCAGCTTTGACGACCGTGTTGACGACGAGTTTATCGAAAAAATCGGCGGACTTTTGGAAGAAAACGTGGACGGCTTGATTTTCGACGTACGCGACAATCCGGGCGGCAAGCTCAATGTGCTGGAACGCATATTAGATTATCTTCTGCCCGAGGGGGAACTGGCTACACTGCGATATAAAGACGGGAGCGTCGATATACGCACATCCGGCCCCGAATGTATAGAGCTGCCGATGGCGGTGCTGATGGACAAGAACAGCGTGAGCGCGGCGGAGCTGTTTGCCGCCAGCCTCCATGAATACGAGTGGGCTGTCCTTATAGGAGAAAAAACCGGCGGCAAAGGCTACGCGCAGGAGTATTTCCGCCTGTCGGACGGTTCGGGGCTCTATCTGTCCACCCGCGAATATTTCACCTCCAAGGGGGTTAGCCTCGCCGACTCGGGCCTGATGCCCGATGTGGAAGTCGTCCTTTCCGAAGAAGAGCGGCAGTATATAAGCACGATGGACCCCACGCTCGACCGCCAGCTTCAGCGGGCGCTGCTTGAATTAAATTACCGCTAAGCGGTATTCTATATCTCTCCCTGTTTTCATATACTTCTTCCCATACAAATGCTATGGGAGGGAACTATATGTTTGCTGTGCTTGAAACGGTGACTGTCCCGGCGCGGCGCGGGTGGCCGAGGGGGAGCCATCATGTCGCCGTACGTGAAAGACCCCGGTATATCAGCGTCACACTCGATATGCCTCTGGGGATACGGGAGGATACACTCCGCAAAAGGGCTTTCCGCGCGCTCCGCGCCGCAAAAAGTTCCGGGTCGGCGGGCGTTGTCCTGCCCAAGGGGTTTCCGTTCCCCGGCTTGCCGGCGCACTGCGGGCTTGCCGTGTCCAGCCCCGTCCCGCTGCTTCGCAGGCTTGCGGCGTCCTTGTGCCGGTTCGCGGTGGAAGAGGCGGGCGTCCCGTGGGGGCGCGTCCGGCTGTCGCTGATAAACAACCGCTCTACCCCGGAGCTGCTGGTCGCCGCGCAGTCCCTCGCCTCCACCGCGCAGACATTCCACATTGACGCGGGGGAGGATACCGGGGCGGTCTGCTATCTCCTGCGCAGCCGCTGCGGCGTCCCGGCCGCCGGGCGCCCGGTCAGAGCGGCGGACGGCTTTTGGGACGTATATATCCTGTTTGGGGAGCCTCCCTCCCAAACGCGGGCGCTTGATGTGCGCGACGGCTCCCTTGTGATCAACCTTAGCGGAGGGACGCCCGCCTTGGCGGGCGGGCAGGTTATCGACGGCGCGCTGCTGGAGCCGCCGCGCTCGATGTGGAAGGATTGGCCCGCCGGGTGCGACAACGCCGCTATGCTGGCCGCTCTTTTGGCTACCGGGCAGGTCGCCTTGGGAGACATCAGAATCAGGGGGCTGACCCGCGGAGATACCGCTGTCAATATTCGCAGTTGACAAACCCGCGCTTTCCCGCTATACTTTCACTACTGTTTGATGCCATATGGTATCGAAAGGAATGGTTGCCATGCAAAAACAGTTCAAAATGACACAGGAGCGTTATTCCGAGCTGGAAGAGGAGCTGCGCTACCTCAAAACGGTGCGTGAGGCGGAAGTCGCCGACCAAATCAAGGAGGCGCGCAAATTCGGTGACCTCTCTGAAAACAGCGAGTACGACGAGGCAAAAAACGAGCAGGGCAAGGTCTTTTCCCGTATCGCCGAGATCGAAAACATCCTGGCCGGGGCCGTTATCATCCAGACCGGGCATATATCCACCGACACGGTCAGCCCCGGCTGCCGGGTCATTGTGGAGGATCTCGACAGCGGCGAGCGGGAGGAGTATGCCATTGTGGGCAGCCAGGAAGCCAACCCGATGGAATTCCGAATTTCCGACGAATCCCCATTCGGGCAGGCCCTAGTCGGAAAAGCTCCGGGCGCCGAGCTGTCGGTGGATGTACCCGCCGGGAAACTACGGTACCGCATCATTGAAATAAGTGTTTGAACAAACCAAAACAGGGCGCGAAGCGCCCTGTTTTGAGAAGGGATCGCCATGGAACATCAAGAGTTGAGCGAGCTTTTGCAAATCAGGCGGGACAAGCTCTCTGCGCTTCAAGCGGCGGGGCTGGACCCGTACCGCGCCACGCGCTTTGACCGTACCCACCAAGCCGGGGAGGTCAAAGAAAAATTTGAGGAGCTGGAAGGGCGGACGGTACGCCTCTGCGGGCGGCAGATGTCCAAGCGCGACATGGGCAAAGCCTTTTTTTGCGATTTGCTCGACGTTTCAGGGCGCATACAGCTCTATGTCAAGGTGGACGAGCTGGGTGAGGAAGCGTTTGAGGCGTTTAAGAAGTGGGACATCGGCGACATCATCGGCGCGGAGGGCGTCGTCTTCCGCACCCGGCGCGGCGAGATTTCGGTGCATGTCCATACAATAGAGCTTCTCAGCAAAAGCCTGCGCCCGCTGCCGGAGAAATTCCACGGCCTGACCGACGACGAGACGCGCTATCGCCAGCGCTATCTCGATCTCATTATGAGCGAGGAATCCCGCAAGGTGTTCACCGTCCGCAGCCGCGTCATATCGGGAATACGCGCCTTTTTAGACGCGCAGGGCTATCTGGAAGTCGAAACCCCTATCCTCAACACATCGTCGGGGGGTGCCAACGCCCGCCCGTTCCTGACCAAGCACAATGCGCTCAATCTCGATATGTATTTGCGTATAGCAACGGAGTTGCCGTTGAAAAAGCTGGTGGTCGGCGGATTTGAAAGAGTGTATGAAATGGGGCGTATCTTCCGCAACGAGGGGATGGATTCGACGCATAACCCCGAGTTTACCTCTATTGAGTATTATCAGGCGTATGCCGGCTGCAATGAAATGATGGATCTCACCCAGAGCATGATTTTGGACGCGGTCAAAACGGCAGGGATTCAAGGGGATTTGACCTTTGGCGGCAAAACGATTCCATGCTCTGACACTTGGCGCCGGATGGATATGATCGACGCCGTGCGCGAGGTGACAGGCTTGGATTTCTATACCTTAAACAGTGATGCGGACGCCCACGCGGCGGCGCGTTCTATTGGCGTTGAAAGCAAGCCTGCCGCCGCTTGGGGCGAGGTATTGTTTGACTGCTTCGATCAAAGAGTGGAAAAGACACTGCTCGAACCGACATTCATCACCCGCCATCCGGTGGAAGTATCGCCGCTTGCCAAGAGATGTCCCGATGATCCTCGCTTCACAGACCGCTTTGAGTTGTTTATTTTCGGGCGGGAAGTGGCAAACGGTTTTTCTGAGCTCAACGACCCGATCGATCAGCGCGAGCGCTTTGCGCGTCAGTCAGCGCTCCGCGCAGACGGGGATGAAGAGGCGCAAATTCCCGATGAGGATTTTCTGCTGGCGCTGGAGTACGGGTTGCCGCCGACCGGCGGCGTCGGTCTGGGCGTAGACAGGCTGGTCATGCTGCTGACCGACAGCCCGTCGATCCGCGACGCGCTGCTTTTCCCCACCATGAAACCGATAGAATAAGAGGGTCTGCCGGTTATGATGACGTATTGCCAGAATTGCGGCAGGGCATTGTCCGGGCAGACGAGCATCTGCCTCCATTGCCAAGAGCCGGTGGAAAAAAACACGGTCCAGGAAACAGCCCCTTTGGGACAGCCCGAAGCCGGCAGGGGGATTTTATACTGGCTGACCAATGTTTTCTGGTACCACTACAGGGTACACACCATTGTTGTGGCGTTTGCCGTCCTTGTCGCCGCCTTCTCCATCTATTCTGCTGTCACAAGAGAAGAAACGGACTTTGTCTTCATCGTCGCGTCTGAGCAGCCGGTGTCCGATATGCAGGGGGAGGCGCTGAGCGGGTTTTGGGCGGAGCATGTGGATAGCGTGACCAACCTCGGCTACAGCGTCCTGTACCTGGGCGAGATTAGTGAGCAAACCATGGCCGGATGGCAGCTTTTCCAGATTGGAATGATTGGTGAGGAATACAGCCTCTTTATCATCGGCGAAAGCATGATCGGTGCGCTGGAAGAAAACATCATGATCTTTTACACCGCCGAAGAGCTGGGACTGCCCTCCGCTGGCCCCCTGCCCGAACTGATTCCGCTGGCCGGCGTTTCGGTGATGGAGGAGCTGTATTTTACCTTTGAGCCGATGTACGCGCTGGTCAAGCGCCCCTACTATGACCGCGGCGGCTCCTTTACGCCGGACACGGTGGCGCGGAGCGAAATGGCCCGCGACTGCGTAAAGGCGTTATTGGGGTCGTAACATGTTGATTACTTCCCGCCAAAACCCGCTGGTCAAGCATATCCGGCGTCTGGGCGCCGACGCGGCGTACCGCCGTGAACAGGGCCTGTACCTCGCCGACGGGCGCAAACTGCTGGACGACGCGCTTCGGAGCGGCGTTCGCATCGCACAGGCGGTCTTCACCGAGGGCATATCGCCGCCGGCCTTATCGGATACGGAGGTCATAACCGTACCCAAAGAGCTGATGGGAGCAATCTCGCCGCTGGAGACCCCGCAAGGCGTATTATTCGTATGCCCCATCCCCGCGCCGCCCCCCGCGCCGCGAAGCGGCCGCTGGCTGCTTCTCGACCGCGTGCAGGATCCCGGCAATGTCGGATCCATCCTCCGCACCGCCGAAGCGTTCGGACTGGACGGCGTGCTGCTGTTCCCCGGCTGTGCCGACCCGTTTTCGCCCAAAGCTGTCCGGGCTTCGATGGGCGCGGTGTTCCGGCTTCCTGTGGGGAACGCGGAGAGTACGCTGCCGCTGATGGTGGCGGACATAGACGGGCCTGCCGTATCCGTATTTCCAAAAGACTGCGTCGTCGCTCTGGGCAACGAGGGGCAGGGCGTCAGCCCCGAACTGAAAAGCCGCGCGGACGCGATCATCTCGATCCCCATGCCGGGCCGGGCCGAATCGCTGGGAGTCGCGGCGGCGGCGGCGATTCTATGCTGGGAGATGAGTAAATGTCGGCATTGAAATACTGGCTTTGGCTTTCCTCCATGCGGGGGTTGGGCCAGACGCGCGCCGCGGCCCTGATCGACGCGCTGGGCAGCCCTGAGAACGTCTTTTTCGCCGGAGAGGATGAGTGGCGGGAAGCCGCCGACCTGCCGGAGCAGGCGCTCAAAGAGCTGCAAAATAAATCCACCGACCGCGCCGAGCGCATCTTAGAGCTGTGCGACCGTGCCAACACGCGCATCCTCACCATGCAGGACGCATCCTATCCCGAGCGGCTGCGCGCCCTGCACGCGCCGCCCTGCGTGCTCTACTATAAGGGGCAGCTCCCCTCCATCGACGAGGAAGCGGCCCTGGCTGTCGTCGGTACGCGCAACCCCACCGCCTACGGGCAGAACGCGGCGCTGAAGCTGTGCTATCAGCTCGCGATGAGCGGGATGCTGATTGTATCGGGGCTGGCGAAGGGCGTGGACGCGGCGGCGCACCTGGGTGCTCTGCGGGCGGGCAAGCCCACCGTCGCCGTGCTGGGGTGCGGGACCGACGTGGTCTATCCGGCGGAAAACCGCGAATTATATGAGGACGTCATTGCGGCGGGGCTCCTTCTCTCGGAATACCCGCCCGGGACGCGCGCCGAAGGGCCGCACTTTCCGGCCCGCAACCGCATCATGTCCGGCCTGTCGCTGGGCGTTATGGTGGTGGAGGCTCCCATGGGCAGCGGTGCGCTGATCACCGCGTCGCACGCGCTGGAGCAGGGGCGTGACGTCTTTGCCGTGCCCGGCGGCATCGACAGCCGGGAGTCGGAGGGCTGTCACCGCCTCATCCGCGAGGGAGCCATTTTAGCCGCGCGGGCCGAGGATGTCTGCTCCGAATATCAGGCGCTTTTCCCACATAAGCTAACCATGGCCGCGCCGCGGCCGCCCCGGTACATGCCCCGGCTCCCGAAGCCATCCGCGGACGAGAAGGCATTGCCGGAAAATGATACACAGCCTGTTACAGTCATTGACCTGACGGAGCGCGTCAAAGGCCACTCGCCCGACCAGCAGCGGATTTTACTCGCCATCGCCAAAAACGCCATGGTAGCGGATGAAATCATCGAAATCACCGGACTGCCCGCCCCGCTCGTATTGAGCGAGCTGACCATGCTGGAGCTGGACGGGATCGTGGCGCAGATGCCGGGCCGGAGATATACATTAAACCTGACATAAACCGGAGGGACAGAATGTCAAAACTGATTATCGTGGAATCGCCCGCCAAAGCGCGGACGATCGGGCAATATTTGGGCAAGGAATACACCGTCATGGCCACCATGGGCCATTTGCGCGACCTGCCTAAAAGCGGCAAGGGCATCGACGAAGGGTTTGTCCTGCGGTATGTCCCCATCGAGGGCAAGGAGGACACCATCAAGAAACTCAAAACGGCGGCGGACAAAAGCGAAAGCGTCTATCTTGCCACCGACCCCGACCGCGAGGGTGAGGCCATCTCATGGCATGTCAAAGAACTGCTCGGCCTGAACGACAGCGCCGTACACCGCGTGGCGTTCAATGAGATCACCAAAAAGGAAGTCCAAAAGGCCATCAACTCCCCGCGCGGCATCGACTATCCGCTGGTGGACGCCCAGCAGGCCCGCCGCGCCCTCGACCGCATCGTGGGTTATGAGATTTCTCCTTTGCTGTGGCGCAAGATCAAAAGCGGGCTGTCGGCGGGACGGGTGCAGTCGGTGGCGACGCGCCTGGTCGTTGACCGCGAAGCCGAACGCCGCGCGTTTGTGCCGGAGGAGTATTGGTCGATCACCGTTACATTGAGCCGTGTCAAAGGCGCGGGAGAGTTTGAGGCGGCGTATTTTGGGCCCGAGGGGAGCAAAAAGGCGGAGATTTCCAACGAAGAGGCGGCCAGCGCCATCCTCCAAAAGATCAGAAACGCCCCCTTTTCGGTCAAATCGGTGACGCACAGCGAAAAGAAGCGTTCCCCCGCCCCGCCGTTTTCCACCTCGACGCTGCAACAGGAGGCGTCGAGCCGCCTCGGGCTGTCGCCGCGCCGCGCCATGGCCGTGGCACAGCAATTGTATGAGGGGATAGAGATCGAAGGGCACGGGCTGACCGGCCTGATTACCTACATGCGAACCGACAGCCTCCGCCTCTCCGACGAAGCCGTTGCCGACGCGCGCTCATTTATCGGCTCGCGCTACGGCAAGGAGTATCTTCCCGCGTCTCCCCGCGTCTACAAATCCAAGGGCAACGCGCAGGACGCTCATGAAGCCATCCGTCCCAGCCACATCGAACTGCCGCCGGAAGCCGTGCGCGGCAGCTTAAACGACGAGCAATATAAATTATACAAACTCATCTGGAGCCGCTTTTTAGCCTGCCAGATGCAAAGCGCGATCTATGACCTGCTGACCATCGACAGCGTGTCGGCCGGCGAGGTGTTCCGCGCCAACCATACCACACAGGTCTTTGCCGGGTTTACCGCCGTCTATGACTATGGCCGCGAGGAACCGGGAGCGTCCCTGCCGCAACTTTCCGAAGGCGAGCCGCTATCCCTTTTGGATGCCGTGCCCGCCCAGCACTTCACCAAACCTCCCGCGCGGTATACCGAGGCGACGCTGATTCGCGCGATGGAGGAACAGGGTATCGGGCGGCCCAGCACCTATGCCCCCACCCTTTCCACCATCACCGACCGCGAGTATGTGCTGCGGGAGGACAAGCAGCTGCGCCCCACGCCGCTGGGCGAGGTGCTGACCGGGTATATGAAGGACAGGTTTTCTTATATTGTCGATGTGGCTTTTACCGCGCATATGGAGGAGAGCCTTGACGAGATCGAGCAGGGGAAAAAAGACTGGAAGTCCATGCTCAAGACCTTCTATGACGCCTTTTCCGTAACGCGGGACGACGCGGAGGCCGACCTGCAAAACGGGCGGATTCGCATCCCCGACGAGCCGACCGATCAGATCTGCGACCTCTGCGGAAAGCCGATGGCCATTAAAATGGGACGGTTTGGGCGCTATATTGCCTGCACCGGCTACCCTGACTGCAAAAACACCCGCCCGCTCAGCACGCCCGCCGACGGCGCGTGCCCGCTTTGCGGCGGGACGATTTTGAAAAAAAAGTCCAAAAAAGGATATTCATATTACGGCTGTGAGAAACACCCCGGATGCTCCTTCATGACATGGGACACGCCACAGAAGACCAACTGCCCCGACTGCGGCAAGACCCTCTTCCGCGTGCGTTATCAAAAAGTCCCCATCTGCGAGAATCCAGACTGCAAGTCGTTTGTGCCGGAGGAAAACCGCGGGTACAAGAAGAAAGAAGAGGCGTCCGGCACAGATCAAAAACCGGCTGCCAAAAGAAAAACCGCCACAACAAAGAAACCCGCTGCGGCAAAGAAGACTTCCGCGAAGAAAAAGACTACCGTGACAAAAAAGACGCCCGCAAAAAAAAGCGCAAAGTGACCACCGTCATCGGAGCCGGGCTTGCCGGCTGTGAGGCGGCTTGGCAGTGCGCGGAGCGCGGCGAGCCGGTCACGCTGGTAGAGATGAAGCCTCTCCGCCGCTCGCCCGCGCACCGGTCTGATGATTTTGCCGAGCTGGTCTGCTCCAACTCCCTGCGCGGCGACCGTTTGGAGAACGCGGCGGGGCTTCTCAAAGAAGAATTACGCCGCTTAAACAGCCTCATCCTGCGCTGTGCCGACCAAACCCGCGTCCCCGCCGGGGGAGCGCTGGCGGTTGACCGGGAGGCGTTTTCCAAGGCTGTGACGGGCGCCATCCGCTCCCACCCGCTGATCACCGTCGAGGCGGGCGAGGCTATGAGCATCCCCAAAGAGGGACAGGCCGTCATTGCGACCGGCCCGCTGACCGACGGTGCGTTGGCGGCAGACATACAAGCCTTTTTAGGCGGCGGACAAGCCTTGTCCTTCTACGACGCGTCCGCGCCTTTAATTGCCGCCGAGAGTATCGACATGCGCTATGCTTACGAGGCCGCGCGGTACGGGCGCGGCGACGCGGATTATATCAACTGCCCGATGTCGAAGGAAGAGTATCTCCTCTTCCGCGAGGAGCTTGCCGTCGCCAAAGAGGCCCCGGTGCATGGGTTTGAGGACAGCCGTGTCTTTGAGGGATGTATGCCCGTTGAGGTCATGGCGCGGCGCGGACCGGATACGTTGCGCTTCTCCGCCATGCGCCCGATCGGGTTGCGCGACCCCTCCTCCGGCAAGGGGGCTTACGCCGTTTTACAGCTTCGGCGTGACAATGCCGCCGGGACGGTGTATAATATGGTAGGGTTTCAAACGCATTTGACCTTCCCGGAGCAGAAACGCGTCTTTTCGATAATCCCCGCCCTGCGAAACGCGGAGTTCTTACAGTACGGCGTCATGCACCGCAACAGCTATATCGACTCGCCCCGGCTCTTAAACAGCCGGTACGGGGCCATCCGTGACCCGAGAGTGCGGTTCGCCGGGCAAATCACCGGTGTGGAGGGGTATATCGAGTCCGTGGCGTCGGGGCTGGCGGCCGGGCTCCAAAGGGCTTTCCCCCGCGAAACGGCCATCGGCGCGCTGGCGGCCTATATCTCCAACCCGGCAAATGACCCTTTTCAACCAACGAAGATCCATTTCGGACTGCTCCCTCCCCTGCCGGAACATCAGATGGTAAGGGATAAGCAGGAAAAATGCAGGCGCTTATCGGCAAGGGCGCTGCAAACATTGGAGGCTTTCCTATGCGCATCCTCGTAGACGCGATGGGGGGGGACAACGCCCCCCATGAAATCGTGTTAGGCGCGATACAGGCAACGGAAGAACTTGGCGTAGAAGTGACATTGATAGGGCGCGGTGAGGACATTTTAACCGCGCTGCGCGGGCACGGGCATAACGATTTGCCCAAAGGCGTCTCCGTCTCTCACGCCTCGCAGGTGGTGGAGATGACCGACAGCCCGGCGGCAAGCGGCAAAGAGAAGCCCGACTCGTCGATGGCGGTGGGGCTGAGGATGCTGGCCGCCGGGGAGGGCGACGCTTTCGTGTCGGCGGGCAACACCGGCGCGCTGCTGGCGGGGGCAATCCTGACGGTAAAACGCATCAAAGGCGTCAAGCGGGCGGCGCTAGCCCCCATCGTCCCGACAAAGGCGGGCGGCGCGATTTTGATAGACTGCGGCGCGAACCTTGAGTGCAAGCCGGAATATCTGCTGCAATTCGGGACCATGGGCTCGCTTTACGCGCAGAAAGCGCTGGGGATCAAGACCCCGCGCGTCGGGCTGCTCAACATCGGCGCCGAGGAGACCAAAGGCCCGGAGCTGCTCAAAGAGGCTTACCCATTGCTCTCCGAAGCGGGGCGCAGGGGGGTCATACAGTTTATAGGCAACATTGAGGGGCGCGACGCGGCGTTCGGCGCGGCCGACGTGATCGTGAGCGACGGCTACGCGGGCAATATCTTTCTCAAGACGATGGAGGGTGTGGGGCTGTTTTTCGCCGACACACTTAAGGGCCTTTTCTATAAAAATGCCCTAACCAAAATTTCCGCGCTGATTGTCAAGGACGGGCTGCGGGCTTTCAAAAAAACGCTGGACTACACCGAAACGGGCGGCTCTCCCCTTTTGGGCCTGCAAAAACCCGTCATCAAAGCGCATGGAAGCTCCAACGCCAAGGCGATGAAAAACGCCATCCGCCAGGCGCGGGATTTCGCCGCCGGGAACGCGATCCCGGCGATTACGGAAAGCATAGCCGCTTTCACAGCGGAAGATAACCCGGCATGACCATTGCGGGGTACGCGTTCAAAGACCCGTTTCTGCTGGAGACGGCGCTGACGCACAGCTCGTATGCCAACGAGCGGCCTAAAACACCGTATAACGAGCGGCTGGAATTTTTAGGCGACGCCGTGCTGGGGCTTATCGCGGCGGAGTATTTATATAGCGGGCATCCCGACATGCCGGAGGGAGAGCTGACCAAACTGCGGGCGGGGTATGTCTGCGAGCAGAGCCTTGCCGCCGCCGCCAGGCGTTTGGGGCTGGGCGATTTGCTCCGCTTGGGGCGCGGAGAAAAAGCCGACGGCGGGGACGCGAGGGATTCTATCCTCGCCGACGCGTTTGAGGCGGTTTTGGCCGCGATGTACTTGGACGGAGGGTGGGAGCCTTGCCGTAAAATGGTCGGGGAAGCGGTGTTCAGCCGCCCGCCGGCTGTGCCTGTACGTGACGCGAAATCCAGATTGCAGGAGGTCTTGCAGGGGCAGGGTAAGCCGGGGCCGGAGTACCGCACGGTAAGCGAGAGCGGCCCGGATCATAAGAAGACGTTTATAGTGGAAGTGTTCATAGACGGCCGTTCCGTCGCGCGGGGTACGGGACGCAGCAAAAAACAGGCGGAGATGGAAGCGGCGGAGAAGGCGCTGAACAGAAACTCCTTATAGACTGGCTGTATTCAAACTATACAATAGGCAGGTGAGCGCGGTCTGGGAACCTTACAATCCATATCCATACAAGGCTTTAAGACCTTCCCCGACCGCGTTGACCTCACGGTGCCGGACGGGGTCACTGCCGTCGTAGGGCCTAACGGGAGCGGTAAGAGCAATATCGCGGAAGCGGTGCGGTGGGTCTTGGGAGAGCAGAATGCCCGCGTCATGCGCTGCGAGAAGAAGATGGAAGAGGTCATCTTCCACGGCTCGGAGCGCAGGGGCGCTTTGGGCTTTGCCGAGGTTTCGCTGACCATTGGCAACGAAGACCGCGCCTTTGCCTCCGATTCAGACGAGGTGACGCTGACGCGCCGCCTGTACCGCTCCGGGGAGAGCGAGTATTTTATCAATAAAAACGCCGTCCGCCTCAAAGACATCACCTCGCTGCTGCTGGACACCGGGCTGGGGCCGGGCGGCTATTCGATCATCGCGCAGGGCATGATTGACCGCATCATGACCGAAAAACCCGCCGACCGGCGTGGCGTCTTTGAAGAGGCCGCCGGGATAGCCAAATACCGCAGCCGTAAGGAGGAAGCGCAGCGCAAGCTGTCCGCCGCCGAGCAGAATCTACTGCGGGTCTCGGATAAGATTGGCGAGCTGGAGCCGCAGGTCGAGTCGCTGCGCGAACAGGCCGAAACGGCGCGGCGGTTTTTGCTGCTTCGCGACGAGCTGCGCGGCATCGATATCAATCTCTGGCTGCATCAGATCGAAACCATACGCTCCGGCAAGGACAAACAAAACGACCAGTTCCGGGAAGCAAAGGAGCGCTTTGAGCGGAGCAAAGCCGAGTTGGACGCGCTGTATGCCGATATGGAGCGTATGGAGCGGGAGTCTTTGGAGCTGGCGCAGGCCGCCGAAACGGCGCGTGAGGATTTATCAGAACTGGAAAGCAAGCGCGCCGAGGCGGAGAGCGGCTTGAAGGTGTATCAAAACGACATTGAGCATGTAGAACGGCTGCGGGAGGAGTTGACCCTTGCCGCCGAGCGGCACGACGAACGCGCGGAAGCTCTGCAAAAACAGCGGGAAGAACGGCTTGCCGAGCGGGCTGGGATCGAGGAAGCTCTCAAAGCCGAGGAGCTGGCGCTTTCGGAGCTGGCGCTGGAGATAACAAGATTAGCCGAACAGACAGGCGATTTGTCGGCACAGGCCGGCGCGCTTCAGGCGCAAGCCGCGTTGGCGCAGGCCGCGCTGGGCGAGAGCAGATTGCGCCTGACGGCGCTGGAAGCCCGCCGCGGCGAACAGGCCGCCCGCCGCCAGGCTCTTTTGGCGGAGAAGGACAAAAGCGGGGAAGCGCTGACAGAAGCGCGGAACCGTCTGGACTTTACGCAGAAAAAGCTGGGAGAAGCGCAAGAGACGATAAGCGAGCTGGACAATGTACTCAAGGGGTATACCTTGCGTACCGAACAGCGGGCGCACAAGCTGGCGGAGGCGCGGGACAGCGCTGAAAATCTGCGCCGGAGCCTGCACGAAAAGCAATCGCGCCTTGCTTTGCTGAGCGACTTGGAGAAGGAATACGAGGGGAACCACGCCGTCGCGATGGTGATGAACAGCAAGCTGCCGGGGCTGCACGGCGTGTTGAGCGGACTGATCCGCACAGGGGACGAAACCGCCGTCGCCATCGAGATCGCGCTGGGTGCGGCGTTGCAGAACATCGTCGTCTCCTCCGAGGGGGACGCAAAGGCGGCCATCAACCTCTTAAAAGAGCGCAAAGGCGGCCGCGCCACCTTTCTGCCGCTGACGTCCGTTGACGGGCGGGAGTGGGGAGACGTCCCCGAGATGGGCGGCGAGGTGCTGGGGTTAGCCTCCAGGCTGGTGGACTGCGGAGAGCAGTACCGCGGCATCGTCCGCAACCTCCTCGGGCGCACCGTCGTCTGCCGCACACTGGACGGAGCAATCGCGCTGTCGCGCACGCTGGAACAGCGGGTGCGCGTCGTCACGCTGGACGGACAGGTCGTCAATGCGGGCGGCGCTATCACCGGCGGCAGTGTGGGCAAAAGAATTGGCATCCTGTCGCGCAAAAACGAGCTGGAGCGGCTGGAAGCGGAGCTGTCAACGCTGGCCGGGCAGGCCGCCGAGGCGGGCAAGCGCTTTGAGGAGGCCGAACGGGCCTTTAAGGTGGCGCAGTATGACTTGGAAGTGGCGGAAGGCGAACGCCGTCAGGCGCAGGAGGACGCTTCCGGTCTGGCCGCCGAAGAGCGCCACCGCGCCGCGCTGCTGAAAAACCTGGAAGACGCGGAAGCGCTGTGCGATCATGAGCTTGCGGAGATCGACAAACGCCTCGCGGAGATGGATGCCGAGCGGCAAAACGGGACGTTGGAGATCGAAGGTCATGCGGACGCCATCGCGCGGCTGGAGGGGGAGAGTGCCGCGCTTTCGGAAAGCCACGGTGCGCTGGACATTTCGGGTGAGGGCTTACGGGAGCGCCAGTCGGCCCTGCGGGAGCACATGGCGTCGCTGACGGCGGAGCGCGAGGGTGTGCTGAGAGCGATGGAGGAGCTGGAAGAGCGCGGGCGCGACCTGTCGATGGACGGCGAAAGCCGCGCCGCCGCGTTGGAGGGCTACCAAACGCGCGGGGAGGAATTGCGGGCCCTTTGCGAAGAGCGCGGCAAGGAAATCGACGGGTTGGCGCAGGCAATCCGGCAAAGCCGCGCGGCAATGGACGCGACGGCGGACAAGCAGAGGGTGCTGGAAGCCGGGCGGGTACAGGCCGGGCGCAAAGCCAAAGACGGCGCGGAACAGAACATAGCGCTCTCCCGCGCCGCCGACAAACTGGAAAACAGCCTGCTGACCACGCAGAAAGAGGAAGACGCGCTGGTCTCCCGCCTGTGGGAACAGTATGAGCTGACCGTCACCAAGGCGCAGGAACTGCGCTCGCCGATGGAAAGCGCCGCGAAAGCCCAGCGCCGCGCCGCCGAACTGAAGCGGGAGATCAACGCGCTTGGCAGCGTCAATCTAGGCGCGATCGAGGCGTATGAGAGCGTGGGCGAGCGTTACCGTTACCTGACCGAGCAGCGGGCGGACGCGCAGCAGTCCAAAGACGAGCTGGACGGCATCATTGAGCGAATTACCGGGGAAATGCGGGGCATTTTTGCTAAACAGTTCGCGCAAATCGCGCAAAAATTCTCCGAAACCTTCGTGGAGATCTTCGGCGGCGGCGAGGCCGCGCTGGAGCTGGACGACGGCGTGGACATCCTGGAGAGCGGCGTGGAAATCAAGGCACAGCCACCGGGGAAAAAATTGCGCTCCATCTCCCTGCTGTCGGGAGGTGAGCAATCGCTGTCGGCCATCGCGCTGTATTTCGCCATTTTTAAGGTACGCCCCGCGCCGTTTTGCGTACTGGACGAGATCGACCACGACCTCGACGACGTCAACGTGGGGCGGTTCGCTTCGTACTTAAAGCGTTTCGCGCAAACAGCGCAATACATCGTCGTCACTCACCGCCGCGGCACGATGGAGCAGGCGGGGATGCTATACGGCGTGACGGCGCAGGAACCAGGGGTGAGCAAGGTAATAAGCCTGCGGCTGGAAGATGTGGAAGACAGCTACGCGGATTGATTGGAACTGCTGGTCAAGGATACATAGAAATGGAAGTGGGAGGGAAACGCGGATGGCACGTTGTCAAAAGTGTGGAAAAACGGGAAGCTGGGACGGCGACCTTTGCAGCACATGCCGGTCTGATGTGAAGTTCCATTATGTAGAGCAGATTAAGCATAAAAAAGTGAGGCGGGGCAAACGGCTGCGGGCATTGCGGGGAGTCTTGCATGTGGAGAACAAACCGTTGAGGAGAAAACAGACGATCATCGCAATCATCTTTGTCGTCCTCCTCGTCACGGTACTTATTCTCCTGCGGCCGGACTTTAGCGGCAATGAACAGGATGTACAGGAAGGGGAGCAATACAGCGATGGGGCTGTTCGACAGACTTAAAGGCAAACTCGGCGGGCTGTTCGTCGAGGGGGAAAAGGTCAACGACGAGTTTTACGACGAGTTGGAGGAGGCGCTCATCCTCTCCGACGCGGGCGCTTATCTAGCTTGTGAGATCGTCGAGGAGCTTCGGAAGCGGTGCAAAAAAGAGAGCGTCAAGCTGCGGCAGGACGCGCGCGCCGTCTTGCGCGGGCAGTTGACGGAGCTGCTCGAAAGCGCGGGCAGCCGCGATATGGACCTCAAAACCCGCCCGTCGGTCGTGCTGGTGACCGGGGTCAACGGCGCGGGCAAGACGACCTCTATCGGCAAACTGGCCGCGCGGCTGACCGGGGAAGGCAGGACGGTGCTCCTTTGCGCGGGCGACACCTTCCGCGCCGCCGCCGCCGACCAGTTGGAGATATGGGCCGGACGCGCCGGATGCGGCATCATCCGCCAGCAAGAAGGAGCCGACCCCGCCAGCGTGCTGTTTGACGCCGTCAACGCCGCCAAAGCGCGGGGGGTGGACATTGTCCTTTGCGACACGGCGGGGCGCTTGCAAAACAAGCAAAACCTGATGAACGAGCTGAACAAGATCAGCCGTGTCCTCGACCGCGAACTGCCGGGCTGTTCCCGCGAGACGCTGCTGACACTGGACGCGACGACCGGGCAAAACGGATTGGCACAGGTCAAGGGGTTCTCGGAAGTAGCCGGGCTGACAGGTATCATCCTGACCAAGCTGGACGGCACCGCCAAGGGCGGCGTTACGCTTGCCGTCGCCCGTGAGACGGGCGTACCGGTCAAATGGGTGGGGCTGGGAGAGCAGCTTAGTGACTTTGCGCCGTTTGACCCGGTGGGGTTTGTGGAGGCTATTGTGTAGGAGGGGAATCGGAGTATGATTGATATTGATGAATTATGTCTTGTGCATTATTGTCACCCTAGCTGTGTGCCGTTTATGAATATTTGCAGGCTGCCGAAAGAAGAAGCCTTTTCAACGGCCTATAAAATGGCTGCCGAGAACCCAGAGACTACTGCCTTTTACCGGTTTGCGGATTTTGAAAACTATTATCCCCGCAGAATGAAAACAGACGAGGTTCTCTATGACATGTTTGTTTCCCTCGGCGGCAAACCTAAGGAGAGGCACCCTTTGTCTTTTGTGCTGCAAGGCAGCGAGTACCTTGATGGTTGGTTTGGGAATGGGACGATCTGGACATTCAAGTTAAGGGATATACCGTCTGATTGTATCAGCTTTACATTGGGAGACAGCAACGCGACGCTTAGAAAAAGCGGAGAGCTAACTATGTATACAAAGGAAATGCTATTGGATGCCGTTAAAGGGCATGAAGGTGCAATAGACGATTTTATGCGTGAAATAGCGGAAAAGTACACGTATATCGAAGCACAGCTTTGGAATGATGCGTATTGCACAGCCCACGCATAAGCGCTATGGGAGGGATTCTATGCAAGCCGTCGTTTTAGCCACGCACAACAATGGCAAGGCGCGCGAGTTCGCGCGCCTTTTGGAGCCTGCGGGCATTCAGATTAAAACTCTTGCCGACTGCGGAATTGCAGAGGTCCCTGAGGAAACGGGCACGACGTTCTTAGAGAACGCGCGCATCAAAGCCCAAGCGGCGATGAAAGCGACGGGATTGCCATCACTGGCCGACGATTCCGGGCTGTGCGTGGACGCGCTGGACGGCGCGCCGGGGGTCTGGTCGGCGGTTTACGGCGGGCTGACAGACCCGGCGGAGCAAATCGCCCTCTTACTGCGTCAAATGGAGGGAAAGGCCGGCCGCCGAGCCGCCTTTGTCTGTCAGCTCGTTCTACTTTACCCCGACGGGCGCGAGGTTTTGGCCGAGGGGCGGTGTGAGGGGGAGATTCTGCCTACGCCGCGTGGGGACGGCGGGTTTGGGTATGACCCGATTTTCCTCCTGCCGGAGAAAGGGCTGTCCATGGCAGAACTACCGCCGGAGGAGAAGAATACCGTTTCCCATAGGGGGATAGCATTGCGCAAACTGTTGGAGGGGCTGACATGACACTGGCATTATACGGCGGCAGCTTCAACCCGCCGCACAATGGGCATGTCATGCTGGCGCGGAACGCGCTTGAGGCGTTGCGCCCCGGGAAACTGATCTGGATGCCGTCCGGCAACCCGCCGCATAAGGCTTTGCCCGATAGTACGCCCTCCGTTGCGCACCGTCTGGCCTTGAGCCGTTTGGCGGCGGAGGGGCTGCCTGATACCGAAGTGAGCGATTTTGAGCTTATAGGCGGCGCGAGATATACCATCGATACAGTGATGATGCTGCGGGAACGCTATAAGCCTGATACGCTGTGGCTGCTGATGGGCTCCGATATGCGGGACTCCCTTGGCGGATGGTATCGAGCGGATGATTTGCGGAGGTTCACCGAGCCTTATACATTTTCCAGGGAAATCTGCCCTGTTTCCAGCACCGAGGTGCGGGCGCTGCTCGCGCAAGGGTTAGGCCGGGAGAACGTCCCGCCGGCCGTTTGGGAGTATATCCGAAGGGAAGAATTGTATGGCTGCCCCAAGCCGTGAGGAGTTGCTTAGCCTGCTGCGGGAGCGCCTTTCTCCCCGCCGTGTGCTGCATACGCTGGGGGTGGAGGCCGTCGCCGTCTGCATGGCGGCGCGGTGGGGCGCGGACACGGAGGCGGCAAGCAGTGCGGCATTGCTGCATGATATGACAAAAGAAGCCCCTGACCAGTTGCAATTGCTGCGGTATTATGGTATACTGCCGTCTGAGTGGGGAGAAACGGTCCCCAATGTTTACCATGCGCTGACCGGCGCGGCGTTCGCAGGGGAACTGGGATACGATGAGGAACTCGTTTCGGCCGTCCGGTGGCACGCTACAGGCCGTGCCGGAATGACAGTGCTGGAGAAAATCCTCTTTATTGCCGACATGGCCGATCCGTTTCGCGCCGCTTACCCAGGGCTTGCGGATATCCGGGGTTTGCTTTATACCGATCTCGACCAGGCGTTGGCTCTTGGTCTGCGTGAAACACTGCGGTTTGTCCGTGAAAACGGGCGGCCTGAGGATCAATTTACTGGTGAAGCGCTTTATTGGATAGAAAGAAAGTGGGAGAATGGCAATGTTTAAGCGCCCCTATTCGGGGAGGCGCGTGGGTAAAGAACCCAAGTCAAAGAAACCTGACGCGCCCAAACGGGCTGAAGGCGGCCCTCTTCACCGCCTCCTTTACCGCTTTACCGCGTGGTGGGGCAAACGGCGTTTAGCCGTGAGAATTGCGATTATCGCCGGGGCTTCGGTGCTGGCGCTTGGGATGGTGGCGGCGATTGCCGTACGCGCGTGGATTCGCCCGCCGGAAGAGACGCCCATTGTCGTCCATAACCCTTCTCCGTCCGATTCGCTGCCGTCCGGCGCTTCGCCCGCTCCGACCCCATCCGGCGGCGATGAGACCGAGCCTTCCCCCCAGCCGGAATATGTCCAACGCAAGGGCATATTTACCTTCCTGCTCGCGGGCGTCAACGAAGGGTTGACCGACACGCTGATGGTCGCAACGCTCGATACCGAGCAGGGGACATGTTATGTGTTATCCATCCCGCGCGACACATATATCCCCAGTGCCACCCGCTCTCTCAAAAAGATCAACGGCGCGTATATTCAGAGGAACAATGTAGACGAACCGGGCATTGCCCAGCTGAAGAAAGAGGTCGCCACATTGATCGGCTTCCAGCCGCAGTATGCCGCGGTGGTGAACTATAACGGGTTTAAGCGGCTTATCACCGCCATCGGCGGCGTGGACTTCTATGTGCCGACGCGGATGTATGTGCCGGCCGAGGGCATCGACCTTCAAAAGGGGCAGCAGCACCTCAACGCCGATAAGGCCTTGCAGTTGGTGAGGTGGCGCGTAAATTACGATGAATACGGCAATGCTACCACGGGGTATAACGACCAGGGGCGGATGGAGACACAGCAAAAACTCCTCACGGCGGCCGCCAAGAAAGCCCTGGCCAACTGGACCAAGTTTCCCGAGTATATCAGCATCGCACAGGAGAATCTGGAAAGCGACATCGACTGGGGCAATATGCTTTGGCTGGCCGAGCAGGTAAACAAGATTGGCATGGACAACGTTGAATTCCACACCCTGCCCACCTATACGGCGAGGATCGGCAAAAATGACCATGAATTTGTCGATGCCGAGCAGGCGCTGGAACTGCTGAACGAAACGATAAACCCCTTTTCTATCCCCATTGGGCCTGAAATTTTGGAACACGCGAAAAGCGAGGATGTGACATAATGGAACCTAAGGAACTGGCTAAAAACGCGGCGCGGATACTGTCGGACAAAAAAGCGGCTGACATCCGCGTACTGGAGGTCACCGACCTCACCGTGCTGGCCGATTATTTCATCATCGCAACCGGCACCTCGTCCACCCACCTCAAAACCCTTGCCGACGAGGTGGAGTTTATGCTGAAAAAACAGGGCGTCGCGCCGGGACACATCGAGGGGCGCGGCGGCGGCAACTGGCTTCTGCTTGACTATGGGTCCGTCGTCGTCCATGTACTGTTGCAGGACGCGAGGGAATTTTACTCGATCGAACGGTTATGGTCCGACGCGAAGCAATATGGCGAGGATGATTTGTAATGGAGAGATATGACCCTAAGGCAATCGAGCCAAAATGGCAGAAAACCTGGCTGGAAAACGGATGCTTCCGCGCCGGCGATGAGAGCGGCAAAGAGAGGTTTTACGCCCTCATCGAGTTCCCTTACCCGTCCGGCGTGGGACTGCATATCGGGCATCCGCGCCCTTACACGGGCATGGACGTTTTGGCGCGCGCGCGGCGGATGCAAGGGTATAATGTGCTCTTCCCGATCGGCTGGGATGCGTTTGGCCTGCCCGCCGAGAATTACGCTATCAAAAACAACATCCACCCCGCCGAGGTTGTAAGACACAACGTGGAGCACTTCCGCGGGCAGATACGGCGGCTTGGGTATTCCTTTGACGACGCCCGCGAGGTCAACACGACCGACCCGGATTACTATAAATGGACGCAGTGGATTTTCCTCAAGATGGTGGAGCATGGATTGGCTTACAAAGCCGATGTGCCGGTCAACTGGTGCCCTTCGTGCAAGTGCGTCCTGGCCAACGAAGAGGTCGTCGGCGGGCTGTGCGAGAGGTGCGAAGCCCCTGCCGAACACCGGGACAAGAGCCAATGGATGCTGAAGATCACACAGTACGCCCAGCGGCTGCTGGACGATTTGGATTTATGTGAGTTCCCGGCCCGCGTCGCGGCGCAGCAGCGCAACTGGATCGGGCGCAGCGAGGGCGCGGAGATACTTTTTGCCATTGCGGGAACCGATGAATCCTTACGCGTATATACCACCCGCCCGGATACCCTGTTTGGGGCGACTTATATGGTCATTTCGCCTGAGCACCCGCTGATCGGACGTTTGGAAAGCCGGATTCAGAACCTTGCCGAGGTAGACGGTTACCGCAAGGCGGCGGCGCGGAAAAGCGATTTTGAGCGAACCGAGCTTGTCAAGGACAAAACCGGCGTGCGGCTGGACGGCATCACCGCCGTCAACCCTGCGACCGGAAATGACATCCCTATTTATGTGTCGGATTATGTGCTGATGAGCTATGGCACCGGAGCCATCATGGCGGTGCCGGGGCATGATACCCGCGACTGGGAGTTTGCGAGGGCGTTCGGGCTGCCCATTGTAGAGGTCGTCGCGGGCGGGGATATAAGCAAGGAAGCCTTCACCGATACCGAAACGGGGACGATGGTCAATTCCGGCTTCCTCAACGGTATGGAGGTCGCCGAAGCGAAGAAAACCATAGCCAAATGGCTGCAAGGCAAGGGGCTGGGGGAGCCAAAGGTGCGGTATAAGCTGCGCGACTGGGTCTTTGCCCGCCAGCGCTACTGGGGCGAGCCGATCCCGATTATACACTGTCCGCAATGCGGGATGGTGCCGCTGCCGGAGGATCAGCTGCCCTTGAAGCTGCCCGAGGTGCAGAACTATAAACCCACCGACACCGGCGAAAGCCCGCTGGCGGCTATCGGAGAGTGGGTCAACACGACATGCCCCCAGTGCGGCGGGGCCGCCCGGCGCGAAACCGACACCATGCCCCAATGGGCCGGATCGTCATGGTATTTCCTGCGTTATGCCGACCCGCATAACCAAAACGAGCTGGCTTCCAAGGAAGCCCTGCGCCGGTGGATGCCGGTAGACTGGTACAACGGCGGCATGGAGCATACGACACTGCATCTGCTGTACAGTCGATTTTGGCATAAGTTTCTATATGACATAGGGGTTGCGGAACAGCCGGAGCCGTATATAAAACGTACCAGCCACGGGTTTATTTTGGGTTCGGACGGCACGAAAATCTCCAAATCTAAGAACAACGGCATGGACCCCGATGTGATCATGCGCGAGTACGGCGCGGACACGCTGCGTTTGACGATTCTGTTTATCGGCGATTTTGAAAAGGGCTGCCAGTGGTCGGAAAAAGCCATCAAGGGCTGCCGCCGCTTCCTCGAACGCGTTTGGGCCGTGAAGCCCGGCGCGTCAGCAGTCGATGAGGTGAAGCTGCATCAAACGGTCAAAAAGGTCACTGAGGATATAGAGGGATTAAAATTCAACACCGCCATCGCCGCCATGATGTCGCTGCTTTCGGTGATGGAGAAGGGCTGTTCACAGTTCGACATGAACGTCTTTCTGCGCTTGCTGTCGCCGTTCGCGCCGCATATCAGCGAGGAGATGTGGGCGCGGCAGGGGGAGAAAGGGCTGTGCTGCGAAGCCGCTTGGCCGCAATACGACCCCGCCAAGACGGTGGAAGATACGGTTGAACTGGCGGTGCAGGTCAACGGAAAACTGCGCGGCACGGTGACAGTCGCGCGCGGGTGCGAAAATGATACCGCCGCTGCCGCCGCGTTGGGAACCGAGCGGGTCAAGGCTATCGCCGAAGGGCGTGAGCCGGTCAAGGTTATTGTAGTACCGGATAAACTGGTGAATCTGATCTTCAAGGGATAGCTCTGATATGAATGGGAAGGAGCTGCGCTCTGATGAGCGGCATCTTCCCATTCTTCCGGCGCGGCGTCAAAATATGAAAAAACACTTGACACCTGTCTTCGCTTTTGGTATAATAATTGAGCTTTCATGTGAACAGGGGTCATCCCCGCCGCGTGAATGGCACACGCTTTTTGTGTCGAAATGAGAATGGAAGACAAAAGCGAAATTGTTGCAAAAACACCGTATAACCGAATAAATGTGGGGGTATAGCTCAGCTGGGAGCGCACCTTATACGGTAAACCACCCCCAATTTCCACCCCGCATGAATGGCACACAAAAACTGAATATTTTTCTCAATCTTGATAAACCACGGGGGATTAGCTCAGCTGGGAGAGCGCTTGAATGGCATTCAAGAGGTCAGCGGTTCGATCCCGCTATTCTCCACCACACATGAGAGGGATGAAAGTGATATATAATTGCTGAAACGGCAATTATATATCACTTTTTCCTTGTCTGCGTTTCTTTATTCCGATTGTCCCCGAAACCCGAAACCCCGTCTGCGACCGTCTAAAACCCACAAAAACCGTCTGATAGGCAAACCATAGGCAAACCCCAGACACAGGCAAACCCCTTGCAACCACTACAAAATTACGCGCCCCGAACATAGAAAATCCGCTCCAACGATGGGGCGGATTTCTTCATGGGTATCGCAAAGGGTACGCTGGACACTACTTGATATTGTTGAATGTCATTATGCTCTCCTGTCGGGTGTATATGCCTTTCGGACTGAACACAAGCGCGGTCGTACTGGTGCCGCCCATAATCTCGTTGTTGCGTACAAAGTTTATGCCGTCCACTGCCCACGGTGACGCTGTGCCTATGTCAGTAAATCCGGCATTCGTGGTTTTGCTCACGTCCATACCCGCCGCCCTGCAAGTGTTCATAATCATGGTTGCCGCCTGTTCACGGGTAAATTGTCCGTTCGGGGTGAACACGCCGGACTTGTCAGCGGTGGGTGCTGTCGTGCCGTTGGTAATGCCAAGGGCATAAGCCGCCAATATATCCTTGTCGGCGGTGTCTGCAAATGCGTCCTGTCTGCGTGACTTTCCCTGTTCAGTCAGAATCGTGTCAATGCCTTTCCCTGTCTTGTATTCAAGCCACTTTATCGCCATGCGGCAGAACTCCGCGCGGGTTATGGTGTTCTTGTAATTGTCCTGTATATCAGCGGGAACAAAGCCTTTGCCAATTGCGCTTGTAATTCCGGCTTTTGCCCAGTCTGCGGCGGTGTCGAGGGTGTTTGAGGGGGTGGGGGTGGTTGCGCCCGGTGCAGTTCCGGCAATAAATGTAATTTCATTCTCTTTTGCGTATTTTTCAGCTTCAGAACCCACAGAGCCGTATATAGTTAATCCTTTGATGGGTGCGGTACTCCAAAACGGAACTTCTTCACCCATTACAATAGCCGTAGAGACTTGTTGCATACCTGAAAATGCGGATGTACCGATTTTAGCCACGCTATCAGGTATGGTTACATCTTTAAGACTGAGACAATCATAAAACGCCCAACTGCCGATTTCCGTTACGCTGTTTGGTATTGTTACACTATTTAATTCTATACAACCAGCAAACGCCCTTTCTGCAATTTTTGTCGTGCCATTTGGAATAGTGACCGCACCGCCTGTTCCGTTGTACTTAACGAGTACACTGTTGAATACACTGTTTTCAAATACAAAACCGTCAGCCGTAACTATCGGAGTGGTTGGTGCGGGTTCAGTGAATGCGGGGGAAGGAGGGGTCAGACCTAAAACCTCGTCACATGGAAGCCGATAGATGTAATTTGCTTTGGGTTGCATATTCTTTTCTTTGGGCGACACCCAAACAATATCGCCGTTATATAATATGGGCTTGGAATTATCGGCAAAGTAAACATCAGGGTAAGAAACCCTGTTTTTCACATTGCCTGAACCGTCAATTACAACAGCATGAAACGCCCTCTCCTTAATGGCTAAAAAATCCCTGCCATCTCCGTAAACAATAACATTGAACAAAACAACAAAAGTATTTTCATCAATCTTTACGGTTCGAGGACTTTCAACGCTTACATTTCCTTCCGGGTCATAAGTTGTAATCCATTTGAAATCATAGTTGCTGTTATCTTTTGACGCTGTTATAAGGTAAATATTACGGCAATAAACTTTAGGCGTACTTCCTTGGTAATTATACCCTGTTTTGCCCGACACCGCATTGCTATGCGGAACAGAGCTGCCGGTCACAAGAATTGAATTGCGCGCAACATCCAATGTTCCAGCAGTGGTGCCTGTGTAGTTTTCTCCAGTGTTGCCTAACAAGTCAAAAAGGACGTTCCTTTTATATTCGTGATTGGCAGAAAGCCCAGATAATGACACAGGTAATGTGGATTGCAAACAAACTCCTCTAGGATTTCCATCGCCGTGATCTACATAATAAACCCTGTTTCCGTCAGTAGCTATAAGCTGCTGGAAAGAGTGAGAAACAAAAAACTGTGGATTAGAGTCAATAAACTGCATAGTATTTGTGTCAATGTAAAAAGAGATATTAACTTGATGCTTTAATCCATCACTGCTCTTAAATTGTCTCCGGCTCGAATGAACGTACAATACGCCGTCTTTTACTAGCATACTGCAATTTCCGGCAGAAAAAGGGTTTTCGATTCCCCGGCTATCAGACCGGGGCTTACCAGAAACTGAACCTGTGCCGGTATGTTTCCAGTCGCGGTCATATCGGAGAATTTGGATGACAGTCTTCGTTGTTGATTCTTCACTGTTATCACACCCAACGGCTACATAAAAATAACCGTCTGACCCCGCATGAAAACCACCCCATAACGGAAAGCCGTTGGGAGTAGCAATCTCTTTTTTGTCAATCAATACATAATTTTGGTTATACCGAAAAATCCAAAATTTTTGGCTGTACTTTTCTGTCAACCGACCGGTGCTATCTAATGTTATATCCGCAATTACAACGCAAAGATTGCCGGAGCCGTCAATATAATACGCCGCTATATCAGGGCTTGTAAAATTTGATAGACTTGATGAGCTGTATCTCTTTTGACTGCCAGAACCACTACTAGCCACGTAGCTGTCATACGAACCATAAGACAGCCCATGCAAATCAATTTCCGCATCAATCAGACCCGCCCCTGCCGCCTGTGCGGGGACTGCCGGAACGAGCGCGACAACTATCAGCAACGCTAGCGAGAGGGACAAAAGACGCTTTTTCATTGGGACACACTCCTTTTTGTTTCGGGTATTAAATACCCTGCACTTCATAAATTATACCCCATGCTTTATTAAACATCAACCCCTATGTTGATAAAATTATATAACATAGAGGGGAGGCGTTTTCTTTGCCAGTCAATCCAAAAACGCTTACGGCAGACGAACAGCAATTTTTGAAAAACATCGGCTTCAAGATTCAATTTGTACGCAAGAAAAAAGACTTGTCACAGGAACAGCTTGCAGAAAAGGCAGGGTTGGCAACCGCGACAATCGGGCATATAGAATCGCCCCATGTTTACGGCCTGTCGCTGATGGCTTTATATAGAATCGCTCGCGCCTTAGAAATTGACCCTAAAATCTTATTAGATTTTGAATAATCATATATGAAAAGCGGTCAAGGCGCAATACCCTAACCGCCACGACCTCCGCATGAATGAACAATCCGTGAACACAGGCGCTTGATTGCCTGCGTTCACGGAAAATATCAGAAACTATTTCATGTTTACAGACGATATTATACTCTGATTCATCGTAAAAGTCCATAATATTTTAGTTTGTTCACAATTTGTTTACTCATGCGGAAGTCGTGCCCTAACCGCTCCCTTTCAAGTGATCTCATTCCCACGGCGGCCTATCGTCGTTATCGTCTTCCAGCTTGATAACGATACACGGTCTGCCGCTCTCGCTGGTTCCGCTGTACGCACAATGGACAATCGCGGATTCTTCGTCTATCAGCTCCCAAAGTGGAACGCTCCGCAGTTCGCCAACCCTGCCCTCACATAAAAAGGCGTTGTCATGGCGTATGACGCTGATATAGCCGTGATCTCCGATCTGCCGGTCAATGTATTTCTTTAATGTTCCAAGCATTGTCATTCTCTCACTTTCTGCCGGGGAAGTAACCGCCCCGGCTCGGTATTTAGTGTTTATGCGGTGGCTTCGTCAAGTCTAGTCGTGCCGTTGCTGTGGGTCTTGCCGCTGGTGCCGTACATGGCGCGTATCTCGTCCATGTCGTAATCCTTGCGGCTCCGGCGTTTGTAATCTTCGGGTTTTAAGTACCACGCCGTTTTTTTGGTATGCCATTGGAAGTTTAACGCTTTCAGCCGGTTTTTGTTCGGTTTCGTGTCGCCGGTGACCCAGACGAAACAACCGATCACCTCAATGATAATGCCGTCAATCCGCATGAGTTCGGTTATCAGGTCTTTGAACTGGTCGGCGGTTTCGGTGGTGGCCTGACGCGCCGTGTAGGTTTCTCCGTCTTTGGTCTTGTGAATGTTCTTGACGCGCTCAAACAGTAGATCATACTCGTTGTTGATCTGTTTCATGGCGTCCTCACTGCCGCCCCGGTCGGGGTGATGTTCAAAGGCCAGCTTGCGGTATTGGCTTTTCAAATCTTCCAGCGTTTCCGGCTTGGGGTCAAAGTACGATTTTCTCATGTTCGGCAACTCCTTTCAAGTAGTGCCGGGGAAGTGACCGCCCCGGCTCGGTGTTCGGATTTACACGGTTACATCGGTGAATTCGCCGTAAATGTCATCAACGTAATACAGGCCGTTAAAGACATTCCAGATTGCGGTGTACAATTTGCCGTTGTACTCGGCCACTATGTTGTTTGGGCCGTCCTCGTGAAGTATTGCAACCGTGTCAAGGGCGTGTTTGCTGTGTACCATTGCTTGTACTGTTCTCATGTTCGTGTCCCCTTTCGTTTTTTGCCTGTCGGCTGCTCGTCGCCCATGCTAAAACTTTGGATTGTCAACCCCGCAGCCCTCCGTAGAGGGTCAAAATAATTTTTTGAAAATAATCAAAAGCACATTTCCTTGCAAAAAAATATTTTGAGGGTTGATAATTCAAAGTTTTAGCGTACACTGAAAAGAGCAGACAGACAAAAGGTATAGGTCAGCACCAGCCCCGTAACCTATCCCCCGTCTACCGAAGTACATAAAAAATAAGGGTTATGACCGATGAAGTCATAACCCTTATTTTTGTGTGTTTATTTTATTTGATTTCTTTTTTACTAATTTCGCTGTAACAACCATCCAAATTATCAATTATAGAATACATTGTTACTTTTCTTGTATCATATGTTTTTTTGGTAAAATAAAGGCCGATATTCTCAAACAAAGGCTTCCAATATGGAAAGGAGTTGAAAATCTTATTTAGTGTTTCTGAAAGCACAGGCCCCCTGCTATGTTTAGCGACCAGTTCACTAAACATGATTCCCTGTAAAAACTTTTCCGATAAACCGTATCTCTTGAATGTCTCTATATCATCCTGATATGAATTGTCAGAAATATCCGCTAACCGATTAACCGGCACTTCGTAATATGCCGCAAACTTGCAGAAAGTGTCAAAACTCATTTTTTCTGTGTTCTTGTTATTTTCGTAGTTGCTCATAGAGGTTCTTGAAATACAAAGAGCGTCCGCCACTTCATCCTGTGTAAGTTTTTTGGCTTCTCGCAAGTCGGTCAGTCTTTCCCCAAGCGTAGTTTTAACCATTGTAATTCCCCTAACTTATGTTCATTATATTGGACGTTAGCAAAGAAACGATGAAGAAATTGATACAAAACAACCCGGATAATTTATTTTATTTGAAAAACGCTGATTTTGCAAAAATGTGTGTTGTACTATATACAGAACCCCGCACATTGACAACTGAATCGCCGTCAACCGAAAACCTCCGATCATCCACATTACCATGCGCCGATCAGAGGGGCGCGAGTGGATAACGCTGTTATAGCGATTTTGGTTGGTATGGCGGCAAGCCTGTGTCCTCTGAAACAGGCACGAACAAGAAGGGAGTGATTTATGTAAAACCGCCCCCAGCGTGTTTGTACCTATCAATAACAACCCCAGTGTACCACACCCAAATTGCAAAGTCAAATATGAAAGGAAGTTGCTTTTTATGGCAAACAGAATTAACACCAACTTAGCGGCCGTCAATGGCGGTCAGGATTTCGCGTTACTCACAGGCAAGTCGGACATATTTCCGTATGAAAACGGCAAACGCACAAGCGACGTAAGAACCGGCGTAAGGCTCAATGTCGCGTTGCAGGGTAATAGGCTGACCCCGCTCTCCATCAAGTATGACCATGACCCGCTACCCAATGTGAGTGATGAACAGATTGAAGCGACGAACACCGAGCGCAAGTTTGTTTTTGCTCTGATTCCCGATTGCGACGTTTCACTGTTCGCCACGTCGAACGGCATGATTATGAGCGCGTCGGCCAAAACTGCCAAAATCTATGACGTGAACGGCACGGCGAAGTAGATCACGGCATTTCCCTGTTATTGATACTGGCCTCCGTGTAATGCGGAGGCTGGCAATCAATAAACAACATCAAAAGAAAGGAAAGTAAAAAATGGACGATAGTTTAATCGGCGGGATTTTTGGATTTATTTCTTCTCGCTTTTCCCTTATATGGCAATGTATAAGGAAGAAAAGGGAACTCAGGAACAACGGCGACGTTGCCGATTATCGGCAATGTTTGATTACGCAATGGCAAAGCATTTTACAGCTCACGGGCATTTTGATAGCAGTTATAGCGGTCATTGCTGGCGTGATGGGGCTTTTTGTTTACCTTGTCGATCAATTAACACGCCCCGGTTTCTCGTGGGAAAAGGCAGGTATTTATTTCGGTTTGTTTGCTTTTTTCGTCTTTGTGGTTTTACCGCTTTTCAGCCGGAGGGGAGGCCGTATAGTCAATGACGAGGCAAATCACAATAATTGCACCGAAAGCGTAATGCTGGCGGCACCCTCTATCTGCGGTGAATTGGGTCTTAGAGTGCCGGAGCGGGAAAGTGACCTAAACCCCACAAGCAGTTACGGCTATTCTCAAATGAGGCAATATAAACGGTATACCTTTGAGTTTGATATAATCAAGAAAACAAGCAAACTGGTTGACACTGATTATATCGAAGACACATTTCAAGCACAGTTTGAGAAGCTGGAAAGAGCAAAACGCCTCCCCGTGAGTAAAGACATAAAAGGGTTCAGATACAAAGATCGCCGGGTATGCTATTTACAGGTTTTGTACGCAAGGAGAGAGGGCAGACTTGTCAAACTGCACGTTGCCATTGCCAACAACCTTGTCTGTGCCTTAAAAGAGCATAGACCCGAAGAACCCGAACCGAGCAAGGAGGATGAAGAAATATAGACAACAAAATCAACCTTGCTTTTAGCACCTCTGCCTTTGACATGGGCTTGCAACATTATACAAAGTGGGATTATGAAGTATTCCCGCACCTCCTATGTCTGGGTAATTCCGGGTCGGGCAAGTCATATTTCCTGCGTCAGCTTGTGGCTCGTATATCTCTGAACATTCCCGACGCCAAAGCGTGGATATGCGACTACAAAAACGAGTTTATGAGGCCGAGAGAGGACGCGCGATTTTATGGTTATAAGAGCGTCCTTGACGGTTTCAATGACTACATATCACTATTCGAGGAACGCTTGCATAACAATGAGAATCGCCTTGACGATACGCAACATGAGTTTCGGCTTTTGCTGATTGACGAGTATATATCATGGTTGAACTCGTTAGAAAAAAAGGAGGCCGAGGAAATCAAAAAACGCATGGCGAATCTGCTCTTTATGGCTCGTTCCCTGAATATGCACATTGTTTTAGGCTGTCAACGTGGTATGGCCGAGAGTTTCCCATTTGGTAGCCGGGACTGTCTGAACGTGATCTTTTTGGGTTCCCCAAGCCGTGAATCAATACACTCGTTTTGCTCGTCGGACGAGGCGGCCATGATGGAACCATGCGAACAGGGAGCTGGGTACATCGTTTTTGACGGCAAACCCCCAGCGGCCATAACCGTACCGACAGTAAAAGACATGGGCAGACTTCACGCGCTGTTGGCCGACATAGTAACAAGGTAATAGATCGCGGCGTGTGACCGGCGTGTGCGAAGCGAAAGCGCCGGTCACCCAGCCGCACGGCGGCTCCGCCGCCGTATTAAACTTGTTTCTTATTGAATAATAGCCGAAAAAGGAGGCGATACGATACGGGTAGAAGTCCTTAGAGATCATCCCCGGCTTGTCCCCGATCAGACGGTCACGGTCAAGATCACCGGCAATATCACAGAGGTACGATACTGCACACAAAAACAGGGTTGTAAAATTGAAAAGCTGGACAAGGATAATTATGTTGATCTGACAACCGGCGAAGTCAAAGAGTTTCAGCACAACGAAAGCCGCATAGACGATTTTTCGAGCATTTCACAATCAATCAAACGGCTCCGGGAACTGATTAACTGCAATGTGATAGACCCGGTAAAATGTAGATGGCTGACCCTCACCTATGCGGAGAATATGCGTGACCCAAAACGGCTTTACTCTGATTACAAACAATTCAATGCCCGATTGCGTTACTGGCTCAAAGAAAACAATATGCCCGATTATCAGTATATCGCCGTGGCAGAACCGCAACGGCGCGGGGCGTGGCATTTGCATTGCTTTCTGATTTTCCCGTGTAACGCTCCTTTTATTCATTACGATATTATCAGGCAAAAATGGAAACAGGGCGCAATCAAAATTAAGGCGTTAGACAACATTGACAATGTTGGCGCGTATCTCACGCCGTACCTGACCGACGTATCATTAGCAGACGGGATACATGATGGGAATATCAAGAATGTCCGGGAGATCACAGAAACCGACGAGGACGGCAACAAAACCAGCAAAGCGTACATCAAAGGCGGCAGATTGAAATACTATCCCGCCGGGTTCCGGCTCTATCGTGTAAGCCGAGGCGTACAACGTCCCGTTGTGTATGAGTGTTCAGAGAGTGAGGCCATGCAGAACATAGGTAATACACGGCTGACATTCGAGAAAACCATCAAAATCATCAACGAGGAAAACGGCGAAACAATCAATATTATCAACTACCGCCAGTATAACAGATTGCGTCAAGCTGACGGTAAATAATCAGGAAAGGGTGAACACATGGAAAGAGTTTGTTTAGGCTGTGGGCGTACTCAAAAACACACAATAAGCGCGTTGGAAAAATGCTCTGATGTGTATTGTGCCGGTGAAATGGTGTACGCCGATTCGATACTATACCCGGTCTTAGTAATGCTTAACAACAAGGGGTATAAAACTAAGCATTGCAGAGTGGGAAACGTGTTTAATGCCACTACCTCTACGATTCTAACCTTTGAAAACGGCGTAACCTTTGAAAATCTTCCGGCAGGTTGCGGGGCAACATATAGAACTGATTACAAAACCGGGGGGAAATCTGTGGTTGTGATGTATTCACATAACAATTACACAGACATTGTAGAGCGGCAGTTACATATTTTAAGCATAGCTTCACTTTTGCTGGAATGGGCTGACGGTTTACAGGATTTGAGAGGTGAATAAATGGGTGATTCCTTTATGCACCGGGCGCGGATGGCTGATCTATACCCTGACGGTCTGCCAAACGTCGATTTATCTGTTGCCGTGGCATTGGAGGCTGAACGGCTGGCGAGTAAATACGGCAAGGATACGTTTGACTGCGAGGCTCTAATATCTATCCTCGGCGTAGGCCGTAACAACGTGCGTGATCTCATGCGTTCTAATCATTTCCCTACATTAGCCATCGGAGGCCGAAAGGTGGTGTCTGCTATCGCGTTGGCAAAATGGATGATGGCCAACGATCTCCCGCCAGCTACAAGCTGTTAGGGAAACCTGGCAACAATTTATCGGAAAGGGGGATAATCCATGTATTTCTGTATGAAGTGTCAAACAGTGTACTCGGAGGACGAGTACAAAGAATCCAATCATCTTTGTACGCAAGATGATTGCGGCGGCTTGATCGTGCGCGTCGATGGCAACGGCAATGTCTATATGGACGACGCAAACGGGGAGAGGCAATAGACCCAACATTTACGGGGGCAAAGACGATTTGCCCCCGCAACACTTTTAATCTGTTGATTAAGATTCCGTTTTTACATAATCATAACGCAAACGACCATCTTCATCAAAAATATTATTATGAAAATCTTTCGTTATAAAATCTTTCATAAACTCTTTTCTACAATCGATTTTTGTATTAAGAAACATCCATGTAATATATATAATGGCTGACAATTCATTTTGTTTTTGAGGGTATTTTTGCGCAATAGTGTCCCGTATGTTTTGTGATTTATCAAACCATTTATTCCATCCAGGATGTTCTGACATAAATATCTTACTTGATTTATCTAACGACTTGTTTTCTTCATAGATGTTATCTTCACAGCTTGATAAGGCGGGATAATCCCTGCGAAAATATAACGCTATGTCTTCAATCCAGTCAATAGGGATGCTTTTCTTATTTAGGGTATAATAATCTAATATAAAATGCAATGTGTTTTTCACGCTCTCGTTGTACTCCAAAGAACTAATCAAGCCACTAATAACTGCGAATATATCATTAGACATAATTTCAAGATCGCTACAAATGTTTAACGAATGATCTTTTAGATTCAGCAAATAGTTTTCAATGTAGTTTGGTTTTAATATATCACCCATCGCACTTAATACTTCGCTATATACTTCTTCTATGTGCATATCAAGCATTTTATTAACAAACCAATTTTGCAAAAACTTTGCGTATTGCAACTTATTGAATATACTTTCCTTTCTTTGGGCGTCATCATATGGAGATTCGCCGTCATAGAGAAAGGGACAAAGAAGTGGATACCCAACATCGTTATCGCTAAAGTCGTGATCTTTTATCTCTTCGCCTAAATCATCATATTTTTCGTTATACCTTTCTAGGAAACCCATAGCATTTTTAACCATATGATAAATACATTCGTCTCTGAAGTCTAATGATGTGTATATAAACGAAAATGGTTTGCAATAGCCTTGACTAAAAAGATCTTGTAGTATTTTCTCTGTTATTTGTATATCATAATAACAATCTTTTATTGCAGCAAAAAACACGTCTGCTTCATTGCAAATATCAAGAGCGGTATTATATATATTTTTATAATTGAAGTTTTCAAGAGGGTCAATATTGCTGGGGCTTTTTAACGGAGAAGACTTGCAACAAATAATATCAAGGATGTTTCCCGAAACAATTGCTTCTATATCTAATCTATTTTCAGTATAAATTATTTCGACTTTAGCTATAGTTGTTGATCTTTTCCCGTTTGCATTTTCGTCCGTTGCAATGTTATGTACATCCATGTTTGTACACATGGCAGAAATCATTGCTTTTGCGGTTTCTGTGTCACCAATAATAGCAATAACCATCTTCTTGTTCATTCGTAACCCTCCATCCATTTTATCTTGAACGACAGTATATCATAGCTGGTCGTTCTATGCAACGACTTTTTTCGCGTTTGTCTGCCGAGCCTCAAAAAATGAGGCAATACGGCAAAAATAATGTTGACTGTTTGCCCCGGATATGCTATAATTTATGTATGTTCGGGGCGTACTTTGGAGGTATAATAAATGCCCAAAAATACGCCTACAAAAACAAGGAGGACAAAAGGAGACGGAAGCCTGTACTATAACGAGGACAAAAAAGTATGGGTCGCGCAGATCAACGACGTGGACGAGGAAACCGGCCAGCGTATCCGCAAATCAGTCACCGGCAAAACAAAGGCCGAGGCCGTATCCAAAATGCGGGCGTTCATGTCCGGCAAAGAGGAAGCACCTAAGACAAAGAGAACCACGGCAAAAGCTCACAAGCTGTACGACTTTACTATGGATTATCTAAACGACTTCAAAAAACCGACCGTCACAAGCCGCACGTTTGAATGGTACAGGAACATATCAAACCATATCCGTGACGGGTTCGGCAATCGGACGATTGAAAGCCTAACTGCTCTTGACATTCAACGGTTTTTCAATGGGGTGGCTTCGGAAAAGGCAGATAATACGGTAAGGTACATACACGCCCTGCTCAATCAAGTGCTAAAACACGCCGTCAAGCAAAAGATCATCCCGTCAAACCCGATTGATGATGGTGTTAAGCGTCCAAAAGGGCAGAAAACAACGCAAAAGGGAAAGGCTCTACCCCGCCATGTATGCCGGGACATGTTAACCGCTCTTGACACTTCCCCGACATATAAGCCGCTTGTTATAACTCTGCTGTATACCGGCTTACGCATAGGTGAACTGATGGCATTGCGTTATAGCAATATCGACCGTGATAATATGCTTCTGCATATTGAAAACGCCGTCACCACCGAATGCGAGTTTGACATTGAGGGCAAGACGATCAGCCGGACAGCGATTGTCAGCGATACCAAGACGGCGGCAAGTCAGAGGGTTGTCCCATTGGAGCAAGCTGTTTTAGATGTGTTAGACGAATGGCGCGGGAAGTCTGAAAAGAAGCAAGAGAAAGCGCGGCAGCAGGGCAACGGGGATTTAATATTCCCTAACCAATTCGGACATATACGGTCTTATCAGAGCTTCCAAAAGCAATTTAAGCGGTTTTTGGTCGATAATGGTCTTGGCGATTACGGTATCAATTTTCACAAATTCCGTCACACGTTCGCAACGCTCCTAATGGAGCAAGGCACAAATCCCCGTGTTGTGCAAGAACTTCTCGGGCATAAAAAGGTTGAAACAACACTCGGGATTTACACAACGGTATCTATGGGGATTAAGGAAAAAGAAACAGGCCGCCTTGCGGCAACATTGGCGGGTATCCGTACCATGAGCGGCGCAGACCAACGGCATAATCTTATTGTGGCTCATGGATAGGCAAACCATAGGCAAACCGCTAATAATGCCGCAGAACATTGAAAATCGAATAATTCGCAAACCGTTATTCTGCAACGATTTCGGCGGTTTGCGGAAGCAATTATGTATTCAAGCTGTGGGGAATGGCATTCAAGAGGTCAGCGGTTCGATCCCGCTATTCTCCACCATCGAAGCCTTGAAAACACTACGTTTTCAAGGCTTCTACCTTTCTCGGAAAATCAGAATGAAACGGCCTTTGCGTGGTCTTGGACGGTAAAATCCGCTTGAAATGGCTGGTTAGACCCCAAGTGAGCCACACCCCCTATTTGTTCAAAGTCCACCGTGAAATCAATCTCAATTTCATAGTCCCGGCTAACCCGGACGGACTTCATAAT
>JAIRUW010000015.1 GCA_031254195.1 Oscillospiraceae bacterium
AGAACCTGCTTTGGGTTTGATTTTGCGCGGTTTTTGCTTCGGAAGCCCAGAATACCGGCAACCGCGCGCACCCTCATTTTGTGCGCTGGTACGCCCATCATTTATTTCGCGCCTTAATAGACGGTAAAATGTATGCACATCTTAACAATATGGAGGCGGTTTTATGAACGCGGCACATGAATCCTACTACAACCTCGCGGAACGGATTGAGGACGCCTATACCGAAATCGACAGCAAAACTTGCACGGATTTACGGAACAACGACAGCAAGTATAAGCAATTATGGGATGAAGCCGTCAGGCTGAAAACGGTGTTTCCCATTATCGTTGCAGTAACGGAGGATGAAGGAAAAATCAGCCTGTCCGTGGAGGAACACACGGCGCTGGTCAATTATCTTAGCATAAAGCACGATATGGAGAACATTGAACGTAAGCAAATCTATTTTCGCGGCCACATGGACAACTATGCCTATCTGAAAAAGATAGGAGCGATCTAACCGAATATCCATGTAGGCGGCGTTGGGTAAACCAGCGCCGTTTTTACATAGCCGTCCGGCAATGAAAAACCGGGCGGCTTTTTCTATTGAATGGAGGGATTTTATGCCGCACCCATACGATAACATACCGGCCATGCTGAAACAGCGTCCGAATTGGGTTTGCTGGGGCATCCGGGACGCGCCGCCCAAAGCGCCGTATAACCCAATCAGCCTGTTATCCGGCAGACCATCGGCGGCCAAAGCGGGCGTCCCGGAAACATGGGGCAGTTATCAGACCGCCGTGGAATGTGTACGGCACGGGCTGGCACGGGGTATAGGATATGAGTTTGACGACAACGGCATTTACGGCGTTGACCTCGACCATGTTATCAGCGAAACCGGGACGCTCACGCCGCAGGCGCGGGATGTTGTGGATAAACTGGCGTCCTACGCCGAGGTCAGTCCCAGCGGGACGGGCATACACATCTTTGTGCTGGCTCCCGGCGCGGACATCACACGCCACCGCAAAAAGGATTATTTCTTAGAGATTTACAGCGAGGGGCGGTACTTTACCGTCACGGGCGACATCCACGGCGGCGCGAGAGCCATTGAAACCCGGACAGCGGAATTACAAGTCATCCACGACAAATATCTGCTGCCGGACGCCGCGCAGAGAACGGCCAGCCTGCCGACCCCCGCACCCATCGAAAGCCCGGAGCAAGCGCGATTTTTGGGCGTGGGGCTGGAACGGGACGCGGTTTTCCGGGCGTTATGGACGGGAGAACGGCGGCACGGCAACGAGAGCGCGGACGACCAAGCCCTGATGAATAAACTGGCCTATTGGTGCAACGCCAACCCGGACGCCATGATACGGGCATTTCTGCAAAGCCCATACCACGCGCAGAAAGATGAAGCGCACCTAAAGAAATGCCAGCGGCGCGATTATCTGCCGAAAACAGCACAAAACGCTTGCGCCACCGTGTTCTCCACGGCGATTGCCGATTATGAACGCTGGCAGCAGAGCCGCGCACGGAAAAGGAGTGTTGCCGCCCGATAACCGCACCTTTGGCGTCCATGATATAATGGGTACATCAACAAAGAAAGGGGCGCGGCCATGTTCTACATCACCGGCGACACACACCGCGATTTTAGGCGCACGGCGGCTTTTTGCGACACGGTTCAAAGCACAGCGGACGATGTGCTGATTATTGCGGGCGACGCCGGAATCAATTACTTCCCCGGCGAGAAAGACCGCGCTTTGAAATCTCTGCTTGCGGAACTGCCTATCACCCTGTTCTGCGTCCACGGCAACCATGAACAGCGCCCCGAACGGTTAGGCTATACGGAAAAGCAATGGAACGGCGGCGCGGTTTATTGGGAGCCGGAGTTTCCGAATCTCCTGTTTGCCAAAGACGGCGAGGTTTACGGCATGGGCGGCAAACGATGTATTGTTATCGGCGGCGCGTACAGCGTGGATAAACCGGTGCGCCTTGTGCAAGGCTGGGGCTGGTGGCCGGATGAACAGCCATCGCCGGAGATACGGGAGCGCGTGGAGCGGCGGCTGGGCGCGGAGAATTGGGCGGTTGATATTGTCCTCTCTCACACTTGCCCATTGAAATACGAACCCCGCGAAATGTTCATCAGCGGCGTTAATCAAGCCGATGTGGACAAATCTACCGAGCAATGGCTGGACGGCATTGAGGACAGGCTGACTTATGACCGCTGGTTTTGCGGCCACTACCACACTGACAAGACCATAGACAAGCTGCGGTTTCTGTACAATGACTTCTTGGAGTTCGTTTAATTATTAAATATAATCCTTGCAATTTACACGACAACGCGCTATAATTAAACCAAACGCCGGGAGGTGAGGATATGAAGCATTACGAGCAGCTACTAAAAATGGGCTGTTTTACATGGGATGAACTATGCGGGGTAATCGGAAACCAAAATACCGCCGATTCATTGGCGCGGAGTTATCAGAAGAAAGGGTACATCCAAAGCGTAAAGCGCGGCCTATATGTGGCAGTGGACTTAGCGACAGGCGAACCGGCTGTGAGCAAATACCGTATAGCCAGCAAGCTCACGCAATCCTCTTATGTGTCCCATCATGCCGCCTTTGAATACTACGGCTGCGCTAATCAAGTATCGTATCAGGTAGAGGTTTCATCCCGAATACCGTTTGCCCCATTCCGCTTTAACGGCACAACCTACGCATATATATCTTCCCGCTTACAGGATAGCGAAGTGACACGGTTAGGCAGCGTAATAACCCAGCCTGACCGTGTTCGCGTAACCGATATGGAGCGGACGGTCTTGGACGGCATAAATGACTTCGAGAAAATAATGGGGCTGGAGGAACTGTTGCGTTGCCTTGAACTGATACCGGCAGTCAAAGAGGAAAAGCTGCTTGCATACCTCGACGCATATGGGAAACAAGTGATGTACCAGAAGACAGGGTATATCTTAGGCCATTTCCGGGATGTGTGGAATCTAAGCGACGGTTTCTTTTCGGCCTGCGAATCCCGAATCGGCAAGAGTAAACGCTATTTCTATAAGCCGTCTGCATATCAGGAGATAGAGTACGATAGCCGCTGGCGGCTTGTCATCCCACCCAATCTTATGAGCATTACAAACAAGGGGGTGAGCTACGATGCCGATGTATGACAAGGTTATTCTGACCGAACAGGCGCGGCAGCTTGGATTTATTACGGCGTCATTTGAAAAAATGAGCAGACTGACGGAGGTGCTGCGGTTTCTGAACGATACGGACGAATTGCGGGAATCGCTGGCGCTGAAAGGCGGTACGGCCATCAACCTGACCGTGTTCAATCTGCCCCGGCTGTCCGTTGACATCGACTTGGATTTTACCGAAAACCTTGCAAAAGAAGAAACACGGGCAAAGCGCGATAAAATCTACGAGGTATTAGGGCGGTACATGGCAGCGGAGGGATATGTTCAAAAGACAAACTCAAAGCGAACCCATATCCTTGATTCATTTATCTATTCCTATACCAACGTGGCGGAAAACACAGACAACATCAAGGTAGAAATCAACTACTCCCTGCGTTCTCATGTGCTGCCGACTGCCACCATGACTGCCCGTACATCCGATGTTTTCGCGCCTTTCCCTGTCCGCACCCTTGCCCCTGTTGAGATATTCGCCAGCAAGATTGTGGCGCTCTCCGACCGCGCCGCCGCCCGTGACCTCTACGACCTGAACAACATGGTACATTACGGCCTGTTCGATGAAACCGAGCTAACCATGCTCCGCAAATGCGCCGTGTTCTATTTGGCCGTTGCCGGTGACATTATGGCAGGCGGGTTAAGTTTTGCGCGGCTTGCGGATATAACCTACCACAAAATCAAAACGGATTTACTGCCGATGATACGCAACGCTGAACGGTTTGACTTTCAGGCGGCGCGTAAACGTGTTTCCGACTTCTTGAATGAATGGATGGTGCTTACTGAAAACGAAACCGCATTTTTGAAAAACTTTACCGCAGGCCATTATGAGCCGCAACTGCTATTTGACGATGGCAACGTGGCAAAGCGCGTGGAGAATCACCCGATGGCGATATGGCGGCTCCGGCATATCCGAGAAAACCAGCAAGAGCAATAACAACCGCATACCGACCGGGCGTTCACTCTTGAAAAGTGGACGCCTTTTTTATTTTGCCGAAAAGGAGATACGCGAAAAACCATGAAACCCACAATAAAACTCGGTTCACTCTTTGACGGCATAGGGGCGGTTCCCTATGCCGCTTCGTTTTTCGGGATAGAAACCCTATGGGCAAGCGAAATCATGCCCAATCCCATATCCGTGACCCGCCGCCACTTCCCCGGCATGGAGCATTTGGGCGACATCACAAAGCTGGACGGCGGCAAACTCCCGCCCGTGGACATCATCGCGTTCGGGAGTCCGTGCCAAAGCTGGAGCGTTGCCGGCGACCGTTCGGGCTTGGAGGGCAAGTCCGGGCTGTTTATGGAAGCCATACGAATTATAAGAGAAATGAGGTACGCGACCAATGGCAGATACCCACAAATCGCGCTCTTTGAAAATGTCACAGGACTGCTTAACTGCGGAGCCGGTGGCCGGAGTAATTATCAAACCGTGCTGGAAGCGTTCACAGAAACCGAGATTCCAATGCCTGAATCTGGACGCTGGGCAAACGCCGGAATGGTCAGAGGGAACGGAATTGACCTCGCTTGGATCGTCAAGGACAGTCAATATCACCGAACGGCACAGCGAAGAAAGCGCCTGTTTGTTGTCGTCGATTTTACAGGAAGGCGTGCCGGAGAAATACTATTTGTCAGCAAAAGCCTGTCAGGGTATTTTGCGGCGCGCGAACGCGAGAGGGAAAGAACTGCCGCCGATACTGAAAGCGGCACTGGAAGCGCGGGCGGCTGTGGAATCAACGCCGACATCGCCGGAACCTTAGACGCCAGTTATGGCAAAGGCCCCGGTATGCGCGGAGGGATTGAGCGTGATGTAGTCCTCTGCATGGCGACGGGGCAAAGCAACGCTGAAATACTGGATAATCTATCGGCCACGCTTAACTGCGCTTGCGAACAGCCCATTATGTGTATGCCCGGACAGGAAGCCGTTGTCGGCGCGTTCATGGCGGGGCAGGCGAAAAACGCCCGGAGTATAGCGTACAGCGAAACCCTATCCCCAACGCTGAAAGGCTCCCCCAGCGGCCTAAACCAAATGCCCTGTATCTGTGAGCCGTCCGTCTACGGGATATGTTCGGACAAAAGCAATTCCATGAGGTCGGGCAACCCGCACAGCGGCATATACAAAGCCGAAACGTGCCGGACGCTCGACCAAAATTGCGCTAATCCCGGCTGCAATCAAGGCGGCATGGTGGTGGTTGAGCCGCAGATCGCCCGGACATTGACGGCGCGGCACGATTCATCACCCTGCGCCGACCGGGGGCAGAATGTCGTGGCGATACACCAAAACCAGCAGGGCGAAGTCCGCACATCGGATGTAGCCTATACCCTCAACACCAACGCGAACGCCAGCGGGCGCAACGCGCCGCTTATCTGCGAGGAAAAGAATTGCCTTAACCCGTGGGACACCCAGCAGGCGCGGGTATTCACCGGGGATGGCGTATCTCCCACGCTGGCCGGAGCGGACGGCGGCGGCGGGCGCAACCCCGCGGGGCTGGTCATGTGCGCCGCGACCACCCAAGTCAACGCCGAAATCCTCCCGGATTTATGCCCCACAATCACGGCGGCGGCCGGGGAAAGCGGAAACAACAAGCCGTACATCGTCTACCCTTGCGCTATGACCATGCGCTTACGCGAGGGCTGCGAGGGCGGCGGCAAAGGCCCGCTGATTCAAGTGGAGAAAAGCGGGACGCTGGCGACGGGCAACGACCAATACCTTTTTTGTAAACGGACAGCCGCCCCATGCGTCCATCCCCCCGTCACGGGTACGCTGTGCGCTTCCGGCGCGGGGTTGTCACGCCCGGCCGGGAACGCCAACGAAACCGATTTGTGCGTGACCTATTGCTTGCAGGGCAATATGATAGGCCGCCAAGACCATAACGGCCCGCAGGGAAACGGCATAAACGAGGAAGTCAGCTTTACCCTCTCCGCGACCGACCATCATGCCGTAGCCATTCCCATTAACACACAAATAGCAACGCGGCATATCGCGCTGGGCGAAAGAACCGGTTTTGGTGTGGGTAAAGACGGCGACCCCGCCTTTACTTTGCAAGCCGCTCATTGCCATGCAGTAGCCACCGTGGACTGCCGCAACCTCTGTGAGAACGGCGAAATCAGCGGAACGCTGCAATCCAAACCCACAGGCGGGTACTCTCTGAATTATCAGAATCCCGTCCGCACCGGGTACATCGTTCGCCGCCTAACTCCCACCGAAGCGGAACGGCTCATGTCCCTGCCGGACGATTGGACGGCATACGGCCATGACGGGAAGCTGATGAGCGATTCGGCGCGGTATCAGATGTGCGGCAACAGCATTGTCGTAAATGTCCTCGCCTACATCATGCAGAACATCGCGGAAAAATTGGGAAAGGAGGATTGACCCCCATGAAAGATTATAAGGTTCAAATCAAAGAACCTCTCGCCATGACCGTGACCGTCGAAGCCGAGAGCGCGGCGCAGGCGCGGGCGATTGCGGAGCAGAGATACAAAGACAGCGTGTATATCCTCGACGCCGACCATTTCAAAGGCGTGACTTTTACCGTCCCGGTTAGGTCAGAGCGGGACAGATAGACCGGCCTAAGAACCACGACCTAATTGTAATGAGTAGATACCAGCAAGCATCGCGTTTGAATAGTCACAGCCTATTCAAACACCACTTGTCAGGGGCGCTGCGCTCCCCTGAAACCCCCTGCCGGAAAGGATGATTTTCAACCATGC
>JAIRUW010000023.1 GCA_031254195.1 Oscillospiraceae bacterium
CTTGACAGGCGCTGTATTATATGTATAATAAAAGATGTCCCGGACGATTAGCTCAGTTGGTAGAGCATCCGCTTGACGTGCGGAGGGTCAGCGGTTCAAGTCCGTTATCGTCCACCAGAGAAAACCCTGTAGCCGCAATGGATACAGGGTTTATTATATGCCCAGCAAAGCGCCGTTCAGATTGCGGGAAATTGCGGGATTTTAGGTGATTTGCGGGAAAATTAGCGAGACTTGCAACGGGATTTCCCGCAATTTTTTCGTATTATATTAATAATAAATTCCTTTAACTTACCATTTTATCTCAATCGCAACCCCGCCGATATTTAACCGGCGGGGCGTTTCTCATCCTATGTTTCACAAGACGCGGATTATAGGGCTTGCCCGCGTTGAATAGGTCAGTATAAGATGAAGGGCTGACGCTTAACACGCCAGCCCTTTGTCCTTGCGATAGTACGGCGCGTTTATTTTGAGCCGCGCTCGTAGCTCTCGATCATCTTCTTGACCATCTGGCCGCCGATGCTGCCGGCCTGGCGAGAGGTCAGGTCGCCGTTATAACCAGCCTTGAGGTTGACGCCTACATCAGAGGCGGCTTCCATCTTAAAGCGGTTCATCGCTTCCTTAGCTTCGGGTACAACGTAGTTGTTTCTAGCCATGGAATTTTGTCACTCCTAGAACTTGATTCCGCGCCTTTCGTCTGTTGGCGCATTTCTATTGTGTGCTTTGAAGGAGTGATTATGTTGATAAGTTTTTGCTTGTATTTGCAATATTTTGATGAAGAGAACAAAACTCCCGCACCGCCGCAGTCAGCAGCGGCCATTCGCACTGCTCCATCACGCGCCGCTGCAAGCTCTCCGGTGTGTCGTCCGGCAAAACGTCTATCGCTTTTTGCGATATGATTGGCCCCTCGTCGGCTCCCGTGGTGACAAAATGCACCGTCGCGCCGGTCACTTTGACACCGTACTCCAACACAGCCTTATGCACCCGCAGTCCGTAAAACCCCTTGCCGCAGAATGCCGGTATCAGCGAGGGGTGTACGTTGATAGCGCGGTTTTCAAAAACCTCGGCAAAACGCGGCGTTAGGATGAACATAAACCCGCCGAATACCACCAGCCCGATGTCCCGCGCCAGCAGGACGTCCACCAACGCGCCGGTATAATCCTCCCGGTCAGCATACTCTTTCGGGTCAAGCGTCAATGCTTCGATTCCGGCGCGAGCGGCGCGTTCCAGCGCGAACGCGTTTGGGTGTGATGACAGCACCAGTGACAGCGCGCCGTTCTCATATGGCGCGCTGTCGATCAGCGCCTGTAAATTGGTGCCGCCGCCCGACACCAAAACGGCAATTTTGATCATAAGCCCATTACGATTTGCCGCCCGCCTTCGGCGACACGCCCGATAACGGGATACCCCGCCTTTTCGGCGTCCTCCGCCGATACGCAGGCAACCAGCCCGACGCCCATATTGGATGTGTTGTACATGTCCTCCATGGGGATGCCGCCATCCTTCATCACGCGCTGAAATATCTCCGGTACAGGGACGGCTTTGGTGTCCATAACAGCTTCCAGCCCGCCGGGCAGCATACGTGGGATATTCTCAATCCAGCCGCCGCCGGTAATGTGCGCCAGCCCCTTGACCGCCGCTCTTTCCCGCAGCGCCGCGACGTCCTTGACATATATGCGCGTAGGCGTCAGCATTTCGAGCGCCAGCTCTGTCGAAGGGTTAGGAAACACCTTGCGATAGAGCGAAAAACCATTGGAATGCAGACCCGACGACGGCAGGCCGATCAACACGTCGCCCGGACGTATCGTGCTGCCGTCTATGCGTTTATCATAATCAACAAGCCCGGTACAGAAACCAACTAGATCATATTCCTCTTCGGCATACAGTCCCGGAAGCTCCGCCGTCTCACCGCCGACCAGCGCCGCGCCTGCTTGGCGGCAGCCGTCAGCGACGCCCTTGACCAGTTCGGCGATCCGTTCGGGTACGTTTCTGCCGCAGCCGATGTAGTCAAGAAAAAACAACGGCGCGGCCCCGGCGCAGACAACGTCGTTGGCGCACATGGCCACACAATCAATCCCCACCGTGTCATGCTTATCCAGCAAAAAAGCGAGCATGAGCTTGGTACCCACGCTATCGGTGCCGCTCACCAGCACAGGCCGCTTCATGCCTGTAAGATCCGGCTCAAACATCCCGCCGAAGCCGCCGAGGTCGCCCAACACGCCTTTGGTAAAGGTAGAGCGCACGCTCTCGCGCATCAATTCCACACCCCGGTAACCGGCCTCTATATCCACGCCGGCGTTTCTATACGATTGATTCACAGAAAATCCCCTTTCGTTTTTTCCATTGCGACGGGTACCGGGTATTCCCCGGTAAAACACGCGTCGCACCAGCCGATCCGCAGATCCGGCATAGTGTCCGGCAGGTCTTTCAGACTTAAAAACGCGAGCGAATCCGCGCCCACCATTTTTGTCATTTCGCCCACAGTGTAGCGGCTGGCCGGAAGCTGGTCGCGGTTTGGTATGTCTGTCCCGAAATAGCAGGGGTGCATATAGGGCGGCGAGGAAATACGCAAATGCACTTCCGCCGCGCCCGACTCCCGGACAAGCGATACCACCCGCTCCGTGGTTGTCCCGCGTACAATGGAATCATCGACCATGACAACGCGCTTGCCTTTGACGACAGGCGCGAGCACATTGATTTTGATTTTCAGCGAACGCTCCCGCAGCCATTGCGCTTCTTGGATAAAGGTGCGCCCGATATAGCGGTTTTTGACAAACCCTATGGCGTAAGGGATGCCCGATTCCTGCGCGTAACCCAACGCCGACGACAGCCCAGAGTCGGGTATGCCAATCACGACGTCGGCGTCCGCGGGGTTGCGGCGCGCAAGGCATTGCCCCGCCAGATAGCGCGAAATCTCCACCGACTGCCCGTCAATAACGCTGTCCGGCCGCGCGAAGTACACAAACTCAAAAGCGCACAGCGCACAGCGCTTTTCCGCGCGGCTCGTATAACTCATAAAACCGTCCGGCGAGGCGACGACCACCTCACCCGGCTGCACATCGCGTTCAAAGGTCGCGTCCACCGCGTCCAGCGCGCAACTCTCAGACGCGAAAACCGTCTCGCTCCCGCGCTTTCCGATGCAGAGCGGGCGGAAACCGTGCGGGTCACGCGCCGCGATGACCTTCTTTTTCGTCAAAATCAAAATCGAGTATGCGCCCTTGAGCATCGGCATCACTTCCAGGACGGCGGTTTCGAGCGAACGGGTATTGAGCAGCTTGCGAACGATGGCGTAGAGGATGACCTCCGCGTCACCGGTGGTTTGGAAGATGCCCCCCTGATTTTCCGTCTCGATGCGGAGCTGCCCGGCGTTGGTGAGGTTGCCGTTGAACACCAGCGCGATCTGCTCCCCCAGTGTCTCGACCACCAGCGGCTGGGCGTTGACGCCGGATGTGCCGCGTTGCGCCGCGTAGCGGACATGCCCGATGGCCATATGCCCGGTCAAACCCTTGAGCGATTCGCTCTCAAAGACCTCCTGCACTAAGCCGTCGCCTTTCTTATAGCGAACGGTATCGCCGTCCGTTACGGCGATGCCCGCCGATGTCTGGCCACGGTGCTGCAAGGCGTAGAGGGCATGATAGGTATCGACCGCGAGCCTGTATCCAATGTCCCCCCTGCCTGCTTCCGATACGATGCCGAATACCCCGCAGGCTTCCCGCGGCTTATCCATGCGCTTTGCCCAGCGCCTGGCATAGTTCCCGGTCGGCCGCGTCGGCTTTCGCGCTCAGGTTTTTGCGGTAGGCAATCAAACGCTCCCGCAGACCCGCGTCTTCCAGCGCGAGGATCTGAGACGCCAGCAGCGCGGCGTTTTCCGCGCCGTTGACGGCAACTGTCGCCACGGGGAAGCCCGGCGGCATCTGCACGGTGGCCAGCAATGCGTCCAGCCCGCCCAATCCGCCGCCCTGCACCGGGATACCGATAATGGGCAGATGCGTCCGCGCGGCGCACGCCCCGGCCAGATGGGCGGCCAGTCCCGCCGCGGCTATGATGACGCCAAACCCGTTTGCTTCGGCATTGGTCACAAACTCCGTCGCCCGCTCCGGCGTCCTGTGCGCCGAGCAGACATGTGCCTCAAAGGGTATTTTCAGTTCGTCAAGAGTCGCGAACGCTTTGTCCAATACCGGCTTATCGGTGATGGAACCCATGAGAATAGCTACTTTTTTCATATATTTGCCTCCTTTATATAGTCAACACCCCACTGGTGCAGCCAACGGCAGATCAGGTCGCTTCTGTCATATAATTTTCTGCTGTGTCTATCGCCGTAACGCTGGGCCAATTCGCGCAGAGGAATCTCCCTGTTTGCTTTCATGCCCGGCGTGGTTTCGTCCCGGTATGCCTTGATAATCGCATCCGCGCCGTCGGTTTTCAGATTGCCCAACCGCCACCACTCGGCCGGCTCGGCGATATTTGGAAAAACATCAAAATCGGCGTTTACCGAAACGCATGGGAAATTCGCTCCCAAGCCGGACGGCGAATCGTCATGGATAAGTGAATCAAGCAAGAGGGTTTCCGGCTGGCCAAGCAAGTCGCCGCCCTCACGGCAGATGTCGGTCAGCCCGCTTGGAATCCGAGCCGCGTCGTTTTCGTCAATACGAATGTCTTCTATCTCATAGCCGCAGCCTTCGGGGGATATGCCGCCGATGAATACCTCGAATTTCTGTCCGATGGCTTCGCAGCGCTTATGCAGCTCAAGGCTGTAAATCATCCGCAAAAACTCATCCAGCTCACCGAGGCACCGCTTGGTGACGAATAGCTGCCATCGCGGGGCTATTCCGGCGCCAAGCAACCGCTCGGTCGCCAGAAGGCTGTCGCGGAACGCGCCTTTGCGCCGGGCAAACCAATCCGTGTTCCCCTCCATACCCGCAAAGCTAATCTGGCACACTTTTATCGGCAATACCGCCGCCCATTTCGCATAGCTTTCGTCTCTCGCAAGCCGCCAAACAGAGAGCAGTTCAAACCGCTGCGCCCGCCCCGGTGAGGACAGTTCCTGTTCAAGCTGCCAGAGTTCACGGTAGTCGTCGCGGTAGTCAGGCTCGCGCCACCAACTGAAAACCCCAAGCTCGCGTATACCCTCCCCGTTTTCGTCCCGCCAATCCCTAAACCGCGCGGCTATATCTATGAAATCCTCCACCGTCATACACCCGTCTCTATGCCCGCCGAGCCAACAGTGGCGGCAGCGGTTCGGGCATCCCGCCATATCGGCCATCACGCCAAGGGTTGACATGTCAAAATGCTTCTTCATCACAAACCCTTTCAAAACAAAATCAAAAGATGCCCGATCTCAATAGTAACGGTGATACGAGACAGGGAAGCAGAATCCGTCACCGATGCGCGTCTCCACTTGGAATGTGTTTCCGTTCGCGTCCTCTATGGTATAGATGAAACCCCTGATGTATACATCGTACAGTAAGCCATCGTTTTCCCTGACCGTCAGTTTGGAAAGGTCGCACCAAGACTGGTAATACGCCAAAGTATCCTTTGCCGACGCAATCATCGCCTCGCTCGGCGGCCCGTCCAATCCAAACCAGTTTGCAAGCATTTCCGCATCCCCGTCTTGCAAAAGCCTTAAATACGTATCCAGCATAAAATCGCTTTGCTCATAATACCCCACCATGGCGCAAGACCATTCCAACGAATCATCGCCTCTAAAGACTACATCAACGGAGCGGCCATAGTTATATTGAGTATAACCGGAAATCATACAGACATAGAATCCCGGCATAGTCGGATCCATGAACACCCCTGATACATATAGGGTCTCCATATTTAGAAAACGTCCGAATGCCGCTGCCGCGTCCCCGTCCTGCCATTCGGATTTGCCAGACGGCTCAACCCCGCTCTGAAGCTCCGATACAAACCGTTTGCCCGCCGCTACGATGCGCAGCAGTTCTTGCTCATCCTCAGGCAAGGAAGAGACAAACGGCGTTTCCGGCGGCGACGGGGGCAGTGGGGATGACGGCGTTATCTCGTCTGTAACAAACGGCGACGGGGCTTCCTCCGTTGCACTGCATGAAGATAGCAGGCAAAGTAGCAATGCGAAAACAGCGGCTTTTTTCATGGTTGCCTCCTCACACATGGGCGTAGCTAACGGCAGATTGCTCATAACTCTTTCAAGACCCGTTCCAACTCCGCAACCCGCGCGTCCCAGCTCGCGGCCCTGCCGTATTCCACGCGTTTGCGTACCTTCCACGCGTCACGCTCGCCGATGGCCTTTTTGCAGCAGAGGATAAACTCCTCCGGCGTCCCCGCGAGATAGACGGCCTCGGTATAGTCCAGCGCCTGCGCGGGGTGCGGGGCGGATACGATGGGTTTGCCGGTCGCGAGGTATTCATAGAGCTTTTGAGGAGAAGCGCCCTCGTTTTTGGCGATGTTGATGCAGACGTCAAACCGGCTGATATAGGCGGGCAGATGCTTGCGCGGCTTTTCCCCCAGCAGGTGGACGTTGGGGAAGGGCTCCCACGCGGAGACATCCGTACGGACAGGGCCGACGAAGACAAAAGCCCATTCGGGGTGCGCCGCCGCCGCCGTCTCGATGGTTTGGAGGTTGGCGTCGGCGTCTACCGGCCCCATATGCCCGATAATGGGGTTCTTGACGGTAAAAAGGTCGTCCGGGAAGGGCAGGTTGCGCTCCGAAGCCTCGTTGAACAGGGCAAAGTCCACGCCGTCGGGCAGCGGGCGGACAGGCTTTTCAAACGCTTGCAAGAGCTCCGCCCGGGCGGCGGGGGATACGAGAATCAAGTCGGCGCGGGACACGGTTTTCTTCCACTGCTTCTTAAACCGCATCTCCCGGAAAAGTCCCCTCTTGTCGGCGGGGCTGATGAACTGAATATCGTACTGGGACATGCGGGAGGCCAAGTTCTCAACCCGCTCCCTCTCCGCTTCCCACGGCTCGGACGATACAATAACGATGTGTTTCATGTTGCATGTTCCTCACGACTGTTAATCATTCAAAACGTCCGCCAAAACCTCGCGGTTGACGCGCTCCCTGTCCCGCAGGGCCGCGACGGCCTCAAGCCTTATCGCGCGGTCGCCCTGTGAGGCGGCGGCCCGGTCGATAAACCCGGTCAGCGCGGGGCCGGTGAGCTTGTCAAGAGGCAGACAGAGGTCAAGCCCCATATACTCCATAAACGCCGTGACTTTGTCGTTATACGGCAGGGCTACCATCGGAAGCCCCTGCCCGGCGGCAAAAATCAGCGCGTGCAGCCGTACCGCCACCACCATCTGCATCCGTGACAGCAGGCCGATGGTCAGCCGGGCCGAACCCGTCTCCCGCAGGACATGACAGGGGCAGTTAACCAGTGCGGCGGTCTTCTCGCCCATACGGATGTCCTGCCGCCGTTCGACCGGCACGAACACCGTCGTCAAGCCGTAGGTGTGATAGGTATATTCCACGGCCTCCGCGATGGCGGGCAGCTTCTCGTCCAGCCCCGGCCAGTCGCGCAGGGCAAAGCCGACATACTGTCCGTCCAAAGGCACGCCCTGTTTGAGCAGGACGCTGTCCACCTTTTCGTCGTCCTCGGGTCGGAGGATGAGGGCGGGGTCGGCGGAGAGAAGAATCTTCGGCCCTTTCACGCCCAGACGTTCCAGCTCGGCGCGGGACGCCTCCTCGCGCAGCGTGATGGTCTCGACATGCTTTGTCAGCACTTTGGCCGTCAGGCGGCGGTTGAACGGCGTCAGCACCGGCCCGATCCCGCAGCCGTACATGATGACGCGGCACCCCATTTTCCGCGCGAGCCAGATGGTAAACAGATAAAACCATAAGGAACGGCGGGAGGTGGCGTCTTGGATCAAGTTGCCCCCGCCGCTCAGATATACGCGGCTCTTGCGCAGCGCGCGGGCAAAGGAAACTAGATTGAAGGAATAAAACGACCGCTCGCGGTATGCCAGACGAGTCTCCAGCGGGCTGCGGGAAAGCACGCGGACGGGGACGTCGGGATCCTCTTGCCGTATTTCGAGCAGGATGGCCTCCAAAATGGCGTCGTCGCCCGCGTTGTCCATGCCGTACGCGCCGCAGATGGTCAAGCCGTCGCGCTTCTTTTTGATACGCGCATGGCGGCGGTACACGCTTTGGTAAATGTCCGCCTGTGTCTGGATCGTCGTTTCAATGGAATAATGGGTCCGCACTTTTTCATGCAGCTTGCGCCCCATAGCCTCGCGGAGGGCGGGGTCGTCATACAGCGTTTTGATGTGTTCGGAAAGCTGCGCGTCGCCGCCGTAGGGGAAGAGAAATCCGTTGACGCCGTGGTCGATCAAAATCGGCGCGCCTCCCACCTCGCTGGCAACGGTAGCGCAGCCCATGCGGGCGCCCTCGGTCAATACATAGGAGAAGGTTTCAAAACGGCTGGTCAGCAGATTGATGTCCAGCAGACGGAAAAAATCGTCGGTGCCCGGCAGCCAGCCGACGAAATGGACAGGGGCTTTTAGTGTTTCAGCCAGCTGCCGCAGTTTATCCCTCTGTTTGCCGTCCCCGCCGATCAAGATGCGCAGCCGGGGGCAGCTTTCGCGCAGCCGCGCAGCTGCCCGGATCAGCGTCGGCAAATCCTTGACAGGGTCAAAGCGCGCGGCGATGCCCGCGAATACGTCGCCCTCCTCATATGGGATGCCGAATTGGGCGGCAAGGGCGGCTTTGCCGGGGGCCTGCCCGGTGACGGAAAAATCCAGCCCATTGTAAATGGTATAGGTGCGCTCGGACGGGAAGCCGCGCCGGATGAGCTTTTGTGCCATAACGTCCGACACGCCGATAAAATAATCCAGCCGCCGCAGGGCAAAGCGGTTGATCAGACCGTACGTCACAGCCGCCAGCGGCCGCCCCATGTAATCCAGGCGGTAATCGGAGTGGACGGTTGTGATAACGGGCTTTTTGAGCCGCTTTTTCAGCAACATGCCAAAGAGGTTGCCGCGTGAGCCGTGGCAGTGGATGAGGTCATACCCCCCGGCCAGCGCGGCAATCGGCTTTAGACTGCGAAAAGGGTTGCCGGACATGACGCGGACGTCAATCCCGGCGGTGCGGACCTCTTCGGTGAATTCTCCTTCACGGAAGGAAATCAGCGTGGTTTCCACATGTCCTTTCAGCCCTGCCAGCAAGCCGATGACATGCGTCTTGGCCCCGCCGACGTCGCCGCCGCCGATCAGGTGAAGGATCTTCATGCTTTTTCCGCCGTGTCAAATAAAAGATCCAGTTCCCGCCGGATGTCCTCCTGCCCCAGCCCGTCGTCCTCGAGCAGCGCCGAGAGCAGCATCTGCTCGGTAACACGGAGCAGCAGACGCGCGAACACAGGGTCGGAGATTTCCTCCATTACGCGCTTTCTGTCGTCCGCCCGCCGATCCCGCTCATAGGCAATCAGCTTTTCGCTTGCCGCGCCCGCGTTGTCAAGGCCCAGCATGGCTTTGTGCGCCAGCCGGAAGACGCGGCGGTCGTCGTCGGCCAGCAGCCTGCGCTGCATTACCGAGAAAAACCAGACGTCCCGGAGGGGGATGCCCTCGGGGATCTGGTCGGCAATCTGCTCGGAAATCTGCCGGTATGTCCCGCAGACGACTTCCTCATAGAGCAGCTCCTTGCTGCCGTAATGGTAATACAGCGTTGGCAGTGAGCAGCCGGCGCGCGCGGCGATGTCCCTAATCGACGCCTGATGGAAGCCCTTTTCGTCAAAGACAGACAGGGCGGCGGTTCTGATTTTTTGCTTCACATGAACACTCCCTCAGTGTCGCGCCCCTTTGATTCAGGAGCGGTCCGATTTGTTGTCACGGGACAAATCCCAGCGGCATATAATAGGATATTACAGGTTACGGGGGGCTATAGCATGTTCGGTGTTGTTGTCACATTGCTTCTGCAAGGGTATGTGCTCTGCCTCCGCCTGACCGGTCGCGGCGGCTCCTTTCCGCGCCCGCTGACGAAAAAAGAGGAGAGCGAAGCATTGGAGGCCATGGCGGCAGGCGATGCCGCCGCGCGGGAGAAACTCATCATGCACAATCTGCGCCTCGTGCCGCATGTCATTAAAAAATATTACGTGGGCGCCGCGGACCAGGACGACCTCATCTCCATCGGCACAATCGGGCTGGTAAAAGCCATCGACAGCTTCAGCCCCGGCAAGAAAGCCAAACTGCCCACCTACGCCTGCATCTGCATCCAAAACGAGATATTCATGCACTTCCGCAACCTGCGGAAACGCGCGGGCGAGCTTTCGCTTTCAGACCCCTTGGAAGCCGAGTCCGACGGCTCCCCGCTGTCGGTGATGGATGTTTTGCAGGCCGACGACGATGTGCAGGACCGCCTGGAGCACGAGGAGGAATGCCGCCGCGTGCGGCAGCTGGTGGAAACGGCCCTCGACGACCGCCAGCGTGAGATCATCCGCCTGCGCTACGGCCTCGGCGGAAGCCGCCCGCTGACACAGCGGGAGGTTGCCGAACGCTTTGGCATCTCGCGGTCTTATGTGTCGCGCATAGAAAAAAAGGCGCTGGAAACGCTGGCGGGGGAAATGCCGGCGCCTTAGGGGCGCAATCGCCTAACGATAGATAGTATTTTATCATACATAATCCCTTGTGGCAAGAAAAAAATAAGGGCCGCCGCTTGCGATGTGAATGAAAGATGACTTCGCATTCCACGAAGCCATCAGATGGGGCGCGTGCCGCAAAACCCTTGCAATCACTGGCTATTGGGGAAATTTGGTCGAGCGTACCGCCCCAAATACGAACCAGTTATATGTGTTGCCGTATGGCTTTGCGGTGAGGGTTTGGCTTTGAAAAAATGCTTTAGGTGTTATCCGCAATAATCCCCTCAATGACATACTTCGTCCGTGTAGGAATCATGTTCACATCATAATAGGCCGTTACAATATCGTTTGCCTGCGCGTATGTCGTAATGCCGAGTTTACCGAACAGAAAACGAATATCATCATAATCTTTTTCCCCATACCGTGACGACATCAGCTTCATTGCAAGCAGATATTCAGCAGATACAGTTTGGATTCGCAGCCCCTTGAACGCGATAAAATCTTCTTTAGGCGCGTTCGGCGTTAAAAATCCCTTCACCCTATCGTTTAACCAATCAGGAGGCAGGCCATTTTGTTCAGCTATACTTTCCGCGATTTCGTTCATCACGATCTTTGGCTCATAGAGAGCATCCACATCTTTTGTCATATCACGGGCTTCGTGAACGAGGTACATTGCCGCGCCTTACACCCTCGCAAGTACGTTTTCATCTACAAATAAATTGCGGTGCTTAAACTCAGGCGGGGATTTGTACATGAACCATAAACGTAAATTGCCCGAAGCATTACACGCAAAATGCGGCCTTGCGCCGGGAAGATAACAACGCTCATCAAATACCCATTCAGGCGGTTGCAGCCCATAATCATCAGCAAGTTTATGCGTAGTAGAGGCAAGAAATGGAAGATACTCCGATTTGCTCATATCATCGGGCATATCGGCAAGCATTTTAATCTTCTCACCATCCGGCGTCCTGCAGAACGAATCAAGAAAGTCACCGAGTTGGAGGTAGAAATCCGCTCCGGCATTTGTGTTTACAGATATATTGAAAATGGTATCCATTACGGAAACTCTCTCCTTTCCCCGTTGGCCAACGGCTATCTCATTATCGCATATAGAATAGCCAATGTCAAATTGCACAGTGGATGGCGTACACCGTCAACGGCTCACCATTCGGTATAAAGTAAAAGCCTATCCCGATGGCAGGGTTGAGGTTGTTTGGAGAATAGCCGCCGCAAGCGGCGATTGACAACCCAAAGCCCACGTTTCAAAAAAACTCTCGTTTTTTCTTAGCGTGGGCTTGACATATGGGTGGTGCGGGAGACGGGACTTGAAAGCGTTTCAGCACATCTCGTCACCTCCGGCAATCCCTTGTAACCCTTTGTAGCTTCAGCATTTTTCCGTTTTTGTCCTCTTGCGGTGTTAAACGATTTCTAGCTGTCTTTTGTGGTAGCAAGGGACAAATAAGGGACAAAACCACGGCTTGGTATCCTGTAACAACTGCCCGTTCATGCCCCGGCATGGGCGGGTTGTTTTTGTCCTACTCCCTCATTATCACACACCATTACCGTGTAAAGATTATCCATCGTTTTTTTCGAACTGAGACATGGAAAAAGGGCGGTTAAGCCCCTTCCTCGCGTTCATCCTCCGCAATCTCATCGAAGCTGTCATACCCCAGCCATTCGGCAATGGTGTCCTCGTCGAACCAAAAGAGGTCGTTCAATGCGGTTTCATCCATCCCGTCGGGATAGAGGTCTTCAAGGATGCTCTCGATGGTGTCAAGCTGCTCCCATGTGAGAATCTTGACACGGTCGGCTGCTCCACTCCAAAACTCAAAGTGGCGGAGGCTTGTCTCTGTAGTAATCTTCATCGTGTATCGCTCCTTACGTTTTATTTGCCGTTCGGCGCGATAAGCCCACGCGGGAGCTTTGTATTGTCAACCCCAACGCCTGTAAGGGTCAAAAAATTGTTTTGAGCATAAGCAAAGCACGCTCTTACGAGCGCACCATGCAAAAGAATATTTTGAGGGATTGATAATACAGAGCGGAGGCGTATGCTGGGAGAGCGGGACGGATAGATAGATATATTATTCCTATAAAAGGCTTTCCCGACTATTCGGCTGTCGTGGTGGAAGGAAAGCGGCATATGCCTTTATAAAATAGGGCTGTATAATTCTTCTTATCTTATTGTAGACAGCTTTAGAATCATCATATTTTTTGCCATTATCGCTTATTTGATTTTTAAGCACACTAAATATGTACTCATACTTACCTTTGATAGTTTCAATCATATTCAGCTCACGCTTTATATTAAAAGTTCCAGGTCCTTCGTTTATTGCAGCAGAAGACAAAAATAATACGGTCGTATACCGGAGTCGCCATCTCGTTTTATCATCTACCTCATATACAAACTTTGCCTGAACAATTTCTCTTAATACTGGTATATCCCAATCCCAATCATATCCTACTGATTGTGGTGGCTCCTCACAAGAACAAGCTTTACATGTCATATGAGTTAAGCAAAAAAATAAAGTATTGTCTTTAACCTCGTTGCTATACCTTCTGAAATATTCGTCAACACCGACCTCTGTTCCATCAAAAACACATTTAAGTTGCTCATTATTATCATTTGCAGTAAAAATATACATGTTGAAGTTTTCTTCAAAATTTTGAAAACTGTCAACTGTGACTTTTTAATTTGTGCATAGTTTGTTTTTTCAAAAAAATCTACAATGGCATTATTATCATCATTTATTGCATCTGTCACACATATACGAAGCAAAGTCTATCGCACCTTTCATTTAATAATTGCTATCCTTTAGGTAAATCTCTTTGATTCTATTATTGAAATCTCTATGTTTGTTATCATTATATTCATCATAAATCCAAGCATATAGCGGATTTGCCGCTTGAATTGCTTTTATGATTTTTCCATTTCGTTCTTCTATGCATACACATACTCTAACTAGCAATGTCTTATTTTTTTGCAGATCAAATCTTACGTCGGTTGCTAGAATATCGTTTATTTCATCATATTCATTCACATTATTACTAATAATTTCTTCGTTTCTAACAAAAAGATCGTGCAGAAAATTAAGATCAGCTTCTTCCAAGGATGTTAATGCCTTTAATTTTGCCTTTTCTATATGTTTCCACGTCTTCTTCAGCTCTTGTATTTTTTTACTCATAATAGCACCTTCTTGAATTGCAGTGCTATCATGTATATGTGCTACAGTACGAGTTATACCATCCATTACTCTAATGTACGAGTACGAAATATCTAGCTGTGGTTGTAAATACCCTAAATAAATCAAAGAAATATCAGGCATAATTGATTGCAAAAAACCTGCGCAATAAGCTAATATGAAAATGTTTTTTACCGTATCCGCAGGATCTAAAGAATCCGCAATTGTCAATGAAATAATTTTGTTTTTTGTATCGTATTTAAGGTGAGCCGGAATCATTCCAAATCCGACGGCAACATTGAAATCACACCAATCAGCCATCTTTTGATAAAATGATAAGTCATACGGCACTGCCATCCAATAGTTCCTTACTTTACCTCCTAGGATTGAGCCGAAAGAATATCCATTTTTATAAATTTCATTTTCATTTTTATTAACAAGCGAAAGCAATTCGTTATAAGCATTCGATAAAAGACTTTCTTCAAATGAAGGATTTTGAATATTATAGCAATATTTACATTTTGTATTGGGATTTGAATTTTCAACATCACTATTAATCATATCCATTTTTGACAGTATACTGCTATGACAATAATTCGCTCGGTTTTTAACTTTCACATAATAATTTTCTGCATCAAAACAATATATAGAATCAACAACATTAGTTCTTTTTATCTTCATGCTTGTAACAAACGAAGATGTAGTAAGCATATTTTCCTTATTTAATACATTGTTATCGCTTTTGTGTTGCAATACACATTTAATATAATCTGCATATTTATTATATATATTGTTATATATATCTAAATTGTCTCTATATTGCATGTCTATAATATTATTTAGAGATGTTTTCATATTTTCAGAATAGCGGTTCGCGAAAACAAAATTATAAGTAGCATCTTTTGATCCATATATTTTATTTAAGATATTGTTTATATATGTACTTGACTCAATAACATCATCACGAGATTCTTCAAAATCAAATGAAGATGTTATTGAGATTATATCAGGAGATTGGAACTCGCTTTTTCTTCTACTACGTAGCCTAAGTCCCAACATGTCATACAATGACTTTAACATTGCTTTTTCATTTTTAATATAGTCAGAGGATTCAGTAAAAGAATGCAAATCTGAAATATGCAAAATACTTAATATATTAGACATTAACATATACCTCCATTAAACCCATTAATGATTGATTAACGAACTTAAGCAATTATTAATGAGAAGTATATCCCATAAAAGCATGCCTGTCAATAGAAAATTCTCGAAATTCCAGATAAATCTTAAAAACTATTGCTAACAGCATCGTTATATCACGAAAGCAACATATTATGGAAATTGTCGTTTTCTCATAAAATAGAGATAAATCGCACAAAGACAAACACACTGGTATCAAAATTTATCCCTACACAGAAACAGAGCCGCCCACATGAACGGCTCCAGCTACTATATCTCCCTTTCCGGTTGTATCTACCTACTCTCCCGCCTGTCGATATTATTGAACACCGTAATGCTGTGCTGTCGGCTGAAAGTCTCCTTCGGGTTGAAATTACTGCCGCTGCCGCTCATAACCTCGTAGTTGCCGACGAAATTTACGGCGATACGTATACCCTCTCCGGCGTGCAGAATGTCCGCAAACCCGAAATCAGGCGGGTTGATGGTGTTGAAGTTACCCCCTGCCTTGTTGAGGATGATATGTACCTTCATTAGCATCATAGCCGCCTGTTCGCGGTTGAACTGTGTATTTACGCCGAACTGTCCGCCGCCGATTCCCGCCGTAATGTCAAGCTGTGCAGCCGCGATGATAACAGGGTCGGTGGTATCGGTAAAGGTTCTATCAGGTGCGACGGCGTATTTCTCCACCAGTTGAGCGACGGTCAGCCCTGTATGATAGCGCAGCCAGCTCATGGCGAGGGTGACGAACTCGCTGCGAGTGATGGCGTTCTTATAGATGCCTTGCAGGGAAACGGGGAGAAAGCCCTTGTCAATCGCTTCGGTGATATGTATGTGCGCCCATGTGTCGGCGCTGTCGAGATTGGGAGCGGTGGCTTCTGTGGGAGCATCAGACAGGGTCAGTATAGCCCATTTGCCATCGAGCTTGACTGCCGCTACCCCGTCGGAGAAGCTGGTTGCGTGTTCAAAGGCAATGGGAATGACCTCTTTACCGGTCGGGTCGATATAGCCCCATTTCTCACCTTTACGAACTGCCGCCAGCCCCTCGGAAAACTGCCAAGCCAAATCATAAACCGGAGGGATAATCTCTTTACCGGTTAAGTCGATGAAGCCATATTTCCCGCCTATGTTGACCTGCGCAAATCCCTCGGAAAAGAGAACAGTAAAAACATGTGTTGGCGGTACGATCTCTTTGCCAGTATTGTCGATGCAGCCCCATTTGCCATCAAGCCGGATTGTCGCTATGCCATTAGAGAAATCACCAACAAAGTCATACTTAGGCGGTACGATCTCTTTGCCGGTTTTGTCGATGAAGCCGTGTTTGCCACCAAACCTTACCTTTGCTAATCCATCAGCGAAAGGAAATATCGCGTCGTATGTAGGCGGTATGACATCCTTGCCCATACTGTCAATGAAACCATACTTCCCATTATCGTGTGTCAACGCTATGCCTTCGGAGTAATTGTTATCATTCCAGTAGTCCACGGTATACTTGCTGTCAACAGACGCGAGCTTATTGCCATCTTTATCGATATAGAATGTCCCGCTGTTATCACTGACGATTGCCATATCCCCGGAGAAGACAGACGCGTGGGAATAGATGAGTGGGATGACCAGTTTCCCAGTCCTGTCGATGAAGCCGGTTCCCTCACCAATAATCCGAACCCGCGCCAACCCATCGGAGAAGTAGGACACCTCATCGTATATGAGCGGTATGATTTCCTTGCCGGTCTTGTCGATAAAGCCCCATTTCCCACCTAGTACACGGCCCCATTGATCTGCTGTGCCGCCAACCCTGACCGCCGCCATGCCCTCAATGGAAACGTCTATAAAGTCGTATATAGGCATGGAGTATTCTTTGTCAGAATCAAAATCCTCCGCTTTGTAAAACACCCCGGTCGCATATATGCCTCCTATGACATACCCTTCTCCCTTTGTGTAATATACAGGCGAGAGGACTTCTTTGCCCGTGAAATCAATTAAACCCCGTTTACCGTCTAGTTCAACGAGAATCACATCATCGCGTTCATGGAGATGAAACACGTCGTTAGTTAACGCCAAGTCGTAAATGGGCGGCACGACTTCTTTGCCGGTTTTGTTAATGACACCAAATTTGTCGTCTCTTCTGAATGTCGCCACACCCTGATAGAAGCCGTTTATATGCCCATACTCCTGCTGTAGGACTTGAATATCGTAGTATACTGCCGCCGTTGTTGCCGGATAGTATGGAATGAGCGTAAAGATAAGAGCCAATGTAATCGCGAGGGATAGGATTCGTTTTTTCATTTGAAGCACCCTTCCTGTTATCATTATTATATAGGGAAACTGCAACCTATAGGGAGAAGAGCCGCCTTCCGGCGGCTCCAGCTACTATATCTCCCCTTGGCGCTTACCGTCCCAGCAGTTCGTCGTGCTTGATCTGGTTGAACGTGGTAATGCTCTCCTGCCGGGTGTATTTCCCGCCGGGGTTGAAATTGCCGCCTGAACCGGACATGATGCCGTTGGCACGGACAAAGTTGATGCCCGGACGCGCCCATTCCGCCGCTTTATCCATGTCGCCAAAGTCAGCAGTGGGTGAGTTGCTCACATCCGCGCCGATGGCCCGGCATGTGTTCAGTATCATCACTGCCGCTTCCTGCCGGGTGAAGTCGCCGTTGGGGTTGAACAGTCCGGGCTTGCCGTCTGCGGGGGCGGTGGAGCCTGCGGTAATTCCTAAACGGTAGGCCGCCAATATCGCGGGGTCTGTGGTGTCGGAGAAGGTATGCCCCATCCTGTCCGCGATGCCGCGCTCCGTTATGATCGCGTCTATGTCCTTATCAAGCGCGTACGCCACCCACTTGACCGCCATGCGGCAGAACTCGGCGCGGGTGATGACGTTTTTGTAGTTGTTCTGAATGTCGGTTGGGATGAAGCCCTTTTCATACGCGCTTTGGATATGCCCGTGCGCCCATGTGTCCGCGGTCGAGAGGTTGGGGGCTTCGACGGGTTTGGTCAGTTCGTCAGTCAAGGCGATGAAACCCCATTTGCCGTTACGCTGAACCGCCGCCATCCCTTCGGAGAATGCTTCCGCACGTGTATATATCGGCGGGATGACTTCCCTACCGGTTTTATCTATGTAACCTTTAAGCATGTCAGAATTAAAAGCAAATAAACCGATCGTTCCTCCTCCTTCCAATTCAATCCATTTATAGATCTCAAAAACCGCCAATCCTTCGGAGAAGCTCCCTATAAAATCGTATTGGCACGGCACAACTTCGTTTCCGGCTTGATCTATAAAGCCCCAATGATTTATGGTATAAACTCCGCCATACCATGTATCATGAGTCACGTCAACAGGGAGACAGACCGCCGCCAAGCCCTCGGAGAAACTCTGCGCCTGAGCATAGATAGGCGGTATGACCTCTTTGCCCGTTTTGTCGATAAAACCGTATTTATCGTCAATCACAACACTCGCCATGCCTTCGATAAAACTATAGGCAAAATCATATTTGAATGGAATAACCTCTTTGCCTGTCTTGTCAACAAAACCCCATTTTCCGTCAAACTGAACCGCTGCCAAGCCTTCGGAAAAAGAACGAATGCTGTCATATTTCGGCGGCACGACTTCCTTGCCGGTCTTGTCAACAAAACCCCAGCTGCTTTTAAGCAAGTTACCAGTAGCGACAGCCGCAAGACCTTCGAAAAATGCTTGTGTGTAGATATATATTGGTGGAATGACCTCATTGCCAGACGTATCAATATAGCCCGAGTAGTTGATGTCAACTCCGATCATCGCCAGATCTTCGGAGAAACTTTGGGCACTATAATACTTGAGGGGAATGACCTCATTGCCGGACTTATCAACATATCCCCATTTGCCGTCAAGCCGAACTGGCGCTAAACTTTCGGAAAAAGCACTTGCGTTCTCATAAATCAGCGGAATGACCTCTTTGCCGGTCTTGTCGATGTAGCCCCATTTGCCGTCAAGTTTGACCGCCGCCATCCCTTCGTGAAAAGCGCTTGCCTCGTCGTACTTGCAGGGGACAACCTCTTTCCCTGTTTTGTCTACGAACCCCCATTTGTAGCCGGAAGCCCTATCGCCAACTGCGACAGCCGCCATACCGTCAGAGAAATTGTCTACGTTGTCATACATGGGCAGCACGACCTCGATATAACCCGCTGCCGCAACCGTTACGGGGGAGAATGGGACAAGCGCTAGAATGAGGGACAACGCTAACGCTAGAGATAGAATTTTCTTCTTCATTGGTACATTTCTCCTTTTACATTGTAGTTACTAATTTTAATCCTCTTTCCTGCCATAATGTCAACAAGCATGGAGTTATGTGTCACAAAGTGAAAATGTGTTCGTGCATATTTCAGGGCAGTCATGATATTTCGGGTATAGGTTATATTTACTCGTCCAGGGCCGGGCAAAATGTCTTCGATTATTTTATTCGTGCGGAGTCGCGCAATATGGGTATGGTCACAAGTCCATCCTTCCAGCTCCTTGCGGATTTCATTCAATTTCCGAATCCATGCCGGCTTTAACCTTTTCATGTTCTTTCCCCCTCAATTTTTTGGCTATACTGCGGCTTAACACCGCACAATGATAAAATCATTATAGTTATGATACATAACATTGTCAATATGTTTTTAATAATTTCTGTGATTTATGTGAACACTGCTTGCAACCACAAACCATGTGCGCTAACCTTGTCTTATTTGAGGGGGCGCGGCTTATGATTAAATTGCGTTTACGGGAATTACGCAAGCAGAACGGCTTAACACAGGATGAAGTCGCCGCACACCTGAATATTGCGCGGGTTACGTATTCGCGTTATGAATCCAGCGACAATGAAATGACCTATGAATCGCTGGCGTTGCTTGCGGATTTATATTCCGTTAGCGTTGATTGTTTACTGGGGCGGTCAAGCCCTAAGATATTCAGCAAAGCGGAAATTGCTATGGTCGACAGGTACCGCTCATTGGATGACCGGGGGAAGCAATCTGTCGTAGCAGTCATTGAGCATGAGTACGCTTGCTTGCAATCTCGAACAATTACGAAAAAGACGGCAATGTGATTTATTTGATTTGAAAGGGATGGGATATATGCAGCCTTCTTATATTAGTAGTGAAATTGTCCTGACCCCAGAGCAAAAGGCTAAATTTGAAAAGGACTATCAACTAACCGCTGATATGCAAAAAACGGGCGGACAAGTCATTATTGGGATTATAAAAAAACTGAATATGACTGAGGCAAGACTTAGAGGACTGGCAGGATTGAATAGAGGCGTCAGATTTGACTATACCGAGGGCGTTGTCCAAAAACGTTTTATCATATCTGTAATCATGGCACTTGGACTAAATGTTCATGCGGCAGCGTATATACTACAAGCCAATGGAATGACATTCAATACCAATGACCGGACGGATAGAGCCTATATATATCTAATAGAAGAACATAAAGGAAAAGATATTGAAACATGCAATGCCATATTGAGGGATTTAGGCGTTGAGACTAAATATTTTTTAGGGTCACAAGAGCGAGGCGCATATAGACTGAGAAAACAGAAATAAGTCCTGCCGCACACGATAAACGGTGTGCGGTTCAATTTTTGTGAAAAGTGCACAAAATTCAATTAAATACATTGCCCCTTGATAGAAGCACGCTTTCCCAAACAGCCAAACGTTGAACCACCTGAAAACAGGGGGGTTTTTGTTTTCGATGAAAGACGCCAATAGGTCAATTACCTGCTATACTGCACATGGTTCTGAACCTCATGCACGGCTGGTTGCAAATGGCCGAGCAAATATTTATGAAATGAGGTACATGACCGTGCACGGGCATAAATCACAAAATGCGCAAGCAGGTCAAGTCTGGCGATCATACCTACACACTAGAGAAAGTAGGCGATAAGTGGGAGATAACAAGCATTACTTACCACAGCGCCACCGAAAGAATCACGATTGAGGTGCCAGAGGATGCAAGAGAAATACTCAAAATAGCAATGAATCAAGATGAATACCGCAGAAAAAAAGAATCCGATATCCGAAAAGCGAACGTGAGCGGAAGAAAATGTACTAACTACAGTAAATGCGACCAATGCGGCGAGTGTAGTCGCTCCCCTGCGACATTCAAGCAAATTCGCCAGAGCAACCCCGTTGATACCATACTGGAACGCCGGGAGAGCAGAACCGAATTAGAGAGCATTATCGGCCAACTGTCCCCAAAGCAGCAAGTTGTTATCCGGCAGAGATACCTTGCGGACAAGAAAGCCGTTGAAATCTCGCAGAGTACGGGGATGAGCAAGTCGGTAATCTCTCATATGGAGAAAAGGGCGTTGAAAAAATTGAAAACCTTTTTACAGTCAAACGTCAACTTTTTACACTGATTCCCCCCGTATAGGGTGAGCACAACTACTACCTGCTGAATGAACATTCAGGGGGCCGTTGTTCGCTCAAATATTTATTAGGAGGCACAAACCTATGACAAAACGCTTTCTTGCCGTCAGCAACTGGGTAGATAAGGCCACGGGTCTACCTAAGTCCACGGTCGCAGAAATCAAGGAAGGGGTCAACAAGAACGGCCACGCTTACCAAATCACCGATACCGAAAGCACCATGCAGCTCGACGAAACCCTCTCTGTCGGCACAATTATCCGCTATACCATGACGAGGGGGGAGGTGGATAAGCAAGGTAAATAATCTTAGCAATAGGCAAAACACTGTAAGGGGGGCGCGTCAAACCGCTCCCCCTCCCCGACATTTCCCCAAAATAGACGTAACGAAACGGAGGAAGCCCCCAATGAGAAAGCTCATTATACATCTAAAATCCGGCATGGTTGAGCTGTTCCAATACCACCCGTGGAAGTGGGCGTTTGTCATGGCATATGCAAGCGCGGCTTTACTGTGCTGGAACAAGGCTTCTACCCTGTTTGACCCTGCTGGTAAAAACATACTCTTTGCGTTGGCCGTAAGGGGAGCGGAAATCCTTACGGCATTTCTTTTAGTAGCGGGGTTTTTGATTGCCCTCGCCGCCATCGGCCGACCGTTCGGCACCTTCTTTGTACAAAGGCGGCTTCGCAGAATCGGATTTACAAACCATCTGGGACAATATCCCTTGCTTGTATCCCGCCATAAAGATAAAAACAAGAGTCATGGCCTGATATACAAGTTTGCAAACATGGGTATTGATCTGGAAACCTTTGAAAAGAAGGTTTCCGCGCTGGGGCAATGTCTAAACGCCAATATACGTTTTCTTGAGTTGTCCAAAAATCCGGCTTATACCTTCGTTTATGCTACGCCCCGGAAGCATGACAAACCCAGCCTTATATCAACCGCAAGCGATTACCTGATCCGTGACCTAATCAATCTGCTCTGCGTGGGAAATACCGGAAGCGGCAAAAGCGTGGCTTTATATACAATCTTAGTTTCCATAGCCCGCTTCAATCCTACTACAAGTATAACAATTTGCGATTACAAAAAATCCAGCTTTGCCCAATTCGAGGATACACCCAATTTCTATGGTTACGAGGATGTACCGGACGGGATACGCGCCTTTTACCGCGAGTTTACCGAACGCCTAGAGGCAAATGATGAACAGCGTAACAGCAAAAAGCGCGTTCTGATGATCGATGAATACGGCGCATTGATAGCGGCGCAGGAAAAGAAGCCGGCGGACGAGCTAAAAATGATGATTGCCAACATGCTGTTCATGTCACGAAGTTTGGGGCTGATTGTCATTATCGGCGTCCAGCGCGCCGACGCTGAACACTTCAAGGCGGGAGCGCGTGATCAATTCAAGGCCGTATTGGGGCTGGGGAATTTGTCTAAAGAGCAAAAGCAAATGTTGTTTACCGAACACAAGGATAAAATGATTGCTAATAATAGCGTGGGCGAGGGGTATCTGCTGGTGGATGGGCAGGAACTTGAACGGGTTAAAATCATCCCCGGCGAAGCTCCCGTACAAGATTCGCTCATTCGGCAAGCTATGTACTATTGACGGACAGGGCGTGCGCGGCGGCACACGGAGTGAAGCCGCCGCGCCCAGCCCCCGCCGCCATCGGCGGCGGCAAATCAGGCAGCTATCATTGCCTGCCTGAGTGTCGCAAAACCATAAACCATGATAAACACAAGGCTTACAGGCGCGACAAGGCGATTGACGCAAGTGCCGCTTTGTCGCAACCATTTTTTAGGAGGCTACAATCATGCCAAAAGATACTCAATCGCGTAAATACATAGTTACAATCAACAATTTTCTCGAACACGGCTATACACGCGATAACATACGCGAAAAACTGACCGCTCTAAAATCGCTTGTCTACTTCTGCGCCGCAGAAGAACGGGGACTTGAAACCGGGACGCATCATATACACATCTATGCCGTCTTTTCCTCTGGCGTTCGCTTCTCCACGATGAAGCGCGTCTTTTCCCTCGGCGGCGATATACAGTCTGCCCGTGGCTCGTCGGCGGAGAATCGTGATTATGTTGCCAAGACAGGGAAATGGGAGAACGACGAAAAGGCGGACACCAAAATCGACGGCTCGTTTGAAGAATGGGGCGAAATGCCGGAAGAGTGTCTCAATGTCGGCATTGAAGCGGCAATCATTGAGCGTATACAGGACGGCGCGAACAACGCCGACATACTCCGCGAGTTCCCACATTTACTCCGTGGTCTGCGTGATGTAGAGTTTGTGCGTCAGACACTAAAGGCAGAGGAGTACCGCGAGAAGTGGCGTGACCTTCAAACCGTCTATGTATGGGGAGCTACCGGAACGGGTAAGACGCGCTCAATACTCGAAGGCTGCGGATACTCCAACGTATACGCCGTCAACAACTACAAGCATCCCTTTGACGGCTATGCCCAAGAGAGTGTCATGCTGTTCGATGAGTTCAACAGCCAATTCCGCATACAGGACATGAACAATTATCTTGACGGCTACCCCCTCACACTTCCGGCGCGGTACAGCAACAAACAGGCGTGTTACGAGCGTGTTTTCATCGTCAGCAACCTAGACCTTCGGGAGCAGTACACGCACGAGAAGCGCAACCAACCCGACATATGGGCGGCGTTCATCCGGCGCATACATAAGGTCATCCGTTTCATGTCGGACGGCACACGGCGCGAGTATGAAACGCAAGACTATCTCTCCGGCGCTGGGGGATGGGATGAACTGTCCGATGATACCCCTACGCCGTGGGATGGAGGGACAGAAGATGAATAACCGCGCTGACTTCCGTATGCTCACGATCACAGAAGCCGCTGAATATTTTGGCTTGCCCAAACACTTTATCCGGCAGCTTGTGTTGACAAAGGCAGTGCCTAGCATAAAAGCCGGCAAAAAGTATCTTATAAACGAGAAAACAATATCAGAATACTTGCAAAATGGTGCGGTTTGTGATAAAATATAGTCACAGGATACCAAGCCGTTATTGAAAGGAGAACGGCAAAAATGGCAAGTATCAGAAAACGCGGCAATAGCTATTTGTTGCGTGTTTGCAGTGGTTACACTGTAGACGGCAAGCAGGTGGACACGACAAAGACATGGCGTATCCCTGACGGCATGACTGAGAAACAAGCGGAAAAGGAAGCACAGCGGCAAGCGGTACTTTTTGAGGAAGAATGCAGGGGCGGCGCAACAACGAGCACAGTGAAATTCGATACATATTTCACACAATGGTTTGACGAGTACGCAACCATCAAGCTCAAAGCAAAGACCATTCAAGGCTATCGATGGCCTGAGAAAAGAATCCGCACCGAGTTCGGACACATGCGTCTCGATAAAATCACCCTGCGCGACATTCAACGGCTTGTCGGAACTCTGCACAAAGAGGGACTGGCCGCCAAGAGCATTAAAAACTATGTGTCGCTAATCTCAGCGGTGTACCGCTACGCAATCAAACATCAGCTTGTTTCAAAAAACCCCTGTACTGGTGTTGATTTGCCCCGCAACGACAGCAAAGAGCGCGAAATACTGACGATTCCCGAAGTGCAACAACTTCTCACCCTGCTCGAAGAAGAGCCCGCAGAAAATATGCAGTTCGTGGTATTCCTGACACTGGCGGTCTATACGGGTTTTAGGCGTGGCGAACTCCTAGGGCTTGAATGGAAAGATTTTGCTCTCAATTCCGGGCTTGTGTCAGTTAAGCGGGCGGCATATCGAAACATGGAGCATGGGCATTTCACAGATACGCCGAAAAGCAAAAAGAGTTATCGCACAATAAAGCTGCCTGATGAGGTCACCGCCTTGCTCACGCGCTACCGCGACCGTCAGAGAACATCCGCCGCCACGTTGGGTAGTAAGTGGACGGATACCGACAGAATTTTTACATCGTGGGACGGCTCGTACATCAATCCCAATGCGCCGGAGCGGTTTTATCATAAGTTCTGCGCTAGGCACGGTTTGCGGGTAGTAACGCTTCACAGCTTCCGGCACCTTAACGCTTCTGTGCTCATAAATGCGGGGCTAGATGTTAAGACGGTACAGGCGGCACTCGGACACTCTGACGCGACCACAACGCTCAATACATACGCGCATGAGTTCCAAACCGCACAGGCGCGGGTATGTGACGCAGTGAGCAACGCGCTCAAACTCAATTTAGGCGCATAAGTGACAAATAAGGGACAAACGCCGTTTTTTGGGGCAATTGAAAACCGTGCAACCCTTGCCACACAAGCGTTACACGGCTCCGAAAAAATGGTGCGGGAGACGGGACTTGAATTGTAACAAATCATTTTCACGCTTTTTCATATGCTATATATTGTGCTATTGTGTATCATATCATACTATATGCTGTGCTATATGTTGCCGTCTGTTCGTTTGCTTCCATCGTGTAAGGGGTAAATTAAGGGGTCAAAAAGTCGAGCGTTCCGCCTGCGGTTTCACCGCCGCCCAGCGGTCGCTACGCTCCCGATCAGCGGCGGCTTACCTCCGGCGTACTTATCAAAACGGCAACTGTCCGTCCTCCTGTTCCGTTTGCCTTACCCAATCGGGAACGACATCAACCGACCGTTTTAGCGTTTCGTAATCTCTGTACTCCGACATCGGCACTGCATGGCTCTTGAACTCCTCACCGTCTTTGTAGTGGTATACCATTTCATGGATACGGCGCTTTAGCTGGTCTATGGTGTCAATATTGCGGTCACTCTCCACCATGCTTTTGTAAACATTTTCTAACGGCACCTTAGCGGTTATATGTACCTCACTCCATAGGGAATACACGTTGGTATATCGGCATGGAACTTGGATTTTATACTTATCCAATATCATTAACAACAAGTAATAGGGCATTTGTCCCTTGAACTCGTCGAGAATAATCACTTTTTCACCATTGTATTTGTCGAATCCGTTTTTGAAATCACTGACAACATAAACGTCATCTTCCCCATACTCTTCAATCTTCAATATCCTGATGTAGCTTTTTCCTGTTCCTGTTTCGCCTGTATGCCAGCATACCTTAACATCACGCAAGGCCGGAGTGTTTCTTGCGCGGTTCTGATAGTAGTGGTCGCGTACCATCTTTTCATATCGCCTATAGCCGAGGTTATTCTCAAATATCTCATTAGGGGTCTTGCCCTGTTCTAACAGTTCCTGAATAATCTCAATATCACGCCTTTGCCCTTGATTGCCTTTAATCTCACCGAATTGAGCAATATATATGACCTGTTCGCCCTTTTCCGCAAATTTGCCGCGCTTGTTGATATAGTCCTCTGCCTGTTGTTTGTTGCCTTTTGTCGGCTCTAAATGGGCTTTGGGATAGGTTTTCTTTAGAGCAGAAAATCGCGCCTTGTTGCTGTCCTCTAGCACCATATGTAAGTGAATCAAACCATCCGCAGATATGCAGTATGCTACCGCCCCTGTGCGTGTGGGCTGGTCTGTCACCCATGCGTCAAGAGCATGGTGCGCTATCTCATGCGGCTCACCTGAATAAACCTCCTGCGGATTATTCAAAACACAAAACCAACTGCGGCTTAACTCCTTACTATCCATGCTTCACCTCCCATCATTTGGTATATTTGTCCCCGAAGTTAATTTGTCCCCCTGATTTGTCCCAGAAAGACTGGGACAGAATTTTATCAGCGTTCGCAATGGATACAGGTCATTTGTCCCCTGTCCCCGAAGTGGGGGGTAATACTAGCCCCCACTTCTCTCCCTGTTTTCCGGCTCCATTCGATGGAGCGTGGGCGGGGGGCGTCGGTCGGCGCGGTGCCTGTCGCGGGTCCCCCTGTCCCCCGCGAGCAGTCCCCGAGCCACCCGCCGCCCCGCGCTCATTCCGTCGGGCTGTCCGGCTCAATCGGTACGCTGTGTACGTCGGAGCGTCTGCGCTCCTGCACTCCCTTCCGTGAGACGGTCGTTGCGTGTGCTCGACCTCCGTGGTCACTACCTTTACTCTGCGTCCAAGATTGCTATATGTAATCAAGGAGAGATTGGGCGCTGTGCCGTTCGACTTCGCGGCGCGGGTCACTATTCCCATTCACCGAGGGCGTGAACGTCGCGGATAAAATGTCCTAACTCCTGTCTGATTGCTTCCATGCAGTAGTAAATGCCCTCTAGTGATATTTCTCTGTAGTTTTTTGGGGCAAAGTCGGATAGACGGTGTATGTTGCTCAAGGGCGTTAAGGTCAGCTTGTACATCGCCATGCGTTTGCGGTCTGTGTTGGTCATAACGTCCTCCTAACTGTTTGACGGGTTTGCTTTGATGAGGTCGACTACGCCCGCATTGAGTTCATTGAGATATTCAGGAGTTAATGTGCGGGGATAACAGTTCAATGAGACCAGCACGAAGCCTTTATACTGTTCGATAATCTGTTCCATGTGCGCCCCGTCGCATTTGCGGCGCTTTTTACAGCCACGACAGAGGGTTGCCGCTAGGGGTGACCGCTTATCCATCATGCCGCACCTCCCGGAAACAACACCTTACCCATGCAAATGGGGTTCATATCCACGCCGGAGGCGTAACGCTCTAGTCGGGTACGGTTTATGTAGTAAGAGCCTTTTTCCCTGCCGTCCTCCCTGATGTACTCCCCGAACGGGCATTTCCCCGACTTTATCCACACTTCTAACCTGCGTCTATCCATGCCGACCATCATGGCGGCATCTCTCGCTGATACGTCGATTATTCTTGGCATTTTTATCCTCCCTTCATATTGTCCCAACAAACCCCCGCTACTGCGCGGGGGTTACGTCTACGCGCTGGCCTTCGTTTGCCCGTAGCCATGCGTATAAACTTTCCTCACGGACGAGGACGCGCTTGCCAAGCCGGATTGTTGGGAAGCCCTGTGTATTGAATAGGCGATAGGCTAACCCAAGATTGCCGACTACCTCCGCCAAGTCACGAGCCGTCAGCATTCGGACACTTGCGGGGTTTATTCTTCGTTCCATTGTTTCACCTCCCTTATCAATCAGTAAGGCCAGTATAACACAATGGATATTGCCTGTCAATATGTTATGTTAAATTTATATATTGTTATGCTTTACTTTTTGTTATTGCCGTGTTATGCTGTGTAAGGGGTGTGCATAGTGGGTAAAAATAAGATAGCGCAACTTAGGAATGCTAAAGGGTTTAGCCAATCCCAGCTTGCCGATATTATGGAGGTTGGTAAGCAAACGATAGCCAACTGGGAAAATGACAGGAGAGAGCCGGACATAGAATCCCTTTATAGGCTTTCCGAGGTTTTTGGAACGACAATTGACTACATTTTAGGTAATACAAGCAAGAGCGGGCGCGAATGGTATGTCAATATGGATTGTGTCAATGATGAATGTATGGAGGGCAATTATATATGCAGAGGTGTCCCCGAAGCGGTTGTTATAGCCAAAGCCCTGAAACGCATGAATCTTGAGCAACGAAACAGATTACTTGACATATGCCATGCCGCTTTTCCCGAAGAGTTTTATGACCTTGTACACCATAAATGGGATGATGAACAAAAGGAGGGGTTATAATGCCATCCCGCTCTAACACCCGAGCCGCACAGGGAAGCGGCACCATCCGACAGCGAAAGGACGGACGATGGGAAGCCCGGTACACACTAGGCTATAACCCCAGCGGCAAGCAGATACGGCGGTCTATTTATGGTGCAACTGAAAAGGAAGTCCGAAGAAAACTAACAGCAGTTACGTCTGATATAGACAATGGCATATACATTGAGCCATCAAAGCTAACCGTTAGTCAATGGCTCGATATATGGACGGCGGAATATCTTGGAGAGGTCAAGCCGCGCACCGTCGAATCATACACGGCGGCTTGTCGGCTGTACTTAAAGCCAGAGCTGGGCAGGGTCAAGCTATCAGCGTTGTCGACTCACACCATTCAGACCGCCATCAACAAATACTACCGCGACAAAGGATTATCCCCCAAAACAGTCAAAAATGCGCACGGCGTTCTACACAAAGCCATGCAACAGGCCGTTGAAATCGGCTATTTGCGGTTCAACCCTGCCAACTCTATCAGGCTACCGCGCATTGAGAAAAAGGAGATACAGCCGCTTGATGATGACAAAATAGCGGCCTTTTTAGAGGCAATACAGGGGCATAAATGGGAGGCCGTATTTTTGACAACCATTTTCACAGGTATGCGGCAAGGCGAGGTATTGGGGCTAACGTGGCCTTGCATAGACTTCCAGCGCGGCACGATCTTAATTGATCGACAGTTACAGCGGAATCACACAGACAACAAGGGCAAGTACGAGTTTATATCACCCAAGAACGACAAAAGCCGCCGTATCTCTCCCGCACCGTCTGTTGTGGCGGCACTAAAGAAAGAGCGGCGGCGGCAAGCAGAAATGCAATTACAGGCCGGGTCATTATGGGAAGACAGCAACCTTGTTTTTACGAATGAGTTTGGCCGCAATCTATCCGTACAGAGCGTTTACAAGGAGTATAAAAAACTCGTTGCCGAAATTGGTATACCGACAGCGCGTTTTCATGACCTCCGGCACACATATGCCGTTTCTGCCCTGCAATCAGGGGATGATGTAAAGACCGTGCAAGAGACGCTAGGCCATCATACAGCGGCCTTTACCCTCGACGTATACGGACATGTTACCGACCGCATGAAACAGGAAAGCGCGGCGCGAATGGAAGCATACATACAGAGGGTCAAGAAGGGGTCAAAAAATCTGTAAGGGGTAAATCAAGGGGTCAAAAGGGTGTTATAAACGCATATAAATCCCTGTAACCATTGCGGCTACAGGGATTTCTCGTGGTGCGGGAGACGGGACTTGAACCCGTACGGTGTAAACCACACGCCCCTCAAACGTGCGCGTCTGCCAGTTCCGCCACTCTCGCTTCTTTCCACAGTATATATTCTGCTGGTTCGATTGTCAAGGTTAATTGTTGGCAACGGTTAAAATAATTCTCGTAAGGGATTGACTTGCCGGATTATAGTTGATACAATAACTATTGCCCCATCAACTATAGTCGGGAGGATTATGAAAATGAGAATCATTATTGTAAACGGCAGCCCAAGAGCAAGTGGCGCTACGGGGCAAATCCTTTCAAGAATACGCGGCACCATTCAAAAAATGGATGCAAATATGGAGATTGAATATATTGATTTAGCGAAAATACACATGAACTTCTGTACGGGGTGCGCTTCCTGTTATAGCAGCGGCGTTTGCCCCGTAAATGACGAACTTGAAAAGCTGTCGCAAAACATCGAAACCTGCAACGGAGTTGTCTTGGGCAGTCCGACATATGCAAGCAATGTATCGGGACAATTCAAGATTTTGATAGATAGAGGGCATTTTGTGTTTGAGCAATTGCTGAAAAATAAAGCATGTTTTTCGGTAGTGACATACGAGAATTACGGCGGAAAGAAAGCGATGGGAATCATGAACGACCTCATAAGGAAATCGGGTGGTGCGGTCAGCGCAAAATGCTTGATGAAATTGAATCACGGAGATATGGCATTAAATGCTCATAGAAACAAGCAAATTGAAAAGCAATGCCACAGATTTCTTCGCAGGGTTTTTCAAAAAAATCCATTATCTCCCTATGAAAGATTGATGAGCTATATCGTTTTCAACGCGGGAATAAAACCGCATGTTTTCAAAAACGAATCCCGATATAAAGGCCTTATGGCGAAGTGGGCGGCAAAAGGTCTTTTTAGCTAAAGGAGGGCGCTATGTGCAGCAACGAAGAAAAATACAATCTGATTTACGAGATTAACATGATTTCGGCTGCGCTCAAAGACGGATTACGAAAAGAATTTCTCAAAAATGACTATGATATAACCATAGATCATTTTGCCATTCTATTCCGTTTGTGGCAACAGGACAGTTTGACCCAACAACAGCTATGCGACTTAACGTGTAAAAACAAATCGAACCTTACGCGGATATTAGACACAATGGAAAAAAAGGATATGCTCCGACGCAACCTCAATCCTGCGGACAGGAGGAGCTTTATTATATCCTTAACCGAGTATTCGCGGTCTTTGCAAGCGCCTGTTACTGAAATCGCGTTGAAATACAGCGATCGATTTTTTAGCCGAATTAACGACGAGGATTTTAAGACTTTGCAACGTATTCTTTCTCCACAATCCGGTTTACATAATACTTGACAATCTAGTTATTTCCCGCTATAATGACAGTGTTCGACAAGTGTATGTATTAAAGAAATTTTACATAAAATAGGACGCGGCACAGCCCCCGAACAAACCGGACAGGGAGGACTAGGGATGGAACTCTGGGAGGATTATTACGGCTTGCTGCAGGTGCATCCGCAGGCAGGGCCGGAGGTCATTCAAAGCGCTTATAAGCGCCTGTGCCGTATGGTCCACCCTGACGTTAACCCCGACCCGGCGGCAGCGAAGACGATGCAGCGTATCAACCGCGCGTACGAGGTTTTAAGCAACGACAACGAGCGGCGCCGGTATCACTCCGAATGGTCGCGGCGCTCCGGGACAGGCGGCTCGCCCCGGGTGGAGGTGCGCGAGCGCGTCGTCTACATCAACAGGGAGGACCGGGACGGCGGTACCCCCGCCGCCGCCGCTGCCGTGCGCGACTACTTCGGCAACTTGCGCAAACGCGACTATAAGAGCGCTTACGCGCTGGTCAGCGAAGAAGACAAGGCCTGCTTCGGCTACGGCGCGTACGTCGAATGGCAGGAGTCGGTGGGGGCGCTGTATGAGGTGGGCGACACCCGTCTCAAGCTCTTCAAGCGGTATGCCGCGTTCAAAACGACGGCGGGGAGCAAGCTGCCCGCCGAGGAATATACCGTCACCCTTTCCGAAAAAGACAAGATCACCGGACGCGTCAGCGAGTATACCCTTACCAAATACGCCGTGATGGAGAAAAACGGCATATGGCGCGTCTATCTCGGCTACCGCGACCTCACCCCACTCAAACTGCAATTCAAGGCTATGGCTTCCAACCCCAAGGAAGCGCAGCTCCTCACCCTTTGGGAGAAGCACAAGGCGTATAACGACCTCAATATGGGGATGCCCAACCGTTTGGGGCTGGAAGAGTCGTTAGAGCGAGAGATTTACCGCCACAAGCGGTACGGCAGGCCGTTCGCGCTGGGGCTTTTTTCTGTCATGCTGCCAGACCATGTCACTGACGCCGGACTGCGGGAACGCGTGATGAAATACGCGGGGTATGTCATCAGCGCCGCCGTCCGCTGTATCGACAGTGCCGCCTGGCTGGGTGACGGCGTCTTTGCCGTCCTGCTGGCCGAGACCGATAAATCCCGCGCGGCGCTGGCCATACGCCGCATATCCAAAACGGTGCGGCACGACATATCGGCTTGTTTTGATTTCGACATCGCCATCACCGCCGGCGCGACAAACTATAACGGGCAAAACACCGGCGCGCTGATTGACGCCTGTACGCGGGCGATTGGCTCTGCCGCGCGGGAGACCGCCGGGCAGGATTCAACGCAAGTAGAGGCGTTATGAAGATCCTCGCCGTCTCGGATGAAGAAAGCTCCTACATTTGGGATTATTTCGACCGCTCCGCCTTTGATGGGGTGGAGCTTGTTGTTTCCTGCGGCGACCTGTGCCGCGATTATCTGGAGTTTTTGGCGACGCTGCTCCCCGTCCCGCTGTTTTATGTGCCGGGCAACCACGACAAGCGGTTCATCACCCACCCGCCCGGCGGCTGCGTCAACATTGACGGGCGGCTGGAAACATATAAGGGACTGCGCATCTGCGGCCTGGGCGGCTGCAAAAGCCTCAATCCTTGCGCCGCTTATGAATACAGCGAACCTGTCATGGCGCGGCGGGCACAAAAACTCCGGCGCGCCATATCGCGCGCCGGAGGCCTTGATATTTTTGTCACACACGCGCCCGCCGAGGGGCTGGGCGATGGGTCGGACTCCTTCCATAAGGGGTTCGCCGCTTTCACGCGGCTTTTGGAGGACTGCCGCCCCAAAATCTACTTCTTCGGCCATCAGCATAAACGGTACGGGCGGGTGGACACCCCAGAAGAGTATCACGGCGTACGGCTGGTCAACGCCTGCGGGTATAAGATTGTGACGCTGTGAGGGCCTACCGCAACGGTACCATCTGTATGCCCTGTTCATTGCGCATGAAGGAACAGCGGTCGTATTTGCTTTCCAGCGGCATGTTCTCGGAGCCGATGATGACGCGTACGCCGGGATAGGCGGTGCCCGATATGTTCACGGTGCCAAAGCCGGAGGCGGCGATGACTTCCTGAACGCTTATCAGCTCTTCTTCCAACTCGGCCGCGTGCTGTGTAAGGGATTGATAGGTTGTAATGGCGCGCTGGAGCGCTTCCAGCTTGTCGGGGGTGATCCTGCCCGCTTTTTTATGCTCCGACAGAAGATGGATGGCGCGCAGCAAGGCGGCAGCGTCGCGCTTGTTGGACTCTAGCTCGTGCGGGATCTCGCGGCTGCGCGCAAGCACAGAAGGGTCGTTGCCGACCTCCAGTGTGGTGGGCACATAGCTGTTGCGGCTCCCGGCCTGCATGGTGGTGATGCCTCTCATGGCGGCGACGCGTCCGCCGACGACCGTACCCTTGGATCCGACCAGCGACACACTGCCTGCGCAGTGCACATCCGAATGGAGGATAAACGAGGCTTCGATGTCCCCCCCGGCCTGAACATTCCCTGACTGGATATATTTCGCCTTGACATAGCCGCCGGCTTTGACAAGCCCCTTGCCGGAACCGTTGACGCCCTCTTTAATGGTGATATTACCATCTGCTATAATCTCCGCACCCTCCACCGTCCCGTTGACGGTGATGTTCCCGGTCGCTTCCACCTTAAACCCTGTCAGGACGTTTCCGTCTACCTGGACATGGCCTAAGAAGCTGATGTTGCCGGTGCTGTTGGATACGCTGCCCGGCACGGTAAAAGCGTTGAGCACCTGTATCTTGCGGTTTACAATGTCGGCGTGGCCATCACAGGCCGCCAGCAGCTTGAGCTTGTCGTCTGAAATGACGGTATTCTTGCCGGCGGGGAGCGGGGCGTCCTTACCGGGGCGCGCCGGAACCGCGGTCCCATAGACATTCATGCCGGGTTCCCCCGGCGTTGAAGGGGTCTTTTCGCACAACACATCGCCTTTGTGTACGCTGTGGATGATGCCCAAGTCTTTATAGTCAACCGAGCCGTCGGGCATCTCTTTGGGGCGGATGTCCTTTTCTGTGCGTATGAGCGGATGAATCTCGGCGTTTTCGCCATGGACGGGAGGGGTTCCTGAAGCGACAAGCATGGCCACATGGAAAACCGGCGCTACCGAAAGCCGCGTGATCTGCCCCTCATCAATTCCGAATGTGACTTTTTTACTCATCAACGCGATTCTTATCAGTTCGGGCGAAATCGGCAGCCCTCCAGGCTCGGGAGGCGTTAAGTAGGCCTCAGCCCGCATCCCGTCAGAGCTGACGCTTACCGATGCTTGCGCGTTTGCGGGGACATGGTCTGGCGCCGCCGGCGTTATGGGGTTTTCAGCCATAGCAAAGGCCTCCCTTCAATAATGGTCACTGCGCGATAAAGAATAAAACGGCGATAATGGCTGACAACCCGCCCGCGATCCAGAAATTCATAGCGCTGCCGCCGGTCATTTTCATTTTTTTGATAAAGCATATGCCGAGACCGCCCGCGCAGACCGCGCAGTTGCCGAGCAGATAACACATAGCGGTAAACAGATACTGAGGGTTCGCGGCGCTATAGCTGGATTCGTTCAGCAGGCTGCCAAAAAACGTCCAGCCTTGCGATGAGGCGGCGCGGGAAGCCGTCAGCAGGGCAAACACGAGCACAAACCAAGCCAGCAGAGCGAAAATGCTCGTCAGCGGGACCTGTTTGCCGACTCTGCCTGTTTGCGGGGGGAGGGCTGTGTCTTCCACCATGTCGTCCGGGATGTGCAGGGAAGGCAGCGTAGCGAGAAATCGATCGATTTCGTCCATTTCCTCTACTTCTTCTTTTTCTGGCTTATCGGACATATCGTTCACCCCCGTTCATTTTATCAAATGCTATACCGTTTGTAAAGCGCTATTTATCACAATTGGCTAAAGAAATGGCCAGCTATATTAATCTTGCGTTTTTTCTCCAATGTGTGTATACTGTAGGATTAGGGGGATTGTTATGGGAAAAGGGAAACGAGCCGAGGAAAACATACCGGTTTATAAGCGGGCATGGCAGTCCATTCAATCCGCGTGGCGGTTTGCCCGAAAACATAAAGTCATCTTTATTCCCGCCGGGGCGGGGGTATTCGCGTTGCTTTTGACCCTGACGCTGGTGTTCGCTTTAGGCGGGGAACCGCCGCCCGAGCCGGTGGAAACTCCCTCGCCGTCACCTTCCCCGCAAAGCCCCAGTCCCAGTCCGTCACCGTCGCCCGAACCGTCGCCGGAGCCGTCGCCGCTGTACGCGGCAAACCCGCTGACCGGCCTGCCGATGGAGGACGAGGAACGAATCCCCGACCGCCCCGTTGCCGTGATGCACAACAATTCCTATAACCCCGGCGGGCGGCAGCACGCGCTGCCGATGTACGGCATCGGGCAGGCCGATCTTATCTGTGAGGTCATGGCGGAAGGCAATATCACCCGTATGCTGGCTTTCTATCAGGATGTTTCCAGCATCCCAAAAATCGGCGCGGTGCGCTCCACCCGTACATATTATTTGGAGCTGGCGCTGGCGTACGACGCCGTCATCGTCCATGCCGGCGGCAGCCCGCAGGCGCTTTACAGGGACATCCCCGACTGGGGTATGGACAACATAGACAGTATGAGACAGCCCGCAACGCACTTTTGGCGGGACAGAAGCGACCGCCCCAACTCCTCCAGCGAGCATACCCTGTTCACTTCGGGGGAAAGGCTGGCGGAGCTTATGGAGAAGGTTTCCCGCCGGACAGTGCCGGAGGGCTTTGACAACGGCTTACATTTTAACGCGGAAACCGTGCTGCCCGGCGGCGGGGCGGATACCGTCAAGGTCCCGTTTTCCCGATCCAAGTCTACATGGTTTCATTATAACGGAGACGACGGCCAATATTATGTCGAACAATACGGGGAGGAGTTTGTTGACGGGGAGACCGGAGAGCAGGTTTCTGTTACCAACGTCTTGATTGTGCAGACAAGCATCGGCCTGATCCCCGGCGACAAAGAGGGGCGGCTGGAGGTGGACCTGCAATCCGGCGGCACGGGATATTACATCACCGGGGGCGGCTATATCCCCATCACATGGACGCGGGGGAGCCACGACGCGCCGTTTTCCTATACGCTTGAGGACGGTACCCCGCTGGAGATGGCCCCGGGTAAGACCTTTGTCTGCGTAATCCCCCATGAGCAGACGCCGGATTTTGAATGAATACTTACAGCAGGGACGTGTGGCGCATCTATTTATATGCAGAAAATTTATAGTTATGGGGTGTCGAAAATGAAAGATGCTGATATACAAAAGATAGAGACCATCATACAGGATCGAAAAGAAGCCCATGGCTATTACAGCAGCAAATCCTCGGTATATCAGGCATTTGTAAAAATGGAAGAAGCGGCATTTGCGGACGGCGAATTGTCAAAAGGCGTGAAAGAGTTGATTGCAATAGGCATTTCTATCGTTATCAATTGTGAATCATGCCTTGAATGGCACATAAAACAGGCATTGGACGCGGGAATCACAAAAGAGCAGATTGTTGAGGCTATAGGCGTAGGGATTGAAATGGGCGGAGGCCCGGCGACGGTTTCCAGCCGCTTTGCCATGAAAGTGCTTTCTTATTATACAAAATAGTATAAGCCTTTCCCGCGCCGCCTGCCGCAATGAAACGTATCAATAAACCTAAAAGGAGGCATATGGTATGTTACGCATCGACACATCCGCCGTTTCCGCCGCGAAGCTGGAGGCCCTGCTGCCGAGGACGCTGGAGGGGCACAAGAAGCTGCAAGCCAAGTCCGGCGCGGGCGCGGAATACACCGACTGGGTGACGCTGCCCGATGATTATGACAAAGACGAATACAAACGGCTCCTCGGGGCGGCGGAGCGTATCGCGGGGCAGAGCGAGGTGCTGGTGGTCGTCGGCATCGGCGGCAGCTACCTCGGCTCCCGCGCCGTCATTGACTATCTGCTCTCGCCGTATTACAACGGAACAGCCGGAAAAAAGACGCCCGACATCCTCTTTGCCGGCTGCAACCTCTCCGGCGACGCCCTGCAAAAGCTGACCGACCGTATCGGAGACCGCGATTTCACTATTAACATCATCTCCAAGTCGGGCGGCACCACCGAGCCGGCTGTGGCGTTCCGGTATTTCCGCGCGCTTGCCGAAAAGAAATACGGAAAAGACGGCGCGAGGAAGCGCATCATCGCCACGACCGACAAGGCGCGGGGCATTTTGAAGACATTGAGCGACGGCGAGGGCTATGAAACATTCGTCATCCCCGACGGCGTGGGCGGGCGCTACTCCGTCCTGACGCCGGTTGGCCTGCTGCCAATCGCCGCCGCCGGAATCGACACCGATGCGCTGATTTCCGGGGCCTATACGATGATGGAAGCCTGCAAGACCGCCAAAGGACTGGAAAACCCCGCTCTGGCCTATGCCGCCGCCCGCGGCGCACTGTATGAGAGCGGCAAAAAAATCGAGGTGCTGGCGAGCTTTGACCCCGATTTTGTCTATATGGGCGAATGGTGGAAGCAGCTCTACGGCGAGAGCGAAGGCAAGGAAGGCAAGGGGCTGTTCCCCGCCTCGGTCAGCTATACCGCCGACCTGCACTCGATGGGGCAGTATATGCAGCAGGGCGAACGGACGCTGTTTGAGACGTTTATCCGCACAAAATCGCCCACGGGAGGCATCACGGTTGAAGCCGATCCGCAAAATGCCGACGGGTTGAACTTTTTAGCCGGAAAAAGTATTGACGAGATTAACGACGCGGCTTATGAAGGGACGAAAAAAGCTCATACCGACGGCGGCGTGCCCTGCCTGACGGTGGATCTCGGATGCAAATGCGCTAAATGCGCAGGCGAGTTGATCTACTTCTTTGAATACGCCTGCGGCGTGTCGGGGTATACGCTGGGCGTCAATCCGTTCGACCAGCCGGGCGTCGAGGCGTATAAAAAGAATATGTTTGAACTGCTGGGCAAGCCGGGGGCATGAGGCTTTTGCTCCTGTTCGGCATCCTGTTCCCGTCCGCGCTTCTGCTGGAAGGAGGGATGATGCTGATATACCGTATCCCGCTGAAAGGCAGAAATGTGCTGCTCCTGCTCTGCGCGACCTTGTTGACGCAGACCGTCCTGACGCTGACCGCCGGGCGGGCGCTGATCAGCTCCGGCCCGATGGGCGCGTTTTTCATCTTATTTCTGGCGGGATTTGTCCTGATGGTCGCAAAGGGGCTGGTGTATGAGCAATTTCTCACCGCCCCTCACAGTAAGCGCGCCCTCTCTTATGGCATTTTTGCCGGCCTGGCCAGCTGGGCCGCGTTCGCAGCCACCCTCGTCCCGCTAAACGGTTTCCTTCAGCGGTTTGGATAAAAGAGCCTCCGGCTGCGCCTTACCAAACATGGCGCAGAGCCGGAGGCCTTAGTCAAAAGAGAGGAGATCACTGGTCTGTATATACGCCGCGGATTAGCGCAACAAGGCGGAAACGGCCTCCCTCTTCCTCGAACACCACCTTGAGGCTTTTCCAGTCAAAGCCTCCCGGCTGTGACGAAGGGAAGAAGAAGTCAACAAAAACCCCGTCCGGGAACGCTTCCGTCACATTTTCAACGGCGTTGCCCCGCCTAACGATATTGTTGACGCCCAGCATCGGGGCTTCGGCGTAATTCACATCGCGCAGATATGCGGTCATATAATCGGCGGGCGTCAGCTTGATGGGCTGGCTTGTGGCCGGGTCGATGCCGAATAGATATTGCTCCCCCGTGGCGGCGAAAGAACGGACTTCCCCCGCGCTGAATGTTAAACTGCCGTCATCTACTGTGGAGAACGGGACAAGCAGCAGCCCTTTATCGGATATATACCCGCCAAGCCGCAAATAGTCCCCCTCGCTGATGGCTTCCGCGACATAGTAAGCCTCTTCCAGCACGGTAAGGTTTCTCTGGCTCGCGGCGGCGTCCGGGCCGGGCGCCAGCGCGCCCCATATAACGGAATGCAGGAGCATCCCCGCCAGAAAAAAAAATACGACGGAAAGGATACTACCGATAATTAGGCGGGGCCTGCGGAGCTTTTGGTCAGGCTTCATGCCTTCGCCCCCTTTAAGTCATGATTATTGTAACACATAACACCGGAAGGTTCAACCCTATCGCGATTACATTTAGGCTACAATCCGGTTACAACTCCAAGGAAAAACAAACTCAGCGGAAAGTTTCATAAGATTACATAAACTTGACTTCCTTATAACAGTGTGATATGTTACAAGCAAGAATTTTATATGGGTTAGGACGACAACCGGGAAAGGATACGGATATGCGGCATGATGATCCCCATGCGGCGTCGGCGATGCGGCGCAAGAGCACGACATATATCCTGCTGACGGTTGTTTTCGTCATGATCTCCGGCCTGTCGATCTGGATGGTCAGCAGCCTTTTTGGCGACGGGAGGATTCTGCCGTCCCTCTCGTTCCTGACGCCCGGGAACGCCGCGGTGATCGCCGCCTTCCTGCTGGTGTATTTCGCGTTCGATTCCCTGCGGTTTTATTTCGCGCTGCGCGCGTTGAACATCCAAATCTCGTTTCTGTATATCGTCAAGCTGACGTTTATCAACGTATTCGTTTCCGCCATCACGCCCTTGGCCACCGGCGGGGGCTTCGCGCAGGTATATTTCCTCACGCGGCGCAAAGTGCCGCTCGGCAGCGCGATGGCTGCCTCGACCATCCGCACGCTGCTTGGCGTGCTCTTTTTCATGATAGCCGCTCCCCTCGTCCTAATCCTGAATCCCGCCCTGCTTGAGCTTCTCGGAAGTGTTTTTACTTGGATACTGATGGTCACAATCTTCATATATATTGTCATCGGGGTCCTGCTGTTCAGGCTTGTGATGAATGAAAATTTCGTGAAAGCCCCCGTTTACCGGTTTACGCGTTTTTTGCATAAAAAGCGTCTGCTTTCGGCGCGCAGGATGCGAAAAATCTGTCTCGGGACGTTTTCTGAGGTACGGAATTTCAACAAGGGCGTCCATCTCTTTTTGCGGGGCCCTAAGAAGTACGTCGCCCTGTCGGTATTCTTTACCTTGCTATTTTTACTCGCGCTGTTCTCCATCCCCTTGCTGCTGACCTGGGCAATGGGTTACCGGATTTCCCCCGCCTTTGTCTATCAGGCGATGACCGTCATCACCTTCGCGACGTATTTCGCCTTCACTCCCGGGGCGTCGGGCATTGCGGAGGGCGGGTTCGCCCTGATGTTTACCGGCTCGGTCGCCGAGGGCGACATCGCGTCGCTCACGCTGCTTTGGCGGTCGCTCTCAGTCTATGTGGGGACCGTCATTGGCCTGGTGCTCTTTTACATCGAGGTTTTCGCGAAACCCAAGAAGAAAGGTAAGCAAGTGTCCTCAAATGAAATGGAGGTCAGCTAATGGAAACCGCCGCGTTGCGCATCGCCATGTTCACCGACAATTACTACCCGTTCATCGGGGGGGTCCCCATCTCGATCGACCGCTTGACGCAGGGGCTGCGGGCAATGGGGCATTCGGTCACCATTTTCGCGCCCGCATACCCGGGGCAATCACCGGAAGCCGACCCCGATACCGTGCGCTGCAAGCTGCTGCGGTACCACAAAACCAAGCTCTTCGATTTTGCCGTCACCAACATCTTCTCGCGGGAGATCGACACGGAGTTTGCCAAGCGCGGCTTTGACGTTATTCACGCGCACCACCCCTTCTGGATGGGCGTTAAGGGCTTGAATTTTGGGAAGAAGTACGGCATCCCTGTCGTTTACACTCACCATACGCAGTTTGACCAGTATTCCCATTATATGCCTGTCATGAAAGGGTTTTTCAAGTCTTATATTTCCCACAGCGTTGTCAAATATTTCTCACAGCGCTGCGACCTTGTCTTCTCCCCCGTGAAAACATCCGAAGCCTATTTGACCAGTTTGGGCGTTACGACCCCAATCGAGATCCTTCCGACCGGGGTCAAGCTCGTCCCCGAGGGAGCGGGGGATGAGATCAGGCAAAAACTCGCGCCCGGCGGCGAGACATTGCTGTGCTCCGTTGCCCGGCTGGCGCCGGAGAAGAATATTCCCTTCCTGTTGAGAGGGATAAACCGGGTCAGGGAGATTTCGTCTGTCCCGTTCAAATGTATCGTCGTCGGGGACGGGCCGGAGCGGGGCGCCTTGGATCAAATCGTCCGCAAGCTGAATTTGGACGATTGCGTGGTGCTGACCGGCGGCGTGCCGCCCGAAGAAGTGGGGAACTATATCCGGGCAAGCGACCTCTTTGTGTTCGCGTCACGGTCCGAGGTGCAAGGGGTGGCGCTGTTCGAGGCGATGGCGGCGCGCTGCCCGGTGGTGGCCGTGCGGTGCAGCGGCGCCGACGATGTGATCATCGACGGCTTCAACGGATACCGGGTGTATGAGGATTTAGAGGAATGGGCGGGCCGGGTCGCCGCGCTTCTGTCCGACCGGGAGGAACGGCAAAGGCTGGCGGACAACGCCTACCGGCACGCCGAGCAATTTTCGACCGAAGCGGTTGCTCAGCAGGCCACCCGCGCCTACAGGCGGGCAATCGAGGAAAAAAAGCGCGATGGGTAGGTTCTCAGACCGTTTTTGGGCCGGCCTGGCGGCGGGTTATATGCGCTTTGTCTACGCCACAAGCAAGGTCACGCGCGAAGGGCATACGGAGCTTTTAGACGGGGGCGATACATTCGCCGTCGGGCTTTGGCACGGCGACAGCTTTTGCTATTACCCGCAGCTTCAAAACCGGGGAGATGTGATCGTCACCACCATCAACAAGCGGGGGGACGTCGTCGCCGCGCTCGGGCGCAAGTTCGGGTATAATCCAATCCGGTTGCCAGATGAACATAATCCCGACGTTAGCCTGCTAAACCTCCGCCGCATGTTAGCCGATGCCGGAAGCCAGCATATCTGCTTCAGTATGGACGGCCCGCTAGGCCCGTACCATATTCCGTCGCGTTTTTTTCTGACGGCGGCATACCTGGCCAAAAAGCGCATCATGCCCATCTCGGTCAAGGTGAAGCGGAAAATACGCCTGACCAGGCGCTGGGATAAATATATGATCCCACTGCCGTTTTCCCGCATCACATTCACCTTCCACCAGCCCTTAGAGGTGAAAAAAGACGCGTTCGCCGCGCTGACGGAGCAAATCATTACAATCATGGACGGGGGGCCGCGCGATTGAGGCGCGGTCCTTTTTTTGTGACACTGTCACATTTTATACCGGGCTGACGTCTAACGGGTGGGTACCCAAAGAGGAAACAGGAGGGAAGCCGGTGGAATATTGCGAAACAGTGACCCTCGCGGCACCGCGCGGCGCCTTCGCGGACGAAGCGGCGTTTGACGGCTGGGTCAGGGAGACACAAAAATCTCTTGTCCGGTTTTGCCGCCAGATGGTAGACGACTGGGCCGAGGCTGAGGACATGGCGCAGGAGGCATACTTACGCGCGTGGGAAAAGCGCGGCAGCTTCAAGGGCGGGTGCTCCCTGCTGACATGGCAGATGGCCATAGCCCGCCGCGTCTGCCTCGACCGCTTGCGCCGCCAAAAGCGGGTAAAGCTGATCCCGCTGGACGAGCGGGATGCCGCGCCCTCGCCCGACACCGAAACCAAGGCCGACGTACAGCGAGCGCTGGCGAAGCTGAACGCCGACGACCGGGCGGTTTTATACCTCCGCGCGGGAGAGGGATTGCCGTTTGAGGAAGCCGGAAAGGCGCTGGGATGCAGCGCGGCGGCTTGCCGCAAACGCTATGAGCGCGCCAAACAACGATTTGAAGCCGCCTACGGCGGCAGGGAGGGGTAACACATGATGGAGGAACTTAAGACCTATTATAAAGAGCAAGCCGATACGCAGCCCGAACCGTTTTTAGCAGTTACACCCGCTGAGGCGACGGTGACAAAACGCCGCCCGGTACACCGCGTGGGTTTGGTCGCGGCAAGCCTTGTGCTGATGCTGGCGGTTACCATGGCGATTCCCGGCGTACGCGCCGCGGTGGGCGAGTGGATGATTGACATAGTCACGGGCGAGAAGCGGGAGATGACAGCTCCGCCCGACGTCCCGGAAAAGAGCGATGAACTGCTGGATAAATATGTGGGGGACTGGGACACGAACAAATCGTCCAATCTGTTCTCCGTGCGACCAGCCAAACTCCCCAGAGAAGGCTGGACCGGAACCATGAGGGGTGGCTGGAGCGATTATGAGGACCAGCAAGCGTTTATGGCCGCGCTGGAAGGTTCCGGCTTCCGGGTCCGCACAGATTTTTCGGGCGTATTTACGGCGGAAATCAGGCATCCGCTCAAAAGCGACGTCCCTCTCAGAGAATGGGAGGAGGAAGGGTATATCATACGGGAATATGAGGTTGACACGGATACGGCCTCAAGCTATCATACCCTCTTTGACGATAATAACAGGCTTTTGCAAATCAACATGAATTTATTGCAGGTTTCCGGGGTAAATGTTCCGGGGGAAAGGGCTGAGGCCGTGTCCGTCGCGGGCTGGGAGACTGCCATTGCCGTCTACCGTGAAAGCGGAGAGTTTTGGCCGCTTTCTCTTTATCTGACCAACCCTATCCCCGGTGATATAGTTATCCCTGAATACGGTGATTATCCAGAACGTTCAGGAGCCCGCTATTCCCTCCACTGTGATCTCTCCGGCGACGGATACACGCTGGAAGAACTGATCGCCATCGCTGAAACCCTCGGATAAAACAGACGCCATATAACCCCCGGACGGCCTTGCCGTTTGGGGGTTTCATTTTCGTTTCCTGCTTTCTCGATATTTTTGCTTACAACAGAGGGGGACACAGACCGAATCGTTCTGCAACAAAACCACATGCGCAAAACGGCCTCCCTGCCGCAGGAGGGCAGGAGGCCGTCATAGCTTACGAAGACTAGCGCTTTACAGCAGGCACGATCGCGAGAAACTCGCTTTCCACCCCCGCCGCGTCATACGCTACGCCGTTATATACCCATACCGGCTGCAAGTACGGCTGATCCTCGATCGTCCCCCCGTCTTCCCAGTAGGCCAGCTCTATGGAGGTGACTTTTGCGGATACGGCCGACGGCTCTATGCTGCATAATGTATCGCCGCTCAACAGCACATCATAGAATTGCTCGGGAGGAGCTAAATCCACCACGCGGTCAAACACAAAGTCTTTATAGTAACTTCTGACCGCCTCGATCTCGCCGTTGTAGTCAATTTCGACGGCGATGCGGGAAATCCCGAATACCTCATACCCATCTACTGTAGGGTAATAAAACACAGTGACGGAATATTCCAACTGATCCTCAAATGAGCTTCCCATCGATTTTCCGCCAAACGAGGTGGCTGAAAATCGCTCAGGCCGGAGCTGGTTTTCATCCAGGAAACGGGACGCGATTCTTTCCGCTTCCTCATTGCTTGGCGCTTCTTTTCGCAGGGAGGAGTCTTCCTCAGACAGCGTATAGGTCCAAAAGCCCGTGTCATCCTCCATTGTGATTTGCTTTATGCGACCGTCGTCCGTGACGCCCAGCAAACGATCTTTGTTTCCCACATAATCCCGAACGGCGTCAAGCTCCCATATCCCTAAAGCACTGGCAGCCCGGTCAAATTGATTATACCTTCCTTTATAATTAATCTCAAAGCGGTATAGGTTTGCCTTCTTCGGCACATCAACCTCAGTCTCAATGGACAACTCCACTTTCGGTATTGCCTGCCCCGCGAGGGGAAGGAAGAGATCGGGGATGGGAGAAGGCTTGGGAACAAGAAACCAATAGCCCAGCACGCACAGCAAGATTACAGGGATTGCCGCCGCCGCTATAAGCAAGTTGCGATAAGCCTTTTTCATACTTAACCTCCTAACTAATTATAGAACCTATTTTCATATACATAATCTGATGGTGAAACATTACCCCATCTTCCGGCGGTGACAGCGCCGCCTGGGAATACAAGGGAGTCATTTTTTGCGTCTACAAATCCCATCCAGCGCGCGGTGACTCGAACCCTGCCTGTTCGCGGCTGCCATCTGGAAGTTGATTCAAAGAACGCTTCTTTTATTGTTTTCGGGACGCCATTTTCAAATGTAGTCAAGGTTCTTCCGAAATCCGCGCCTTCCCTGCTGTCAAGATACATAGTGGAGGCAAAGCCGCAAATTGCCCGTCCGCCTCTAAACATGCTTCTTAAACTATTTAGTTTAGCAGTAGAATCATAAAATAGAAAATTGCAGGTATACATGTTTAAGTATCGGAGACTTCCCTGAAGCCTGACTTCACTTGTTGTTGCATTGGTTGCTGCATTGCTATAGCAATTTCCAGAATGAGAGCTTGGAGTTGGTGTAGCGAAAAAATGCGCAGCGTTATTCAGTGAATCAATGTTTAGTCCGTGTCCCGCGTATGCAAAGAAAGTTACCCTTTCAGACCAACTTGACGAGAACACGTTTTTGTTCGCCGCCGCGTTCTTATGGCCAAAATGGTTTGTGCTTAAATAATAAGCGGATTGCCATAACTCACTATATAGTTGATCCACATAGTGACCGCCGGCTCTGTCGCCAAATTGACAAGAACCACTAGAACTGCTGTAAGTGTCAACACCCGCAAAGCCGGCAGTGAATCCGTATGCAGGGGCTGCACAGAAGCTAACGAACAAAATCGTGACAAGCATTGCTATGACCATGCGTTTGCATTTCATTGGTATACCTCCCTTATACTTCGGAAAGGCTGGCCAGCTTTTCTCTGTCACCAATATACCATAAACAGCGAAAAATGTCAATTGCAGGGTTTGAAAATATTTGGGCCTAAAATTTTCAAAATCTGCAACACCATTCCATAATGGAATGTGATATAATGATTGGAAATATTAAGGAGGATGAATCCTATGTTAAAACGAATCACCGCGCTATTGTCCGCTCTGTGCCTGTGCGCCGCTCTTTTTGGAGGATTGCCTTGGATAAAGCCCTTTTCTCCTGCGGGCAATGGAATCATCGCGCCGTTTGATGCCCCATATCCTGATCTTCCCATAACTAAGTAACAAACGGTATTCCGTCAAGATGCCCCTTATATCGATCCGTTGCCACATGTATCATGTGGTTTGCCAAGCGGTGTTGCCCCATAGCGCGGGCGGTATAATACGCCTCGATGAAATATTCTTTGAAGCGGGAGTAATCCTCTTCTAAGAAATAATTATGCGCCATATATGCTATAATGTTGGGCAAACATCTCATGGTGTTATACTTTATCGCGTGTTTCTTTGCCTCTATACATATCTCTTGCGCTTCCTTGTTTCGCTCCAGTGCGCCTAGATATACAGCAAGATTATACAGCACCATGGGATATGTCTGTGATTTCTCCCACTCGTCGTTATAAAAAACATCCATGCTCTCCTTGACGCCGTACATAATCTGTACGGCTTTTTCATGCTCCCCCAGCCGATGATATGTGGAAGCGATTTTGCCGATAATGGTTATCTCATTATGAGACAGGAAGTACGGCGCACTCTCCGGGAACGCCTTTTGTGTCATCCGTATGACATCCAGCAGCAAATCAAGCCGCTCTTGCTCGGTGATTGACCCGTCCGACACAGCTTTGCAGAATGCTATGTATTGTAAATATAGCCCAGAAGCAAAGGCTGCCTGTCCTTCGGCTTCGGCTACGACCTTTCGTATCTCCTCATAATCTTCCTCAACGATAAGGTGCCTTAGCTTCTGAATGGTTTGATACCCATGCTTTTCGTCGCCATCAAGAAAAAAGGCGATGTAATCCTGCGAATCTTCCCCCAAACGCTGTAAGGCGTGTTCTATTACCGAAAACGGCGGAATCAATTTGCCGTTTTCTATTCTTGATATGGTTGCAATAGAGTATCCCAAATCGATCGCGAGCTGCCTCTGCGAAAGCCCATATTTCTCCCGCAGCGCCCTAAACGCCTTTCCCCAGTCGAGCTGTTTCACAGCCATCCCCTCCCTCGAATGGAATGATTATACAACTCCCCTGGCAAAACTGTCAACGAATTGAAATATTGCGCGTGATGGAATGGATAATGTATAGGTGGCTCCATACCGTCGGCGAGTTTGCCCTCCTCGAATCGGAGCCTTGCGCATCCTGAATGTCAATCATCATAGATTCCGGGCTGGACGTCTTCTCCGTGAGGATCAGTCCGAAAGTCTTCATAGCTTAGAGCATCATGGAGCAACCATGGGCCTTGCCAGTTGGTGATAACAATCCTAAAGTCAAAATCACCGTTTTTTGCCGTGCCAACGCCGCTAAACTCAAAAAACACCTCTACAAGCTGCGCGGTCGGCACGCTTATAG
>JAIRUW010000033.1 GCA_031254195.1 Oscillospiraceae bacterium
CTAATATTTTTAGATATTCCAGTGCTTCCCGCATTTTCTCCGTGCCCCCTTGGGCCTTAGTTTACCATAAGCAATTCGTTTTGTTAATACTTTCTTAACTCATGCGGTTGGCGTGATAATAACCCTGCATTTTCGCAATTTCATCTCCATACAGATATGAGGTCAAATTGTCCATGCCTGTTACACCTAACGCATCTTTTACAATGGGTTTTATATAATCATCTAATGTTTCCATATCAATTTTACTAACCCAAGGACCAAGTTTTTCTTCTCCATAAATTGAGGTGGCGTAGTTTTCGGCTAACCCTTCTGCAATCATCATACCTGCTAGTGAAATGTCGTCACGCCATTTTTCAAACTGTAATCTCACGTTATGATTGCACTCATGGGCAAGAGCGGCGGACATTCGGCTAAGCGTATGAGAATTGGGTGTAATGGCACCAAAAATATACCCGGGTATGCCGCCATCCCCTGAGTAACCATCGCTTAGTATGGTATATGGACTCTTAGGGTCAGCAAGAAGAATTGTATATAAATAGTCTTGAACGGGTAAATCAATTCCTTCATCCATAAAACGTCCAAGTGCATCTTCAATGGCGGTTTGGCAACTTTCCCAAAAAGCATTGTTTGAAAGCAAATCAACACTTTCGTTTTTGCTCTCATCAATGTCAGTAGGAGCCATGTAACCTAACATATTACTTGCCATAACAACATCGTAGCCGCCTTCTTGTCTTGCTTTAATGGGTATGCTGTAACAAGCCCATTTCTTTTCAAACGGTTTCATCATTTCATAACGATAAATGTCGTTCTTCTTTTCTAATGAGGCGGCAATTATTCTTTTGTAGATTTCATCTGAGCGGACTGCGGTTATCTTCATTGTCCAATCCCCTCTTCGGCGTTCTCCTTCTCGATTGCCGGGGCAGAGTGCATGACCAGCGATTTCTGCTGCCAGCGCCCTGTGGAAAAAACGATGACGGCGGCCGTTAGGCTGACAACCCAGCCGATAGCATAGCAAAGGAAGATATACTCAAGTCCGAAGAAGCGCTCGATCAAATAGGCGGAGGGGATACGGACGGCGATGAACCCGACGATGGTGGTGAGCACCGGCACCATCATCTGCCCCGCCCCGCGCATGACAGCCACCAGCATGAACTGGATGATGATCAGGAAGGAGAAGGGGAGGACGGAGAACAGATAGCGCATCCCATTGTCAATAACCTCGGCGTCGGGATTGAACAGCCCCAGCAAATGCCGTCCGAACAGGAGGGTCAGCGCGGCAATGACAGCATACGTGCCCAGCGAGGCCAGGAGGGTGGCGCGCAGTCCCTGTTTGACACGGCTCACCTGCCGCGCGCCCACATTCTGCCCGGTAAAGGTGGTCAGCGCGGCGAAGAAACTAAACACCGGCAGAAAGACAAAGGCGTCAATCCGGTTGGCGTTGCCGAAGCCCGCGACGAACGCAGGCCCGCCCCTGTTGACCAGGTTCTGCATGAAGAGCATACCGATAGAGAAGAGCGACTGCTGTATCGCCGAGGGCAATCCCACACGGAATATCTTTTTGAGTATGACCTTGTCTGCCCCGAGCCTGAAGAGAGAAAGCTCCAGCTCCGGGTATTTCCTCTGTATATACCACACGCCGTACAGCCACGAGAAGGACTGGGCGATGACGGTGGCGACGGCGACGCCCGCGATGCCCCATTTGAAGACGAGGATAAACAACAGGTCGAGGGCGATGTTGATGATGGTGGAGATGATCAAAAAACGCAGCGGCGTCTTGCTGTCGCCCAGCCCCTGCAATATCCCCGCGTTGAAGTTATACCCCAAAGAACCGATCAGCCCGATAAAGGTGATCGTTATGTACGTCACGGCCATATCCATCACCGACTCCGGCACCCCGAGCAGGCGCATCAGCGAAGGGGTTACCAGGATGCCGACGGCGGTCAGGGGGAGGCAGATGATCAGTATGGTAGTGTATATGGTGCGGATGGTCTTCTTGACCGTTTCCATCTATTTGGCGCCGTAATTTTGCGAAAGGATGATGGTCGCGCCTATACCCAGCCCCGCGAACAGCGCGATGACAAGAAAAAGGACCGGCATCCCGTTGTTGACCGCCGCCTGCGCGTCGGTGCCTATGGTGTTGCCCACGATGATGCTGTCGGCGATGTTGTAAAATTGCTGAAACAAGTTGCCGATCAGCAGGGGGATGGAAAACTTGATGATATGCTTGAGCGGGCTGCCCACCGTCATATCGGTGAGCCCCCCGCTTTTCTTATGCGGCATAGGTGTTGTCCTTCTTTCCGGTGTGTTACTCCCGTGTTTGCCCTTCGCCCTCGATGACAAACTGCGTGCTGGTCAGGGCGGCGAGGCCCATCGGCCCGCGCACATGCAGTTTTTGCGTCGAAATGCCGATCTCCGCGCCCAAACCAAACTCCTCCCCGTCAGTGAAGCGCGTAGAAGCGTTGACATAGACGGCGGCGGCGTCCACACGATCGCAGAACCGCCTGGCTGTGAAATAGTTTTTGGTGACGATGGCTTCGGAGTGGCCGGAGCCGTACCGCGCGATATGCGCCGTCGCCTCATACAGCCCGCCGACCACGCGTACGGCGAGGTCGAAGTCGTTGTACTCGGTTTCCCAGTCGTCCTCTGTTGCGGGAACGGCTCCGGGGCCTATAATCTCCAGCGCTTCCGGGCAGCAGTGCATCCGCACGTTGAACGGCGCGAGCGCGGCGGCGGCTTTGGGAAGAAACTCACCTGCCACAGACCGCGCCACCAGCAGCGTTTCGGCGGCGTTGCAGACCGACGGGCGCGAACATTTGGCGTTGACCAGTATATGCCGCGCCATTGTGAGGTCGGCTTCGTCGTCCACATAGACATGGCAGTTGCCAACGCCCGTTTCGACGACCGGGACTTTCGCGTTCTCTACAACGGTTTTGATCAGCCCCGCCCCGCCCCGCGGGATCAGCACATCCAGCAACCCGGTCAGCCCCATCATCTCCACTGCCGACGACCGCTCCGTGTCGGTGATAAGGCAGACACAGTCGGCGGGCAATCCGGCGCTTTCCAGCGCTTGACGGGCGAGGCCGGCAAGAATCGTATTTGTCTGAAGCGCCTCGCGACCGCCCCGCAGAAGGCAGGTGTTGCCTGACTTGATGCACAGGGCGGCGATGTCAATGGTGACATTCGGGCGCGACTCATAAATCACGCCGGCCACACCCAAAGGCACCCGGCGCTTATGGATCAGCATTCCGTTGGGGTGGCGGACAGCGCTGTCGGACCCGCCTACCGGGTCGCTCTGGGCGAGTACCTTGCGGATACCGCCCGCCATTCCGGCAATGCGGCGTTCATTCAGGGTCAGCCGGTCAATAAAGGCTTCGGTCTTGCCGCTTTGCCGGGCCGTCTCAATATCCAGCGGGTTTACCTCTAAAATTTTCGCCGTATTCTCCTCCAAAAGAACCGCAAGCGTTTCCAGCATCCGGTTCTTCTGCCCGGTATCGGCCGCGCGAAGCTGCCTCGCCGCCTCTTTGCAGCGTATTGCCAATTCCCTGACCATAGTCATTCTCCTTCGTATCCCGATGGGTTTTGGCTCGCCCAGCGCCACGCGTCCGCGCACATCTCCTCAAGCGTGCGTTTGGTTTCCCAGCCCAACAGCCTTTTGGCTTTGGACGGGTCGGCCTGCATTTCGGCTATGTCGCCGGGCCGGCGCGGTCTGACCTCAACGGGAATCGGGCGTCCGGCCGCTTGTTCCATGCCGCGCAGGATTTCCTGAACGCTCAGCCCCTGTCCTGTACCTAAGTTGATGGCATCGGTTCCTGTAAAGTGTTCCAAATATCCCAAAGCGGCCACATGTCCTTCGGCCAAGTCAGTGATGTGCAGATAATCGCGGATGCCGGTGCCGTCCGGCGTATCATAATCGTCTCCAGTCACAGGCACGGCGGGTATTTTGCCCGTCAGCTGCTGAAGAATGATCGGCATGATGTTGAACGGTACGCCGCCCGGCGAGTCTCCAATGCGTCCAGACGGGTGCGCGCCAATAGGATTGAAGTAACGCAGCAATATTACGCCCCAGCCGGGATAAGCCGCCGCTGTATCGGTAAGGATTTGCTCACACATCGCCTTGCTGGTCCCGTAGGGGTTTGCGCAGCGCCCTACCGGGTGCTCCTCGGTAATAGGCATAAACTGGAGCGTCCCATAGACCGTGGCGGACGATGAGAATACAAAGCGCGTCACGCCCGTTTCCCGCATAGCCTTACACAGCGCGAGCGTCGTGCCGAGGTTGTTTTGATAGTATTCGAGCGGTTTTTTCGAGGATTCCGGCACGGCCTTGTATCCCGCGCAGTGGATGACCGCCCAAATGTCATGTTCGCGCATGATGCGCGCCATGGCCTCCGCGTCGCACACATCGACATCGGCCGTCGCAAAATCCTTTCCGGTCAAATCACGGAGCCGCTGATATACCTTGGGTGAGGCGTTGGCGAAATTATCGGCCGATACCGCTCCGTAACCCTGCTCCAGCAGTGAAACAATGACATGCGAACCGACATAACCCGCGCCGCCGGTAACGAGGATGTTTTTCATTACAGCGCCCCCTTGAAGTGTCCCAGATAATCTTTGTTTTTGGCAAACATAGCCTCCACCATTTCCCGAATCTCCGCCAGCGACAGTACGGCCGAGGTCAGCGGGTCCATCATAATGGATTGATAGACCTTCCTCTTGTCGCCGGTCAGCGCGGCCTCAACAGCCAGCTCTTCCAGTTCGCTCGACAGTGAGCAGAGGGCCGAAAGCTGGCGTGGCATCTCCCCGACGCGGAACGGTGTGATGCCGGCCTTATCCGCGAGGCAGGGCACCTCGACGCAAGCGCCGCGCGGCAGGTTGTCGATGATGCCGAAATTGCGGATGTTGCCGTTGAAACGGAAGGGGGTGCCGTCGCCAAAGATGCCGTTGAAGATATACGCGGCGTATTCGCCGTTCCAGAGGGTGTTGACCTCGCCCTCGTCAATCCACTTCTGAAACTCTGCTTCCCATGTATCCTCGCCCTTGAGGTATTCGCCCAGTATATAAGCGTAGACGCCGGGGTTCCAGCCGGTACCATGGGTGCAGTATCTCTCAATCAGCTCGGGGCGCTTGCGGAACCACGCGCAATATTCGGAGTTATGCCCGCTGGATTCGGTGATGTAATAGTCGAACGCCTTGAACAGCTCGTTGCGCACAATCTCCTCGTTGTAAATCTCCGGCTTCTCGATTGCCTCGCGCAAACGCGGATAGGCGTCCTCTCCGCGCACCTTGTAGTCAAGGTAAAACGCCTGATGGTTGATGCCCGCGCAGGTGTAGGTCACATCCTTCATGTCCTCGCCCAGCCATCCCGCCAGCATCCCCGCCGTGCCCTGTACAGAGTGGCATAGCCCCGAAACGGTCAGCGCGGGGTATTCGCCCTGCATGATACGGCAGAGCATCGCCATTGGGTTGGTGTAATTCAAAAAGACGGCCTTGGGGCAATATTTCGCAATATCTTTGCATATATCCAGCATGACCGGCGCAGTGCGCAAGAAACGGAAAACGCCCGCCGGGCCGCGGGTATCGCCGACGTTGATGTCCACGCCGTAAGCCTTCGGTATCTCGATGTCGTGCCGCCATACCTGCACGCCGCCGTTGAGGATGGTGCAGACGACGCCGTCGGCCCCCTCCAGCGCTTTGGCGCGGTCGGTCGTGACCTCCACCTTCGCGTCGGGGCAGCCGCGGGCTTTGATAATCTTCTCCACGGCGCGTCGGGAATAGTCCAGCCGCCCTTCGTGGATGTCCATCAAGCTGACAGTCACATTTTTGAACGCGTCAAGGGTCAATAAGTCCGCCACCAGGTTGCGGGTGAACCCCATCGAACCCGCGCCAATAAAGGTTATTTTTCTCATTTTGCTCCTCCTATCTCAATGAATGCGTTGATTATCTCATTCAATCACCCTCGTATATAGGCTCAGGCCGGTTATATGAAAGCCCCTCATATATATGCCATTGCCCGCCCATATCAGACAAGGTAATCTTGAAATCATGTTCACCGGATTCTGCGACACTGATGCCGTTGAAAGTGAAATATACTTGCAGTAAACGGCTTATAGGAATGACTATAACCTCAAACCGCTCATCGATATCAGTTAGCTTTGCCTCTCTGATAAACCCCAGACACTCGTCCTCAGTCATGACTGTCCCTGTCTCTTTATCGAGCCAGCGGCTTACGAAATCAATACCGATGTCCTCTTTGATGATAAACTCAACAGCATCCCATGCGCGTTCACCAAAGCATTCAAGGACGAATCTGCGTTGCAACTCTAGGATGTTCGCCCAATCGATAGCACGATCTTTCGATGTCAATCCTTTACTTTCGGCTTCTTCAAGAGGCATACTAGGACTCTCTTTATAGGGGACGTCTCCAACTGAGCCTGATTGCAAAAGGGATAAATCCGTTGCATCTGCTCCCGATTTCATCAGCTCAATGTATAGCCTTACTATATCCTCCGGGGTGGCGGCTCTCGATGACACCTCTTGCTCTATTGTGCTTCCGCTAGCGAATTCATCGTTTAGAGCCGCTTCATCAGTGTTATTGATGTTTAGCGCAAGTGTGATGAGAACAGCAGAGAACGTAAAAACTAAGGCAAGGACAAGTCCCATAAAAGGGATTTTCTTTTTCATTTTAACTCCTCCTTGCTTAGTAAGAATCCCCGCGCCATGCGCGGGGATTCGGGTTAGCTGTTCATAGCCGTATCCAGGGTGGCAAGCCGTCTCCTGCGTCGGGGTTTTTGCCGTCGCAGACGGCTTTGTTGAACGCGATAGCTTGCAGGGAAAAGAGCAGCGGTATGCCGCGGATGCCGTAGTTATGGTATTCGGGCAGGGTCACGTTCAGCGCCGCGCCGAAGATGTTGTCTTTCTTCGAGGAGATGGTCATGATTTGCGCGCCGCGCTTGGTGAGGTCGTGCATCAGGACGCTCTGATAAGCGTCGTCCAGCGGCGACACCACCACAATGGCAAGGGTGCGGGCATCCACCTGCCCGATGATGCTGTGGCGTATGTCTAAGATATTGGAGTAAACGGTCGGGATGCCGCACATCCGGCCGATGGTGATCATGCCCGCCTGCGCCACGCCGGCCAGCTCGCCGTCGGCGATGACAATGATTTTATCCCATGTGCCGCTCTGCCCGATTCCCTCCAGCTCGGCGGCATATTTTTGGATAAACGGCTCGTGATTGTCGATGGCTTCGCGTATCTCGTCCAAAAGCACCAAATCGCCGCTGAGCAGGCCTATGATATAGAGGTTGGTCAGGTAAATGTTGGTTGCCGTACGCGTTGTGCAGGAGGTTTCGTCGAGGGTCCACGGCATCTCCAGCGCAAGGTCGGAAACGGCGGCGAGTTTGGAGTCTTTGTGGGGGCAGATGGAGATGGTCTGCGCGCCCGATTCCTGACGGAACCGCTGCACCGCGCTTAAAACCTCGGAGGTGCGGCCGGAGCGGCTGGGGACAATCATCAGGGTGCCGTTGAGCATGTCGCGGTAATATTCGGCGTTGAGCATCAAATCGCCCGCGGCATAAGACATGGTAGTCAGCCCGCCGCGTATCTTCAAGGAAAGCTCGGCGGATTTACACAGCGCGAACATGACGCCGCAGCCGGTAAAAGTGATGGAAAAGAAGCCGGATATGCCAAAAAAGTCCTTAATATCCGCTTCCTGGCTTTGCAAATAGATGCTCGTTTGCCGAAGTGACGTATGCTGATTAAAAATCTCGTCTTCAGCCTTGTACATACGGGCACACCTCCTGAATCTGCCTATATTCACTGCTTATATTACACTATATAGATGTTAAAGTCAAATATTTATTCCGGCTCCGGCTCAGATTCCGGTACCTGCCAAAAGGAGGATAGTTCCTCCTTCATGTTCGCGCCGTCCCAGATGCGGGCGCATACATCGCCGAATGATTCCCAGAAGCCGTATGCCGCCGGGAGGGACGTGTAGGCAAAGGCGTTCCGCATTTGCGCCGCGAATCCGGCGATATAGGAAGGGGAGCGCAGCGCCGTGTCCACGGAGGGAAGCTCCCCGGTCAGTTCCACGCGAAGCCTCTGCATCTCCTCTGTCAGGAGATGCGCCGCGAACGCGCTCGCCTCGTCCGGGTTCTCCGAGTAGGCCGAAACCAGCATGACGCGGGCAAACGTGAGGGATGATGAACCGACCTCTTCCCCTGGGAACGCGGGCAGCGGGGCCACGCCAAAATTAATCCCCGCCGCGGTAAACCGCGCTATGTTCCAAGGCCCGGCAATGCAGAGCGCCGCCTTGCCTGACGCGAACAGGCTCTCCACGGAATGAAGGGACAACTCCTCCGACGAAAGTCCAACGGCGCTTCTTAAACTCTGGAATATACTCATCCCTTCAAGGGCGGCGGAGGTCTCTAAGTTGAGCGTTTGCTCATTTTCGCCGTTGAGGCCAAACGGGCGGTTATTCCGTGCTGAAATAAACGGCGCGGCGGCATACGCGGAACCGACAGGCATCACAAAGCCGTACCGGTCCCCGTCGTTAAACCCCTTCGCGAAATCGGCCAGACCCGCCCATGTGGACGGCAGTTCATCCTCCGTGATAAGCTGTTTATTGTAAAACAGCGCTGTCGTCTCCGCCGAAACGGGGTATCCATATAATATGCCGTTGACCGTCGCGGTCTGTGCGGACGCGGGGAATATGGCGCTTCTGGTTTTGGCCTGATCGCGGGCGGGCAATACAAGACGGGCGTCCGCAAGCTGCCTGATGTCCGTATGCGGCACGGTAAAAAGGTCAACAGTACCGCTTGCCGATTCGGAGGCGATACGGCTCAACAGTCCCGATGGCTCAACAGCGACGCACCGGATGCGGATGTTAGGGTATTTTTGATTGAACACAGCCGCGGCCTGTTGGATGAACTCCTCTCCCGCTCCCGGGTTCTCCCATACGGTCAGCTCTATGTTCCTCTTGGTCAGCACCGGCTCGTCGGGGTCGGCAGACGCCGAGGGCGACGGCTCCTCTTCGGGAAAACCCGAACAGGCTGTAAGCAGCAGCGCCGCGAGCAGTATGGGGATAAGACGCTTCATTGGCTATATCTCCCTTGCGTTCAGCAGCCTGTCTACTTCTGTTAAGAAGGTCGATACATCCTTAAATTGCCGGTACACCGACGCAAATCGCACATATGCCACCTCGTCAACGCCGCGCAGCCGCTCCATGACCAAATCGCCCAGCCTGGTGGTGGGGATTTCGCGTTCGAGGCTGTTCAGCAGCTGCTGTTCTATGTCGGTCACCATGTCTTCCATTTGGGCCAGGGTGACGGAGCGTTTGTCGCAGGCCCGCGTCAGGCTGGTTAAAAGTTTGGAGCGGTCGAACGATTGGCGCGTGCCGTCCTTTTTGATGACCAGCAGCGGCAGGCTCTCGATCGTCTCATACGTCGTAAACCGTTTGGTACACTTCAAGCACTCCCGGCGGCGGCGGATGCTTCCGCCCTCCTCGGCCGGACGCGAATCGACGACCTTGCTCTCCAGAAAACCGCAAAATGGGCACCTCATTACAACAGCTCCTTAATCAATGTGTTTCGATCGGTTGGCGACAGATACGAAAGCGGTATGTCAAAAACGGTTTTAGCTCCAAAAACGCCTTCCCGCGATAGCCGTACCGCCGCTCTCGCGCACGCGGTCATAACGCTCGCGGTAAACTCAGGGTTGCTGTCCAGCTTCAAGGAAAACTCCATCACCTGCTTATGCTCCCCGCCGGTCACACCTGTTCTGAAAACATGTCCCCCGTGCGGCATTCCGGCATGGCCGCGCAGCAGTTCCTCCTGCGACACAAACCGGACGATGGTTTCGTACCCGGCAAAATAATAGGGCATTTGCCGGATGCTTTCCTCGATTTTGGCAAGATCCGCGCCTTCCTCCGGCACAACAAAACATTCGCGGAGGTGCTTCTGTCCGGCGGTTAGGCTTGGGTTTGCCCCGCTCCGCACGGCGGATACAGCCGCTTCGAGCGGAACGGTATACTGCACGGCGTCCCTTACCCCTTCCACCCCGCGGATCGCGTTGGAGTGACCCTGGGATACGCCATATCCCCAGAATGTGTAGTCGTTCCCGTCGGGGAGGACCGCGCCGGACAGCATCCGCATCATCGAAAACAACCCGGGGTCCCACCCGGACGATATAATCGCCGTGGTATCGGTTGCCGCCGTATCCATCTTCGATAAATATGCCGGTATGTCCGTGTGGGCGTCAAAGCTGTCAACCGTATTGAACATCGCCGCGAGCTGCGGCCCTTGCGCGGGAAGGTCCTTTGCCGAACCCCCACACAGAATTATCACATCTATACCGGCTTTTAGCCGTCCCGCCTCATCCAAAGCATACACAGGCACGCCCGGCGTTTGGAGGGTCAGCGCTGTGGGGTTTCTGCGTGACAAAACCGCCGTAAGCTCCATATCGGGAGCCCGCGAAACCGCCAGCTCCACGCCCTTGCCGAGGTTTCCATATCCCGCGATGCCGACACGGATACTCATATCGTCAGATCCTCCGCCGTGTAATCCGTTCCCAGCTTTGCCGGGCGGGGAGGGACGCGTTTGAGCGGGTCATAGATAAAAGCGCGGCAACGGTCGTAAACCTCTACGACGCCGCGCTTAGGGCAGGCCGCTTCCTTGGGGTTCAGCGGCTGGGCCCTCTTGCAATAAATGCAGCGGGGGTCGATGCTCTTTGAGAAAAGTGCTTTCACTGGAACGCCCCCTATATAATGGGTTGAAATCTCCCGCTGGGGGTATTATACTGTGTATAGTACGGTGTTGTCAAGACAAGTGTCGCGCTCCGCGCGTGTACCGCGGCGCTTGTTAACAAAGTGTTCACTGTTGTTTCATAGCATTGACATATTTTTTGGGTAGAGTGGAAATATAAAATCGTTTGAAAGGGAGTATCAACATGTATAACGATCAAGACCGCTATATGTATCAGCTGGAGCGCCCCGCGGGCGCGGCCCCCGCTGTGCCGGAAACCCCGCATAAGAAAAAAAGGAGCCCGGCGCTCGCGCTCGTTTCCCTTTTCCTGGTGTTTACGCTGGTCGTCGGCGGGCTGGGCGGGCTGGCCGGCTATTATATCAGCCAAAATGGCGCGGGGACAGAACAGCCTGCCGGGGAACCGGGCCCAGCCGTTTCCCAAAATCCTGTCATAGAAGTCGCGCAGAAGGCCGACCCCTCCATTGCCTCACAAGCCGCCGCCTCGCTTGACGGGACGCTGAGCATTCAGGAAATTTTCATGCGCGGCGACGTCTCCACCGTGACCATCTCCACCACGACTAGCAGCGCAAATGTCTTTGGGCAGCCGATGTCGCAGGAGTCGGCGGGTTCGGGCTTTATTCTCACCGCCGACGGTTATATCCTCACCAACCACCATGTCGTTGAAGCCGCGACCAATATTACCGTCATGCTCTACGACGGGACGGAGTATCCCGCCGAAGTGGTCGGCGGTGACGCCATCACCGATGTGGCGGTGCTCAAAATTAAAGCGTCCGGCCTTTCCCCCGTCAGGCTCGGCAACTCCGATAACATAACCGTGGGCGATTTGGTCGTCGCCATCGGCAACCCGCTGGGCGAACTGGCCAACTCCCTCACGGTGGGGTATATCAGCGCGAAGGTGCGGTATGTGTATATAGATAATGTTCCGCGGGTCATGCTGCAAACCGACGCCTCCGTTTCCCCGGGCAACTCCGGCGGACCGCTGTTCAATACCCAAGGCGAGGTGATCGGCGTGGTATCGGCCAAGACCGTCGCGTCCGGTGTGGAGGGCATTGGCTTCGCTATCCCCATTAATATCGCGGTGGATATAGCCAATGAGCTCATCCAAAACGGGAGTATTTCCGGGCGCCCGCTCTTAGGCATCTCCGGCCAGGACTCCTCGGCGATCCAGGATGGCAAGGACTATCCCAAGGGCGTATATGTCGCCGAAGTTACCCCCGGCGGCTCCGCCGATAAAGCGGGCTTTGAGCAGGGCGATGTTGTCACCCATTTCAACGGCGAGCGCATTAACGTGTTCGCGGAGCTGCTGATCGCGCTGTACGAACAGCGGGTGGGCAACACCGTGACGATTACGGTCTGGCGCGGCGGCCGGGAGCTTACGTTCACCGTGACCCTCGACACCGAAAGGCCCGTTGAGCAGCCGGAAGAGCCGGAAGAACAGCAGCGGCCCACATTCCCCTGGGGGAGATAACCTTCGGTTTCCGCCTCAAAACTCCCTGCCGAGCATAGGCAGGGAGTTTTTTGACATGGGGAGGTATATATGTTATAATCGGCCAATGGAGGGATCTTCTGTGAGTGAAATCATCCTGTTCGACCTGGACGGCACCCTCACCGACCCCAAGGAGGGCATCACAAAATCCTATCAATATGCCCTGTCGGCGTTCGGTATACAGGAAAGCCTTGACGACTTGATTCAATACATTGGCCCGCCGCTGCGGGAGACGATTGCGAACCGCTACGGATTTTCACCCCCGGATGTGGAAAAGGCTGTAGCAAAATTCCGCGAGTATTTTTTTGATGCGGGGATATACGAAAACGAGGTCTATGCGGGGATTCCCGAGTTGCTCAAGACCCTGCACGGTGAAGGTAAGACAATGGCTGTCGCCACAAACAAGGTCCTCCCGGCCGCCCAAAAGGTTTTGGAACACTTTTGCCTAGACCGGTATTTCGCCTTCGTGTCCGGCGACGACATGGAAGGCAGTCTGACCAAAGACGGCAAGCGGAACATCATCCGTATCGCGCTGGAAGCGGTTGGGGCGGCGGATAAAAGTAAAGCCGTGATGATCGGCGACCGCAAACATGACGTCATCGGGGCGAGGGAAGCGGGGATCGGCAGTATCGGCGTCCTGTACGGCTACGGCAGCCGCGAGGAGCTGGCCGGGGCCGGCGCGGCGTACATCGCGGATACTGTTGAGGATTTGAAAGGATTGCTTTGCGGCGGATTACTTTTGCAAAAGAAATAGATACGTTTTCAATTCTTTTACACTAGACTGTACGGTATGGTATGATCATGCGAGAGGAGCAATCACATTGCCGACTCAAAAACAAGCCTATGATAATACATCCATCACCCAGCTCAAAGATGAAGACCGCGTACGCAAGCGCCCGGGCGTCATCTTCGGCTCGGACGGGCTGGAGGGCTGCCAGCACGCTGTATTTGAAATACTTAGCAACTCCATTGACGAGGCGCGGGAGGGGCACGGCAGCGCTATCCGCGTGACCGTCTTCCCCGATCACTCGATCGAGATTTCCGACGACGGGCGCGGCTGCCCGGTGGATTGGAACGAGCGGGAAAAGCGGTATAACTGGGAGCTGGTCTTCTGCGAGCTGTACGCCGGGGGCAAATATCAAAACGAAACCGACGAGAACTATGAGTTCTCGCTCGGCCTGAATGGACTGGGCGCGTGCGCGACGCAGTATGCCTCGGAATGGATGGACGTGACGGTGCTGCGCGACGGCTTTCAATACACGCTGCGCTTTGAGAAGGGGCGCAACGTCGGCGGGTTGCAAAAAGAGCCGTATGCGGGCAAGAAGACCGGGTCGCGCCACCGCTGGAAGCCGGACAGGGATGTGTTTACCGATATCGCCGTCCCGCTGGAGTATTTCTCCAACACACTGCGCAAACAGGCGGTCGTCAACCCCGGCGTGACGTTTATTCTTGACTACATGGGGCAAAAACAGTCGTTTTTCTACGAAAACGGCATTGCGGATTATGTCAGGGAGCGCGTGGGAGGCGGCACGGAAGAGGACAAGCCTTATATCACCGAACCTGTGGTATGGCAGACAGAACGCCGCGGGCGCGACCGCGAGGACAAGCCCGAATACAAGGTCAGGCTGTCGGCGGCGTTCTGTTTTTCGCAAACGGCGGCATTCTGCGAGCATTACCATAACTCGTCGTTTTTGGAGTATGGCGGCAGCCCGGACAAGGCCGTCCGTTCGGCGTTCGTATCCGCACTGGACGCTTATTGTAAGAATAACAACAAATACCAAAAGGCCGAGAGCCGCGTCACATGGGCCGACGTGGCGGAGTGCCTGTGCTTTGTTTCGAGCAATTTCTCGACCATGACCAGCTACGAAAACCAGACCAAAAAGGCTGTCAACAACCGCTTCATTCAGGAGTGCATGGCTGACTGGCTTAAAAGCCAGCTTGAGGTCTTCTTCATCGAACATAAAACCGCCGCCGAAGCCGCCGCCGCCCAAGTCCTAGTCAACAAACGCAGCCGTGAGACGGCGGAGAAGACGCGGTTGGGACTCAAGAAAAAACTGTCCGGTACGATGGACATCACCACCCGCGTGGGCAAGTTCCACGACTGCCGCACGAAGGATCTGGATCGCCGCGAGGTCTATATCGTCGAGGGAGACAGCGCCCTTGGGGCGTGTAAGCTGGCGCGGGACAGCGAGTTTCAGGCCATCATCCCGGTGCGCGGCAAAATTTTGAATTGCCTCAAAGCCGACCTTGACAAAATCCTGAAGAACGAAATCATTACCGACCTCGTGAAAGTCCTTGGCTGCGGCGTTGAAGTTGTCAAGCCCCGCAGTGCCCGGCGGTCAGCTGGGCAAAATGATCTTGCCCAACCTGCCGGACAGCGCGGCTCTTCGTTTGACCTTTCGGCATTGCGCTGGAACAAAGTCATCATCTGCACCGACGCCGATGTGGATGGATTCCATATCCGCACGATGATTCTGACCATGCTCTACCGCCTGACCCCGACGCTGATTGAGGAGGGGTACGTCTACATCGCCGAAAGCCCGCTATTTGAGCTGACCCACAGAGATAAGACCGCATTCGCGTGGAGTGACGCGGAAAAGGAGTCGATACTGGAGCAATGGGGCCGCCCCAAGGGCGTGACCATCAGCCGTTCCAAGGGATTGGGCGAGAACGAGCCGGACATGATGTGGCTGACGACGATGAGCCCTGAAACGCGGCGGCTGGTACAGGTTTCGCCGGAGGACGCGGCGCTGACCGCAGAGGTATTCGATATGCTGTTGGGCGACAATCTGGCAGCGCGGAAGGCGTATATCGCCGAGCACGGGTTTGAATATTTAGAGCTGGCGGATATTTCGTAAGGGAGGAGCGCCGCGTGAAAATAGGTGAGGTATGCCTGCTGACCGGTGACGTTGTCCGGCTTGCCAATTTTTATAAAAAGGTCTTGCTGGATGTTGAAAACGATTGCCAAGACACTGTGCATCAATTCATCCTAAAAGATGAGACCACCTTAACCGTTCACAATGACGGGACAGAACGGACAGGCAACTCCCATCATATCTGCATCGCATTCACTGTGGGCGATGTGGATGCCGAATACGAGCGGTTACAGGCGCTTGGGGTCGAAATCATCAACCCGCCGACGGTCAGGCCGTGGGGCGCGAAAAATATGATGTTTCTCGACCCCGACGGCAACCATGTATATTTTAGGAGTATTCCCGAATAACAGGAGGCGCGAATGTCGCTTAACTACAATAAAGCCCTCATTCCGAGAGCCAAAGAATTACGGAGAAACATGACCCCTCAAGAAAAGCATTTATGGTATGATTTTTTGTCCAAACATCCTCTGCGATTCCAAAGGCAAAAGACTATAGACAACTTTATCGCGGACTTTTATTGCCACGTGGCAAAACTGGTGATTGAAATAGACGGAAGTCAGCATTACACAAGCGAGGGCCTTGCATATGACCAAGAACGTACAAAAATATTCGAATCGTATGGTGTACAGGTAATTCGTTTCTCGAATCGCGAGATAGATACTGAGTTTACTGCTGTTTGTCGCGCAATAGATAACGCCGTCCGGGGATTCAAGTGTATATTTACTCCTCCCACCGTCTGCGGACGGCACCCTCCTCTGGGAGGAGGGCTAAAGAAGCCTCCCTCTTAGAGGGAGGTGGCACGAAGTGCCGGAGGGAGATCACAAGGAGGATACAGATGGAATACCTGCAAAAACTTGAAGAAGGAAAGGCTCTTGTAGAGAAATTGCTTTCCGGGAAGCAATACCGTTTTGCTGAGTTGAAGCCATCAGATATTCAAGACAAATTATCAGGGATTTACGCTATCTTTAACTCGTCAGGCGAAACATTATATATTGGGCGTACGAAAAATCTAAGGCAACGGTTATATAATAATCATCTGATGGGACCATTATCAAATGCGAGACTGAAAAAATATTTAGTTGAAGATGATAAACTCTCGCATATTAGTAATCGTGATGAAGCAAAATCATATATCAAGGAGAACTGTTTTGTACAATACATAGTTGAAGGTAGTGTTGTCAGGCGAGGTCAAATAGAGGGATTGCTAAGTTTTGCCTTGAATGTAAAATATATGCACGAGGAACATTGACATGCCAAAGAAGAAGCCGACAGCGCAATTTTCCCACGCGCCACTGCGCAAGGAACCCATCACCCAAACCCTAAAGCAAAATTTCATGCCCTATGCCATGAGCGTCATTATCTCCCGCGCTATCCCGGAGATCGACGGCTTTAAACCGTCGCACCGCAAACTGCTCTACACTATGTATAAAATGGGTCTGCTGACCGGCGGGCGTACCAAAAGCGCTAACGTCGTCGGGCAGACGATGCGGCTCAATCCGCACGGTGAGGGCGCGATCTATGAGACGATGGTGCGGCTGGCGCGGGGCAATGAATCCCTACTGCATCCGTTTGTGGACAGCAAGGGAAACTTCGGCAAGGTGTACTCCCGCGACATGGCCTACGCCGCGTCGCGCTATACCGAGGTCAAGCTGGACGCCATCTGCCAGGAGGTGTTCGCCGACATCGACAGCGATACGGTGGACTTCACAGACAACTACGACAACACCACACGCGAGCCGGTGCTGTTGCCGACGGCGTTCCCGAACGTTTTGGTGTCGGCCAATCAGGGCATCGCGGTCGGTATGGCCAGCCAGATGTGCGGATTCAACCTCTCCGAGGTGTGTAAAACCACCGTCGCTTACATGAAAAACCCCGACTGCGACCTGTTGGAGACACTGCCTGCGCCCGATTTTCCCACCGGCGGCGAGCTGCTTTGCGAGCGGGACGAGATGCGGGCATTGTACGACGCCGGGCGCGGCTCGTTTAAGGTGCGGGCGCGCTGGCGGCACGACCCCAAAGAGGGCGTAATTGAGATTTATGAGATACCCTATTCCACCACCGTCGAGGCCGTTATTGACACGGTGGGCAAGCTGATTAAGGAAGGCAAACTACGTGAGGTCGCCGATATGCGCGACGAAACCGACCTTTCGGGCCTGAAGCTGACTGTTGACCTCAAGCGCGGCGCCGATCCCGAGAAGGTGATGAAGCTCCTTTTTCAAAAGACGCCGCTGCTGGACAGCTTTTCCTGCAACTTCAATATCCTGGTCGCCGGGACGCCCCGTGTCCTTTCGGTGCGCGGCGTTTTGGAAGAATGGTGCGCGTGGCGGCGCGAATGCGTAAGGCGGCGCGCCTTCTTTCAGGCGGGTAAATTGAAGGAAAAACTGCACCTGCTCTACGCCCTGCAAAAAGTGCTACTGGACATAGACCGCGCCATCCGCGTCATCCGGGAGACGGAAGAGGAAACGGACGTAGTCCCCAACCTGATGATCGCGTTCGGTATCGACGAAGTGCAGGCGTCGTTCATCGCCGACATCCGGCTGCGGAATATCAATAAGCAATATATCCTCAAACGCGTGGAGGAAGTCTCCGCGCTGGAAGCGGAGCTTGCCGATTTGCAGGATACGCTCAAGACGCCGTCGAGAATCGACCGTATCATCACCGACGAGCTGAAAGCCGTCGACAAGAAGTACGGCAAGCCGCGCAAAACGCTGTTGATTTACGGCCATACGGAGGAAAAAGTCGCGGATACGGCCGAGGATTACCCTGTCCATATCTTTTTATCCCGCGAGGGGTATTTGAAAAAGATTACGCCCCTGTCCCTGCGGATGTCGGGCGAACAGAAATACAAAGAAGGCGACGGGGCTTACTTGCAGTGGGATGGGAGCAACCGCGACGAGATTCTTGTCTTTACCGACCGCCAGCAGTGCTACAAGGCCCGCCTGCACGAGTTCGACGACGCCAAGGCCTCGGTGCTGGGCGACTATCTGCCGTCTAAGCTGGGCATGGACGAGGGGGAAACCGTTGTTTTCGCCTGTCTGCCGGGCGCGGATTACTCAGGGCATATCTTCTTTTTCTTTGAAAACGGACGCGCCGCCCGCGTCGAGCTGTCGTCTTATCAAACCCTCTCCAACCGCCGCAAACTGACCGGCGCATACTCGGGCAAAAGCCCTCTGACCAAAGCGCTTGTATTGCGCGAGGACTGTGAGATGGCGGTATTTACCTCCGACAAGCGTTGCGTAGTCTTCCATACAGCGTCGCTGGAACCCAAAACCACGCGAGGCACGCAGGGCGTTGGGGTCGTTTCGCCCAAGCGCGGGCAGCGCGTCACCGACGCCAAGCCGTCCGATAGGTGCGGGATCCTCAGCCCGGCGCGGTTCCGCGTACGAACCCTGCCGGCGGTCGGAGCGGCGGTCAAACCGGAGGACATAGGCGAGGAGCAGTTGACGCTATAAATATGCAAACCCCGCCCTTGTTCAAGCAAGGACGGGGTTGATGTATAATATAGGCGTTTAGGGGCAGCCGATAGAGATGTTCCAGTTGATGCCGAATTTGTCGGTCAGGGAGCCGAAGCATTTACTCCAAAAGGTCTCTTGCAGCTCCATGATGACTTCTCCGCCCTCTTTGAGGATGTTAAACGCCGCCGTAGCGGCAGCGGTAGCGTCAAATTCCGCCATAATGGTGATGTTATCACCGACAGTAACGGGGTTTTCAGGGGGCACATCACAGAGCATGACCATCGCGCCGCCCAGTTCAAATTGGGCGTGCATGACGAGGTTCTCGGTGCCTTCCGGCGCCTGATACCCGTCTTCCGGCGGCGCGTCTTTATATCGCATGATCTCCGCTTTCACCTTGAAAGCCTTTTCATAAAAGGCGACGGCCTCCGCGCAGTTGCCATTGAATGCCACATAAGGACAAATCCTCATTCAGTACACCCTTTCGTATGAATTGACATTATTGTACCACAGGACTGGGAGATTGGCAATGTGTTTATGTTTAACGCGGCGTTGTAAATATGACACCCAGTTGTCAGGTTATGTATAGGTTAACCGAAGCTGTGTAGGAGGGCTTGACATACATCGTACGCAAACAGTTTCGGCAGGCTCATCCTTCTCTACATTTACATGTAAACACAAATACAGACCCCTTGCCGACCTCTGATTCCACCCAAATATCTCCGCCCATCATCTCAATGACGCGTCTTGACAAGGGAAGGCCAAGTCCGATGCCGCGGTGTTTTCGTGAGATGCTCCCGTCGGCCTGCTCAAAGAGATCGAAGATACCGCTTTGGTTTTCCTCCGATATGCCAATTCCGGTGTCCGTAATCCTGAATTGCAGAGTGATGATCCCATCCGCCTTATCCAAGACGCTGGCGGCGAGGCCGATCTCCCCGAGATTCGGGGTGTATTTTATCGCGTTCGCCAACAGAGCGTTAAGCACTTGCGCAAGACGTTTCTCGTCGCCGATAAGGCGTTCCGGTATGGATTGCCCGATGTTGAATCGCAGCGATTGCTCTTTCTCGGACGCGTAAGTCTCTACCGTTTTCGCAACAGTGTCTATCATGCTGTGGAATGAGAAGACATCCTCGTTCAACTTGAATGCGTCATATCCCATAATCGACATTTCCAGCACATCATCGATATGGCGCAGCAGTTGACGGGAAGCGTCGTCAATCTTGCTCAAGCTGTCACGGAGCTTTTCCGGATCTTTCGTACTCTGGGCCAATTGCGTCATTCCGATAATCGCGATCAATGGAGTTCTGAACTCATGCGTTATACGCGCCAAAAACTCGCTTTTGGCGCGATTGGCGTGTTCTGCTCTTTCCAGCGCTTCCATTCGCTCGTCATGAATATGCTTAGGGACAATGACCACCCCTTTACAAACCGGCTATCCAGAACACCCGGCAATCAAGCCGCCCTCTGGCGGCTTACACGCTCTGAGACGCGAGGCTGTGCCACCGTGCTGAACAATGTAGACATTATTCAGCATAGGGATTGACAACGTCTACGCTCATCATATATAATCTAAAACATATTGATTATCAAGGGGTTTCTCTTTTTCGCCGCCTTTTTCAAATAGTTGAATACCGCT
>JAIRUW010000036.1 GCA_031254195.1 Oscillospiraceae bacterium
TTAGAAGAAATAAGCAGCTTCGCGTTTATCTTCCCGCTTGTGTTCGCCGTGCTGATTGCCGTCGTCATCTACGTCATGTTGTCCCGCACCATCCAAAAGGACAGGCGGCAGATTGGCACGATGAAAGCTCTCGGCGCGACTGATGGAAAAATCATCGGCATATACCTCTCGCAGTTTTGCTTTGCCGCGCTTATTGGAGCGTTGATCGGATGCTTCGCGGCAATCTATATATGCGATGTCATTATCGGTATTTTTTCAGCCATGTTCGTAGTACCCACGCTCAGTTTCGCATTATATCCGGGGCTGTGGCTGGCGGCCATATTGGTTTCCGTTCTGCTCTGCGCCCTATCCGGGCTGATTGCGTTGACCTCAATACTGCCACTCCTGCCCGCCCATGCCATGCGACCGCGAAAGCCCAAAGGCGGCGGACGCATATTTATCGAGCGTATTGGCTTCTTATGGAAACACTTTACCTTCAACAGCCGTTATGCTTTGAAAAATTCGCTGCGGAACAAAGGCCGGTTCTTCGCGGTGGTGCTTGGGATGTGCGGCTCCTGCGCCCTGCTTGCTTTTTCGTTGGGGTTCTACGATTCTATCGGAAACACGCAGGATAAATACTTCCGAGAGTTTGCGAATTACGATGTGATTGCCGATGTTGATGTAATGCCGCTTACCTTGGATCATCCCGCATTGGAGCAAATGGAGGAGAGCTTCAAGGCGTTGCTGCTTCCTGTGGATATACAGGAGGGGAATTACATTCTCGCGGTCGTGGAAAACGGCTTTGACATGGTGAATATACCGAATGAGGAACTACAAAAAGGCGTAATTATTCCTGAATACTTTGCAACGCAATGGAGTGTTGGAGTTGGAGATAGTATAGAAATAAACGGCTATGACGCCGTTGTTTCGGCAATCGTGCCGCAGCATCTTGGCCTTACGCTGTACACCGGCTTTGAGTACATAGCCGCCATTACGGACGAAATCCCGGCGATATACAATACGATCTATGGCAGGAGCGGGGATATGGCGACGCTTACCGCGTATCTCAAAGAGAACGGTATTGACTTTGCCACCGTTGACGATGACAGAACCAGTTTTGACTCCATCATGGAAAGTATGTCGGTACTCATTTGGTTTATGATTGCCTGCTCTGTCGTGCTGGGGTTCACCGTTTTGTATTCCGTGGGTCTAATCAATCTTTCGGCAAGAGAATATGAATATATGTTCATGGGCGTTATGGGCTATCCTCACAAAAGCATCCTGATGGCGCATATCAAAGAAACGGTATTACAGCTTATCATGGCGATCCCGCTTGGATATATTTTGGGCAACATGCTTTTGGAACTCATCAAGGGTGAGTTTTCGGGTAGTAGTTTTGTAATCTCAGCCGTGATTCTTCCGCAGAGCTATGCGGTATCGGCATTGTCGGTCATAGGCATTACCGCGCTGATGGCAGGGGTTACATCCCGGCATATCGGAAAACTCGATATTGTCGAGGGCTTGAAAGCGCAGGATGATTAAGGAGGGAGAGTAGCAAACGCTGTTTTGGCATCTGTTCAGCAAAATCATATAATAAAGGAACGCTCAAACCGTTACAGGTCTAGCGTTCCATGGAGCTTCCGAGCGGATTCGAACCGCTGACCTGCTGATTACGAATCAGCTGCTCTACCGACTGAGCTACGGAAGCAAAAGCGGCTTGGGACAGACGCTTTTGCAGTATAGCACAAGGGCGCGGGGTTGTCAATACTTTAAGAGATACCGCGGGTCGGCCTGCAAAAGCCCGGCGGTCATCTCCCGCAACGCTGCGGCCCGCATGAGACGGGCGGTGGCGTCCCCAAACTGCCCTATTGTCAAAACGCCTTTTTGCACCGCAAGCGGTTCGAGCTTACTAAAGGTCTCGGAACCCAGCGGGGCACAGTGGCGGTATTGCGGCGCATACAGCCTGTTTCCCTGATGGTTGATGACATACAGGTCTGTTATTTTCGGGGAAATAGAGCCGATCGCCCCGTCCCATTCCTCGATGCCGTGGATATAAGTGTTTCGCGTGAAATTGACGCCTATGAGCAAAATCTGCGCGTCGCGCTCCCATAGTTTGTAATAGGCGCCGCCTTTGCCGCAAGGCGATTGGATGTATTCCTCACCTGATAAAAACTCCGCCGCGTCTTTACCAATCGCCGCCAGCGAATGGGTGGGGTGCAGGGAACGATCCACGCCCGGGCGCTTGCGGAACATCTCCGTTACGACGCCGACGCAGGAAGGAGTGTAAAGGACATCCATCACCGGGTTTGCTACAGTGACCCGGTCCCATGTATGGCTGGGCAGCACCAGCAACCCCGGCTGCATATACTCCGTCAGCGCGTCCAGCACGGTATCCCCGCGCCCCTCGACCTCGCCGATGGCTTTGCAGGAAAGGTGGACCATCAGCGTCCCTTTCGGGTTGATGTTCAAAGCGGCGAGATGTGCTGTTAAGTGTTGTTTTGTGTACATTGCAACCCTGCTTTCTATTCGCACTCGCTAAGTATAAACCGATATTAAACATATAAGTTTAGTCATTGTTACGATTTGGGGTGTTTCGTATCCTGATTCTATGTGGGATTTGAGGATGGCGGATTTTTTAGTATCAGGATGGTATCAGCTACCTACAAGCATCATTGACCGTTCGTATATTCTCTCTGTCGAAGCAATCGCAGTATCAAGAATGCTAATAAAAACTTGCAGTTCGTTTGACAAGGAGTTGCAGGCTTGATTTAATCGTCTTTCAACTCCTTTTACACCCTCAACAGAAGCATTCATCGATTCAAATTGGACTTTTATTGATCGCATTGTTGCACTTAACTCTTTTACTGCTTTTGCGTTGTTTTCAAACTGTTGCATATTGTCTGACTTGACCATGTGTCTATTATTGAGAATACCGGAATACGCATTGTCAATTTTCTCCCATGATTCCTGAAATTCGGTGTTAAATGGGCGTAATTCCGAAGCGAAAGCATTAACGAAACCAGCCACTTTTTGAGCTATATTACGTACATAGCTTGCATTGCCACTTCCCCCATTTTTATTGGCCTTATCAATATTTTGAGTTCCTTCATTCACGCCAGCCGACATAACCTCCATTTTTGTTGTTATATCATTTAGCAATTCTGTTATATGGTTGCTTTCATCCTCTATATCGTTTATAAAATCTAAGAAGCCAAGCTCATCACTAATGACTTCGTTGACATCTTCAGTATTACTTATTTCTTGCATTTGCTGATTTTGTGTATTGCCAACATTCATTTCTGGCAAGTAATCTGTAACGGGGTTATTAAAATCACCAGAGCAATCGATTATTGACTGCATCAGTTCCATAAACTTTTTATCCATTTTATCGATCAAATCGAACCTTGTAGAATACTCTAAGGCTCTATATGGCCTGATGTCAAATGACATTTCTCCTATATTTTGCGTTATATGTATAACTCTTTTTGCAAGTGCATGGGCTATCCCCAATTCATACATAACATTCGCATTCAAACCGGTTATATCTACAATTACTACATCGGCATTGCTAATTCCAAGAACAATATCCTTCAATATACTTTGCTGTCCTTTTGGCCCGTCAAAGTCATCAGCATGTTCAAAAATAAAAGTATCTGAGAATTGCTTTTTTAGCCGTTCATATAATGCCATATAGACATCCTGAAACGGCATAATCATAAACGCTTTCTTTTTTTCTGTACTCATAGATTATCTTTCATCTCCTTAGCCTGCTTCGGAAACTTTTTCACAAGCCACTCCAGAACCTTCAACTGGTCCGCTCCCGTTGCCCTGCGTATCTGAATCAGCAGCTTATCATGAGAAGGTCTGTCCAACGTAAGATTTGCCGCTCCTTCATTGCAAATGCTGCACAGTGCCCGCAAGTTGGACGGATCATCCGTACCGCCCATGCTCTTGTCGATGATATGCCCAATATGTAGCCGCGCTTTGCGAGAGGGGTCATATGAATGCGGTTCACCGGCGACAGCACCACACATCTGACATGTGAAACCGTTGCGGTCGAGAACAAACGACCGTGTCTCTTTGCTGATCTCCCGCGCAAACGCGGGCTGCGGGGTAGGGTCCTCCAGCAAATACTGTCCCGGCTTTAGGTCGGAGTGGTCGTTGTGAGTCAATATTTGATAGCCTTCTTCGTTTCTCAACTCACGGACGCGCCGCGCCCATTCGCTGATTCCGGCAATATCCCGTAAGGTATCAGAATCTAAAATTTCGCCCAAATTCTCTAAAAAGTATGTACGAAGTTTATCCCGCGCTCCCATCTTACTCATAAAATCATCTCCATTTGCACATTGGTCTTCATTGATTCCATTAAAAGAGCTTTACGGATAGAAGCAGCAATGGCCTTTGCGACCGGCGGGGGGAACGCATTACCGATTTGACGATATGCAGGAGTCTTACGCCCGGTAAACTCCCACTCCGGCGGGAAACCCTGTACCAACGCCGCCATTTTTACCGTTAGCTTAGGCATACCAACAAAATCTCTTTCTGGCGGCTCGTCTGCAAGACCCTTACCATTCACTCCGAGTTTTTCCCATGCCAAACGCGCGCGTGTTGGCCCTAAGTCCGCGCCGCCATGCTTCTTGCTCCCACCCACAAGCGTTGGGGCAATCCCATTGGCCTGTTCTGCCCATGTTTCCGCACCTTGCCAGCCATTGCTTGCCATCTCATCATGTAGTAACTGCCCCACAGTAGGTGGAGGTGCCACAACTCCTAAAGGCCATCTAAAATAAGGAGCGTATTCTTTTTGTAGTGCGATCAATACGGCGCGTGGGCGCATCTGCGGCACACCATAATGATGCGTATGTATAAGCTCCCATTCACAGATGTACCCCATATCAGCCAATGCCACTCTGATCTTTTCACGATAATAAGAAAACTTCGGGTCAAATATCCCCCGTACATTTTCAAGCATGACAGCCTTTGGGCTACACTCCCGCACAAGACGCAAGGCATCCGGGAATAGGTCACGCTCGTCCTCATGCCCTAACTGCTTTCCCGCGACCGAAAAAGGTGGGCACGGAACACCGCCAGCCAGCAAATCAATATCAAGGTACTTACCGGCTGAGAAAGACTTTACATCGCCCTCTATAATATTCCAATGAGGACGGTTATGCCGAAGCGTTGCACAAGCATTGGCATCAATCTCTACCATCGCAACATGATGAAACCCGGCTTGCTCTAAGCCCAATGCTTGTCCACCGGCTCCGGCGCATATTTCTATTGATCGCACTCGTCCTCACTCCAATCACATGAATCTATTTTTACTTGTAGCAATGCCTCTTTCACTTCATCGACACAGGCGGCCATGTCCTTCTTAATATCTTTGCCCCAAAACCGCAACACTGTCCATCCCATGCTTTGCAACTGCCTGTCCACCTCAACATCACGGTTCATATTGCGTTCTATCTTTGCTATCCAATAATCCCGGTTGCTTTGGATTTTCGGTTTCTTTATCTCCCAATCCTTGCCGTGCCAAAACTCCCCATCACAAAAAACTGCAATTCTATACTTTGTAATGGCAATGTCCGGCTTTCCGGGGAGCTGTTTGTAGTTTTTCCTATATCGTATGCCCTCATGCCAGAGGGCTTTTCTAAAGACGGCCTCAATCGTGGTGTCGGTGCATCTGATGCGGCTCATATTGTAATGCCGCTGTTCTTCTTTGGTTCTCGTTGACTTTGCCATATGCCCGTCATCCCCTCACGACGGCAAGGTACTGTTTTTAAGTAAAGCATATCACAATATGACAAGGTTTTCAACTTTATTTTCCAGCCCCGGAGCGGCAGATATGAGCCGCTCCGGGTTGCTATACCTTCCATTATCGCGTACACTGTTTGTGACTTCGCCTGATTTGCGGTTTTCTCTCAGCAATCTCCTGTGCCTCCTGCTCTTTGACGGCGTTTATCATCTCATCAGCGCGTTCGCCACTCAATAATCCCGCACCGCTCCGGCTCATTTTCAGCAACGCCTAACCGCGCAAAAAAGTAAAGCACTCGCCGTTATCGGCAAGTGCTTTTTTGTTTCGGCTGACAGGGCGTATCCCGTTCAAAAATGTAGACCATTTTGTAGACCATATTTTATTGGAAATCATGAAAAAGTGGTCTACATTACAACAAGAGACGAGAGGAACGGATGGCTACAAGCCAGAGATTACAAGGGATTGCGGCATTTCACAAAAAGAGAAAAAAGATAAAAGCCTATTCCCACTCGATCGTTCCCGGAGGTTTTCCCGTAATATCATACACCACGCGGTTCACCTCAGCACACTCAGCCGTGATCCGCGCCGAAACCCGTTCCAGTACATCATACGGAATCCGCACCCAATCCGCCGTCACCAAATCGGACGACTTCACGGCCCGCAGCGCGACCGTGTGGCCGAACACCCTCGCGCCGTCTTTTATGCCGACGCTTTGCAAACCGGTATGGACGGCAAAATATTGATTGGATTGTATCCCCGCATTTTCCAGCTCTTCGCGGAAAATCGCGTCGGCCTCGCGCAGTGTGTCCAGTTTCCCGGCGGTGACCTCGCCGAGTACGCGCACCCCTAATCCGGGGCCGGGGAACGGCTGGCGGTAAACCATCGCTTTGGGCAACCCAAGCGCTTCGCCCAATTCCCGCACCTCGTTTTTATACAGCGTACGCAGCGGTTCGATTAACCCTTCGAACGCAATCGCGTCAGGCAAGCCGCCGACATTATGATGGGCTTTAACGGCGGCGTGGCCGTCTTTGCCGCTCTCAGACACATCGGTGTAGATCGTACCCTGCATCAAGAATCCGATGCTGTCGAGTTTCTTTGCCTCTTCCTCAAAAACGCGGATAAACTCCGCCCCGATGATTTTACGCTTTTCCTCCGGGTCTGTCACCCCGGCAAGACGGCTCAAAAAGCGGTCTTGAGCATTGACGCGGATGATTCGCATATCAAACTTTCCATAAAAGAGACGTTCCACCTCGTCGCCCTCGTCCTTACGCATCAGGCCGTGGTCAACAAACAGACAGGTCAGGCGGTCGCCCACGGCGCGGTGGGTCAGCACAGCCGCGACCGACGAATCAACGCCGCCCGACAGCGCCGCCAAGACCGGCTTGCCGCCGGTTTGCTTCTGTATGTCCGTTACCGCGTCCTCAATAAACCGGTTCCAGTCGCGCATAGTTACCATCCTTTCCAAAAGTCCTTATTCAATATCGCCGCCATGAAAGACACACTCTCACACCCCCGTAATATCCACCACATCCAGCCGCCCCGGGCTGCGGTGCTCCAAGCTGATCAGCAGCGCTTCGGCGGTGTCCAGTGAGGTCAGGCAGGGGACGCCGCTCTCCACCGCGATGCGGCGGATGAGGTATCCGTCGCGGCGGGAACTCGCGCCGCCGGTGCTGGTGTTGATGACAAGGTCAACACCTTTACTGCGTATAAAGTCTAAAATATTCAGCTCACCCTCTTCCTCCACCTTGTGGATTAGGTTTGCGCGGAGGCCGTGGCCGCGCAGGGCGGCGCAGGTGCCCTTGGTCGCGTAGATTTCGTAGCCCATCGTCTGAAAACGCCTTGCCAGCGCGCACATCTCCACCTTGTCGCTGTCATTGACCGTCATGATGACGCGGCGCGTCACCGAGCGCAGATACCCGCCGCCGATGAACGCTTTGAGCAGGGCGTCGGAGAGGTTGTCGGCAATGCCCAGCACCTCGCCGGTCGATTTCATCTCCGGCCCGAGGCTGACTTCCGCGCCGTACAGCTTCTCAAAGGAAAAGACCGGCATCTTGACCGCCGTATATTGCTTTTCCGGGTAAAAACCGTACTGGACCCCCAAAGCGGGCAGCTTGAACCCCAGCGCGGCCTGCGTAGCCAGATCGACGACCGGCATCCCGGTGATCTTACTGATATACGGTACGGTGCGTGAAGAGCGCGGATTGGCCTCAATGACGTAAACTTTGCCGTCATGCAGGATGAACTGGATGTTGATAAGCCCCCTTACGCCTAGCGCCAGCGCTATATCACGCGTATAGCGGTACAGCGTCTCCCGCCGCGCCGACGGCATACGGTAAGGCGGGTAGACGGAGATGGAGTCGCCGGAATGCACCCCCGCGCGCTCCAAATGCTCCATGATGCCGGGAATGACGATGTCCTCGCCGTCACAGACAGCGTCCACCTCCACCTCCAGTCCCATGATGTACTGATCTATGAGGATAGGCCGCCCGTCGTAGAGCTCCGTCCTGTCCAGCCATTCTCCCAGCTCCTCGTCGGAGAACGCAATCATCATACCCTGCCCGCCCAAAACATACGACGGTCGGGCCAGCACCGGGTAGCCCAGCGTCCGGGCCGTTTCAAGCGCTTCCTCGCGGGTATGGACAGCCGCGCCTCGCGGACGGTCGATATGGCGTTCCTCTAAAATGCGGTCAAATATCTTTCTGTCCTCCGCGCCGTCTACGCCGGAAAAGGGTGTGCCGATGATCGGGATACCCAGCTCGTGCAATGGTTTGGCCAGCTTGATGGCAGTCTGCCCGCCGAACTGCACCATCACGCCGTCCGGCTTCTCGATGTCGAGGATGCTGACTACGTCCTCAGGCGTGAGCGGCTCAAAATACAGGCGGTCGGCTACGTCGAAATCGGTGCTGACCGTTTCGGGGTTGTTGTTGATGATAATCGCTTCATACCCGGCGTTTTGCAGCGCCCAGACGCAATGGACCGAGCAATAGTCAAACTCGATGCCCTGACCGATGCGGATCGGGCCGGAGCCAAGGACGACCACCCTTTTTTTCTTCTCATCATCCTGCACCGGCGCCTCGTTTGCCACACCGTACGCAGAGTAGTAATACGGCGTCCGCGCCGCAAATTCCCCCGCGCAGGTATCGACCAAACGGTACCCCGGCACGATCCCGTGCCGCAGGCGCTCTTTCCGTACCTCGCTAGCCGCCGTCTTCGTCTGGCGGGCGATCAGGCTGTCGGGGAAGCCGAGCTTTTTGGCTTTGAGGAGAAGCTCCGGCGTGAGAGGGGAGGAGGCCAGCTGTTTTTCCATACGGACGATGGAGTAGATTTTATACAAAAACCAGCGGTCAATTTTGGTGATGCCATGCAGATGGTCCAGCAGTTGATTATAATCCACGGCCGGCTGCCGCCTGAGCCATTCAGCCAGCACAAACAACCGCCTGTCGTCAATGTCATGCAGCCGTTCTTCCAGCATAGCATCGGACAGTTCTGCCAGCTCCGGCATTTGCAGGCTGTCCAGCCCCTGTTCCAAACTGCGTACCGCCTTCATCAGCGCCGCCTCAAAGGAGGGCGAAATGCTCATGACTTCGCCGGTCGCCTTCATTTGGGTGCCGAGGGTCCGCTTCGCCGTGATAAACTTATCAAAAGGCCACTTGGGGATCTTAACACAGCAATAGTCCACCGCCGGCTCAAAAAGGGCGTAGGTAGACTGCGTGACGGCGTTGCGTATCTCGTCCAGCCGGTAACCCAACGCAATTTTGGTGGCGACCTTGGCGATGGGGAAGCCGACGGCTTTGGACGCCAGCGCCGAGGAGCGGGACAGACGGGGATTGACCTCAATGACGGCGTATTCAAAGCTGTCGGGATGGAGCGCGAACTGCACGTTACAGCCGCCCTCGATACCAAGCTCTTCTATGATGTCCAGCGAAGCCTTGCGCAGCATGGCATATTCCGGCCCGCCCAGCGTCTGCGTGGGCGCCACGACGATGGAGTCGCCGGTATGTACGCCGACAGGGTCTATGTTCTCCATGCCGCAGACGGCGATGCGGTTTCCCGCGCCGTCGCGCATGACCTCAAACTCTACCTCTTTCCAGCCCGCGATGCACCGTTCCACCAGCACCTGCCCGACGCGTGAGGCGCGCAGGCCGCCCGACGTGATGGCGCGGAGCTGCGCTTCGTCATACGCGATGCCGCCCCCGGTGCCGCCCAGCGTGTACGCCGGACGGATGACGACGGGGTAGCCCGTCCTCTCCGCGAACGCCAGCGCGCCCTCCAAGTCTTCGGAAACCACGCTCTCAATGCAGGGCTGGCCTATTTCCTCCAGCACCTGCTTAAACAGAAGCCTGTCTTCCGCTTTTCGGATGGCGTTTAGGCCGGTACCGATCAGGCGGACGTTATGCGCTTCTAAAAAACCGTCCTCCGCCAGCTCCATACATAGATTGAGGCCGGTCTGGCCGCCCAGCGTACCTATGACGCAGTCGGGGCGCTCTTTGCGTATCACATCGCGCACCGTTTCGGCGGTCATCGGCTCTATATAGACAAAGTCGGCGATGTCTTTGTCGGTCATGATGGTGGCGGGGTTGCTGTTGATGAGTATGACCTCAAGCCCTTCCTCTTTCAAGGCGCGGCAGCATTGCGTCCCCGCGTAGTCAAATTCGGCGGCCTGCCCGATGACGATAGGCCCCGAGCCGATCACCAGTACTCGTTTGATTGACATGTCTCTTGGCATAGTTTCTACCTCTTCAGCATTTCAACAAATTCAGAAAGCATCTCCATCTCCGGCTGGAACTGCACCGAGAGGATGTCTTCCCGCCATCGCAAGCCCTCCACCGTTCCGTCGTTGACGTTGACATGGCTGATCTTAGCCTTGTCAACACTGTTTGTGTCCACAGCGTATCCATGGTTTTGGCCTGTGATGAACGCCTTGCCGGTCGCTGTGTCGCGCACCGGAATGTTCGCGCCCCTGTGGCCGGGGGAGAGGGGGACGGCTTTGCCGCCGTTGGCTAGTGCCAGCAGTTGGTGCCCCAAACCTGCGGCAAGGACGGGTTTTTGTGTTTGCAGGATATGTTTTACAACGCTCAAATCATACTCCGCCGGGTTTCCGGGGCCGCCGGGCAGCAAATAACCGTCAAACTGTCCGTCCATTGCACTGCCGTAGGGAAAGATCTCCAATGACACGCCGAGGGAAGCCAGTGCTTGCGCGAGGTCTTTCCGCAGTCCTGTGTCGGGGACGGCTATGACGGCCGCCCCTTCCGCCCGGATGGAGCGTCGCTCACCCGGATACATAGCTTTCGGGGCTTCTAAGGCTTCCGCCCCGCCAAGTGATATACGCGCCCGCTGCGCTTTACCGCTTCGTAAAAGCCGTACCAAGGAACGTGTGTCCACCCCTGCGATAACGGGGATTTCAAAACGTTCCAGTACGGCTTTCAAGGATTCCTCACTTCTAAAGTTGCTGGCTATCTCCGACATCTCAGAAACGATGAGGGCGGCAATTTGCGGTTTTTCGGATTGAAAATCCTCAAAAGACACGCCGCAGTTGCCGATCATGGGATAGGTGAGGACAAGGGCTTGCCCCAGCGAAGACGGGTCGGTCAAAAGTTCTGTCACCCCGTTCATCGAGGTGTTGAATACAATATCGCGGATGAAACCTCCGGCCTTTCCGCAGAATCCTTCAAAAACATGTCCGCTTTCCAGCTCCAGCGTGGCTCTCAAGCGCATTCCCCCCTAAATCAATTCAGTAGATGTATTACGGATGGCGCCGCCGCCCTTTAGCATCCTTTTGTTTTCATACATGGCTTTGTCCGCTTGCTGCATGATAAGATTGAGGTCTTCGTTCACTTTTTCCTTGACGCCGCTTCCTATCGACACAACGATCTTATATGGATAGTCGTCAATTTTTTGGAGATACTCCCTGACAGACTCGCTCACAGCGTCCGCTTCCAGCCTGGTCGCTTGCGGAAGCAGCAATAAAAACTCGTCGCCGCCGATACGCCCGGCTTGCGCGGTGGGTGGAATCTTCTCCGATGACAAGGCCTCGCCGCATACGCGCAGCATGATGTCGCCTGCCTGATGCCCATGGACGTCGTTTGTCTTTTTGAGGTCGTTGAGGTCGCATATGAGGACGGAGAGCGGCAGATGTTCAGGCGTATCCAGCTCTTTCTTGAGCTGTTCCATCATCGAGCGGTTATGCAAGCCGGTCAGCGCGTCGCGTCCGGCGCCGACCTCCAGCCTCTGAATCAGCAGCCTGTTTTCCGTAACGTCGGAATAGACTACATATGTGCCGATTTGCCGTTTTGTTTTGTCTAAAATCGGCTTCTCACGCAGATTAAAGACCTTTGCTTCGCTTTTTATATCAAAATGATAATCGGTTCCGCCCTCTTCGTCGGACAGCTTCTCGCATTTTTTGGCGGCGGCGGCGAGGTTTTCAATCAGCGACTGGTAGGATGTATCGGCGAACTGAAGGCTGTTCAACCATTCGGCGGACTTTTGGTTCTTAAAGACGATGTCTTGTTCTTCATTCAAAATCAGAATGCTTTGGTCTAGATGCTGGATAATATTATTGCGTGCCTGAGAGAGAAACACAAGCCCCTGATTGCCAAGGGTGGCAAGGTAGAAGAAACGAATCGAGAAAATAAAGCCTATCAGCATAAAGTCAACGGGATAGCTCTCTATTCCCCCGGAATTGTTGAGGAGGCTGACCAAGAACCCAAGGGTAATCAGTACCGTGCTGACAAGCAGCTTTTCCGAAGGGGCGCGGTAGATTTTAGGCAGCCTGACATGCTGTATGAGCGCGGTGGTGAAGATAGAGCATACAAGGAGCCCGATGATGGTAAACTGAACATAGTACCAAGGGCCAAACTCCCCGTATACATAGTTGATGTGCTCGATACTGACGGACGGAGCAGTCTTTATAAGGTTGACCCCTGTAAAACCGTTCCTCATACCGAGACCGATGTTCAGAAGGGTAATGGCCGGTATGAGCAGGCAAATCATGAGGATTTGCGGTTTGCAGAACGCGATAAGGTTGTGGAAGCGCATAAGAAAAAACAATACGGCGGTCAGCGCAAACAAAATGAAAGCATAAGGCACCAAAGAGAGGATATAGACGACATTTCCGTCGCCGACGACAAACCGCAGAACCGAAACAAGGCTCCAAAGCAGGACACAGCCCGCTATGGTGGTCAAATGAAGAGGCAAACGGACATTTTGCCGGTTTACATACATCCTGAAGAGCGATAGGGCAAGGTAAGCAAACAAAATAATGTAAAAACCCATCAGCAAACCGTTGGTAAACAGTTCGTCAAAAATCCGTGTTCCGTCCTCAAGCATTCTCCAACGCCTTCCTTTCGGCGGCCTTGCGGGCCATTTTGTCGGCGTACATCTTTTGGTCGGCCTGCCCGATCAAGGCAGTGAGGTTTTCATTGCCATGGTGTTTGATGGCATAGCCCAAGGAGATGGAGGGCTGATGTACCGCCCCCTCGATCGGTTTCTGCAAAGACCTGTTGACGTTTTCGATGTAATCCTCCACATCCTCCGGCGAGGTATTGACCAAAAGCGTGGCAAACTCGTCGCCGCCATAACGCGCCACATAGCCGTTGCGGGGGCAGCAGTCCATCAGGACCGCGGCGATGTCTTTGATGTACTGGTCGCCCATATGGTGCCCGTATGTGTCGTTGACGAGCTTTAAGCCGTTGACGTCTCCGATAACGACGGCAAGCGGGTAACTCTCAGTTTTGTCGAGTTTTCGCAGGAGGTCCTGGTAACGGTACCGGTTGGCCGTGCCTGTCAGGACGTCCACGCCGGCCATGTCGCGCAAGCGGTCGATGAGCAGGCGGTTACGCGACACATCGGTCAGGGTGATAAACTCGCCCTTTGTGATGCCGTCGCTCATAATAAACTCGCGGCGCTCCATGCGATAAATCAGCGGGATGGCCGCGCCCATGAAATGAATATCGGAATCGGTGCTGTCTTCCAGCTTTTTGACCAAGATGCGGTTGTTGTTGCCCAAGACGGCCAGCAAGCCGTCGAAATCCACATTCTCCACTTTCCGCCGAAGCGATTGCAGCCATAAAAGGGCCGGATGGTTGGCTTCGACGATGATGCCGTCCTCGTTGAGAATGAAAATAGCCTGGTCGAGGAAGTCGAAGACGCTGTTTTGGTCGATACTGAGAGAAGAGCTGTCGCTGTTGAGAAGGTGCGCCAGATAAAACAGCAAGCCGCAGAGGCACAGGCCGTAAAACTGTATGTCAAAACTGATGCTGTCGCGTGAAGCCAGATAGATGATCTGCGTCAAAATGAGAACACCCAGATAGATGATATGGAACATGGAGCCGCGTCTGTAAGCGCCGGGCAGGCGGCGGAACATGATGACAACGATGGCCCCGATGGAGATATAGACAAGATTTTCAAAGACGAGGTTTATGTAATACCAAAACCCGAATGTATACTCTTCATGGGATATAAAGTTGGAGATATAAATAGAGTTGACGCCGGGAATCAAGATCAACAGCGAGGTCAGGGCGGGGAAGCCCAGCATGGCGAAAGGCGCCCAACGGGGGATATAGCGCTTGATATGGTAGAAGCTGACGGAGTAATAGAAGAAAGCGGCCGGCAGGAAGGTCAAAGGGATATGTTTTATAGAGAAAAAGTAACCGGCTAAATCTTCGGGAATAAAAAAGAACAGCAGTTCCAAGCCCTGCCACACAAAAAAACATGTGAGGAAGAAGATGCTGCGGTCGCCGCGTATCTTCCCTTTACTGCGCATCAAAGCGGCGCATAAAAGTATCCCGAATAGGATGGCCAAAGGTAAATACAGGACAATTTGCTCCTCGTTTGTCAACCTTCTCCCTCCCGCGAGTAAATTCATATTGATAGCTCAGTATACAGTATATAGTATTTTCTTTAAGGACGCAATAGCCGCTGGAAAATTTCCAATAAAATTTTACGTCCGCGTTTCCTCTTCGGCGGTCGCCGCGCTCAACATCCTGATCGCAAAAATCAACACTGCGGCGGCGGGCAGGCCGATATATAGGAGCATTCTGGGCGCATCCTCCATCAGCGATTCAATGTTGGGGATGAAGCCGAAAAGGAAATTGGCGAAGTTAAAAACGATGTGAGCCAGGACCGCGGCCCCGAAACGGCCTGTGCGGTGGTATATCCAGCCGAGCAGCAGCCCGAACAGGAACGCGTACGCAACCTGAATCGGCGTAATGTGTATGATGCCGAACATGGCGGCCTGTATCACATTAGCTTTCCAAAAAGGGAACGCCCGCATCAAATGGTTGAACGCCAGCCCGCGGAAGCAAAGCTCCTCGGCGAGCGGCGCGGCGACGCAGACGGACAGGAGCAGGATCATCGGGTCCACATCCATAAGAAGGCCGTCAAGGGAGCTGGTCGGCAGGCTTGACCCAAACAGTTCCTGAATCGCCGCGATGGCCGGGATGAGAGAAAAATTACCGGCAATGGCAATGAGCGTAACAAGGAGGAGAAGGGAAGCGGGGCCGCGCGGCGGCATCGGGATAAAACGCTGTCTGCGGCGTTTGAACATAAAATAGAATATGGCCGCGCTGACAAGCCCGCTGTACAGCATCCCGTTCATGGTGGCTTGCGTATACAACGGCGAGGAAAGGATATCCTCCGGCTCCAACCGCGGGACCACCCCGGATTCCTCTATCATGCCGGCGACGACCGGCACAAAGGCTATGATGATCGCTATGAACGATACGACGACTTGGATAACAATATGCAGAACAGGCGGGATGACGGCGCTCCCAAACGCTCGCCCCTTGGAGGGCGGCGGCGGCGCGGATTCAGAGGGCGGGGTATACCAATCCATGCAATCCTCCCCTTACGAACGTATGATAACGCCTAAACCGTCTTGCAGTTTCTTTAGTATCTTCGCGACCGCGGCCTCCGCTTCGTCGTCGCGCAATGTGCGGTCGGGGGCGCGGAAGGTCAGACGGTAGGCGAGGCTGCGCGAATCCTCAGGGATACTCCTGCCTTCATAAACGTCAAACAACACGCAATCTTCCAGCAGCGCTCCGCCCGCCTTGCAAATGATGGCCACGATTTCGGCGGCGGGGGTTTCCTTCTTGCAGATAAGCGCGAGGTCGCGGGAGATGGCGGGGAAGCGCGGCAGCGAAGCAAACACCGCGTCGGGCCGCGCGAGTTCGATCAGGGCTTCCGCGTCCAGCTCGCACACGGCGGCATGAGGCGGAAAGCCGAGGGACGGGTGCAACTCACCCAGAACCCCCAAAACCCGCCCGCCGATACTGACCGAAGCGCTACGCCCGGGGTGCAGCGACGGCTCTTCCGCGCGGGCGAAAACAGCTTCCTTGCGGCAGAAGCGTCCCAGAAGCGTCTCGACGACGCCTTTGAGCGCAAGGAAATCCATCCCGCCGCCATAGCCGCCCAATATCAAGCGCCGTGTTTCGAGCGGGAGCCGCCCGCCTTCGTCGGTATAAATCATGTTCAGCTCATACAATCGCGCCTCGGGGTTTCTGACCGCGGCATTGTGAGACAGCGCCTCTATAAACGAGGGAAGCAATGCCGTGCGCATGATGCTGTGCTCTTCTCCCAGCGGGTTTTGAATGACCTTTGCCTTGTCCGCCGTCAAACGCGCCGCGTCAAGATCCGCCGGGCCGATGAACGAATAGGTGAGCATCTCATAAAAGCCCAGCGAAACGCATAACCCGTGCAGCTGTGCCCGCAATTTTTGCGGCTCTGTCAGCCAGCCTTGATTTTTCGAGGGGGGCAGTGTGGCGGGGATATTATCATACCCGTGAAGGCGCGCCGCCTCTTCCGCCAAATCCTGCCATATCGACACATCCCGCCGCCATGACGGCACGACCACCGCGCCGTCCTTGACGGTGAACCCAAGCGATTCCAGCAGTTCGTTGACATCAGGGATGGCGACGCCTAGGTGTTTTTCAATTTGCTCCCTTGTAAACGGCACCGTTACCGGAGGCGTGGGTCCGGCCTGTACATCGGCAGTCCCCGAAAGCACCGTTCCGGCGTTCAGCTCTTCAATCAGCTTACAGGCTCTCTCCATCGCGGCCGGCGCCATAGCGGGGTCAAGCCCTTTCTCAAAGCGGGAGGACGAATCGGTGCGCATGGAGAGCGACAGGGCCGTTTTGCGCACAGACGGGCCGTTGAAGTTAGCAGATTCAAAGACGATCGTCCTTGTTTTCTCCGTAATCTCGCTCCCCGCGCCGCCCATCACGCCCGCCAGCGCCACCGCGTTGTTCGCGTCGGCAATGACCAGCATGGACGGCTCTAAAGCGCGTTCTTTCTCGTCCAGCGTCTTCAGCGTCTCACCGGCGCGCGCCGCGCGGACGACGATCTGTTTATCCTGAATATAGGCGTAATCGAACGCGTGCATCGGCTGCCCTGTCTCCAGCATGACATAGTTGGTGATGTCCACGATGTTGTTGATTGGGCGAACCCCGCAAGCGCGAAGCCGGCGGCGCATCCACAGGGGCGAAAGGCCGATTGTAATGTCTTTGACCACGCGCGCCGAGTAGCGCGGGCAGAGAGCATCATTCTCGACGGTAACGGTGAGGACTTGCGTGATCTCACCCTGTAAGGGGTCGCGCGGCGCGTCCGTTTGCCCGTTGAACGGAAGGCGCAGGGTAGCGGCGGCCTCCCGCGCCAAACCGATGACCGACAGGCAGTCGGGGCGGTTGTTCGTTATCTCAAACTCCAAAACCGTATCCCGCAGCATCAGCGCCTCCACGGCATCCGTGCCGACAGCAAAGCTGTCGTCAAGGATGAGGATGCCGTCCGCGTCGGAGTCGGGCTGGTCGTGCCCGTCTAATCCCAGTTCGTCGCCGGAACACAGCATTCCCTGCGATTCCAAACCGCGCATCTTGCCCGTTTTAATCTTCTTGCCGCCCGGAAGCAGCGCTTCGTCCAACGCCGCGGGGATGACGGCCCCGGCAAACACATTGTCCGCGCCGGTGACAATCTGCCTCGGCGTGCCGTCCCCAACGTCGACCGAGCAGACAAACAATCTGTCGGCGTCCGGGTGCTTTTCAATGGCCAGCACTTTCCCTATGACTACATTTTGGATGTCCGCGCCCAACTCGGTAACCGTCTCGACCTTGCTCCCGCTCATCGTCAGCGCGTGGGCCAGTTCCTTCGGCGTGACCCCGTCTAAACGGACGTATTCCTTTAGCCAATTATATGAACATTTCATCTTCTTACCCCTTAGAACTGTTTCAGGAAGCGCATATCGTTTTCGTACAGCAGGCGCAGATCGTTGATCTTATACCGCATCAGGGTCAGCCGCTCGATACCCACGCCGAACGCGAAGCCGCTGTAAACGCTTGCGTCGATGCCGCAGCGGTCTAAGACCGCCGGGTGGACCATGCCGCTTCCCAGCATTTCGATCCATCCCTCAAACTTACACATCCGGCAGCCCTCCCCGCGGCAGGCGAAACACTGTAAGTCCACCTCGGCCGACGGTTCGGTGTAGGGGAAATGGTGCGGGCGGAAGCGCAGCTTTACGTCGGGGCCGTACAGCCCTTCCATCATGGTCTGCAACGCGCCCTTCAAATCGCCCATCGTAAGCCCTTTATCCACCGCCAGGCACTCGATTTGGTGGAAGTGGGCGGAGTGGGTGGCGTCGATTTCGTCCTTGCGGTAGGTTTTTCCGGGGGAGATGATACGGATCGGCGGCTTAGCCTGCTCCATCACACGGATCTGCACAGACGATGTCTGGGTGCGGAGAATGGTTTCATCATCAAAGTAGAAGGTGTCCTGCGGGTCGCGGGCGGGGTGGTCGGGGCCGGTGTTCAGCGCGTCGAAACAGTAATATGTTGTCTCGATCTCAGGGCCCTCCGCGACCGTAAAGCCCATCCCGAGGAATATCTTGACCACATCGTCCAATACTGTCTGCATCGGGTGGCGGCGCCCTGTATGGAATGGCTTGCCGGGCAATGTGACGTCCACCGTCTCATCCGCCAGCCGCTTGATAAGCTCCTTCTCCGCGATCGTCCCCGACGCCTTCTCCAGCGCGCCCTCGACCGCCGCGCGGACGTCGTTGGCAAACGCGCCGATAGAAGGCCGCTCCTCGGGGGACAGCGAGCCCATCTGCTTTAGGATGGCGGTCAGCTCGCCCTTTTTGCCAAGGAACCCGACCCGTATATTCTCAAGCGTCATGGCGTCCCGCGCATTGCGGACGGCGTCCAGCGCTTTGTCGCGCAGCTCTTCTAAATTCTTATGCAGCATACAACACCTCTTGACCATAGTTTCAGCTTAGTATATACTACTGCCAACCAGTTTTCAACAGGAAAGTGATAAACCATGCCCAGAACCATCAAAATCCTTGATACGACATTGCGCGACGGGGAGCAGTCGCCCGGCTGCTCGATGAAGCCGGCTGAGAAGCTGGAGGTCGCCCGCGCCCTTGAGCGTTTGCGCGTCGATATTATCGAGGCGGGGTTCCCCGCGTCGTCGCCCGGCGACAAGGACGCGGTCGCGGCTGTGACCGGCCAGATTAAAGACTGTGCCGTGGCCGCGCTCTGCCGCTGCCGCGACAGCGACATCTACGCGGCATGGGACGCGCTTAGAAATGCTGCCGCGCCGCGCCTGCATGTGTTTTTGGCAACCAGCGATCTGCATATGGAGAAGAAGCTCCGCATGACGCGCAAGCAGGTTTTAGACAGCGCCGCCGATGCCGTGCGGTACGCGAGGAAATATTGTACCGACGTACAGTTCTCCGCAGAAGACGCCACCCGCTCCGACCGCGATTTCCTCTGCCGCGTCTTTGAAGCGGCGATTGCGGCGGGCGCGGCCACGGTCAACATCGCCGACACGGTAGGCTACGCGCTGCCGGAGGAGCTGTCGGCGCTGGTGCGGTATGTTTTTGAGAATTGCAAAGGGATAGAGGGCGTGACTGTCGCTGTTCACCCGCACAACGATTTGGGGATGGCAACCGCCAATGCCCTCGCCGGCGTCTCCGCCGGGGCGGGGCAGGCCGAGGTCACGTTATGCGGCATCGGCGAGCGGGCGGGCAACGCGTCGCTGGAGGAGACCGTCATGGGCCTGCGCACCCGGCAAAATGCGCTGGACGCGTCCTGCCGGGTCGAAACGCGGCATATCTACCGGAGCGCGAGGCTTTTGCAATCCATCATCGGCCTGCAAGTACAGCCCAATAAGCCCATCATCGGCAAAAACGCGTTCGCACACGAGGCGGGCATCCACCAGCACGGCGTGATGGCCGACCGGCTGACCTATGAGATCATAAGCCCCGAAAGCGTCGGCATCCCGCAGCGGGAGATGGTGCTGGGCAAGCACTCGGGCCGCCGCGCCTTTGAGGAGACGGTGAAAAGTCTGGGCTTTACCTTAGATGAAGGCGAACTGCAAACTGTATTCAATGCGTTCAAAGCGCTGGCGGACAAGAAAAAAGCCGTCACAGACAGCGACATCGAGGCGCTTATCAAGGACAGCGGGCGCGAAGCCGAGGGGTACTACCGCTTGGAGAGCTTTGTCATTAATTCCGGCAACACCATTGACGGCACCGCCATCTTAAAACTGACGGTGGGGCAGCCGGCGGCAGAGAGCGGGCAGGAAGCCTCTCCCTTGTCACCCGATGCGCTGGACAGTGAATCCAGCGTCACGCTGGTGGCGTTCGGCGACGGGCCGGTGGACGCGGCATTCAAGGCTGTCAATAGCCTGGCGGGGGAGTTTACGCTGAAGAGCTATTCACTCAACGCCATCACCGACGGCGGCGACGCGCTGGGCGAGGCCTTGGTGCGCATTGAAAATGGCAAAGGGCAGTATACAGGGCGCGGCGTCTCGACCGACATCATCGAGGCGAGTATCAAGGCGTACTTGAACGCCGTCAATAAGTCATTATGAGGAAAATTGCCGTCCTTGACACCACCCTGCGCGATGGGGCGCAGGGCGTGGGGGTGCAGTTCTCTGTGGACGACCGCCTAGCCGTAGCGCGGCTGCTGGACGATTTGGGCGTGGATTATATCGAGGCGGGGCAGCCTTCGGCAAGCCTTGCCGACGCTGATTTTTTCGCGAGAAGGCCGGTTTTGAAGCACGCTAAGCTGACGGCCTTCGGCGCGACCGCGCGAAAAGGCGTCCCGCCGGAAGCCGATACGGGGCTGGCGGCGCTTCTGGCCGCGGAGACGGGGACGGTCACTCTCTTCGGCAAAGCATCGCGGTTACAGGTCGAGACGGTTTTGCGCTGCGGGCCGGAGGAGAACCTTATCATGATTGAGCAATCGGTGGCGTTCCTCAAAAGCCGGGGGCGGGAAGTAATCTACGACGCCGAGCACTTTTTTGGCGGTTACCGCGAAGACCCCGGTTACGCGCTGGAAACGCTGTACGCCGCGCGGAGGGGCGGCGCGGATACGCTGGTGCTCTGTGATACGGTGGGCGGCGCCCTGCCCGACGAGATAGAGCGGGCGGTCAGGGACGTCTGCAACCGGTTTACCGTCCCGATTGGCATCCATACCCACAACGACGGAGGGATGGCCGCCGCCAACAGCGTCGTCGCTGTCTTAGCGGGCGCGTCGCATGTGCAGGGCACGATAGGCGGCATAGGCGAACGCTGCGGGAACGCCGACCTTGTCACGGTCATCGCGGGCTTGCAGCTCAAGCGGGACACACGCTGTATCCCCGACGCGTCACTGCCGGAGCTGACGCGCACGGCCCGCGCCGTCGCCGACATCGCCAACCTGGCGATACCGCAAAACACGCCCTATGTGGGCGAAAACGCCTTTGTGCATAAAGCGGGAATGCACATCGACGGCGTGATGAAGATCCCTGCGGCATTTGAGCATGTCTCGCCCACGTCGGTGGGCAACCGCCGGGGCTTTGCCGCCAGCGAGCTGGCGGGGCGCTCGTTTATATTGAGGCAGGTACAGCATGTCTTCCCGGGCAGGGTGCTTGACAAAGACAGCCCGGAGATTGTTTCCTTTATGGAGGCGCTGAAAGAGGACGCGCGGCTGGGCGTCTCTTATGAAGCCGCCGAAGCGAGCCTGAACTTGCGGATTGTAAAGCATTTTGGCGCGGTTCAGCCCGCGTTCGATTTGACGCAAATGCGCGTCATCGCCGAGCACCCCGCGCCGGAACAGGAATCTACCGCGATACTGAACCTGCGCGCGGGCGGCCGGGACAAACTCACGGCGGGGCAGGGGTACGGCCCGGTACACGCGCTGGAACAAGCGCTGACAAAGGCGCTGGAAGGCATTTACCCCGAAATCAAGGATATAAGGCTTACCGATTATAAGGTACGCGTCCTCAACCCCGACGGCGCGACGGCGGCGCGGGTGCGGGTGCTGATTACCTCGACCGACGGGGCGTCGGTCTGGTCGACAGTCGGCGTATCGGACAATATCGTTTGGGCGTCATGGCAGGCGCTGAGTGACAGCGTGGAATATTTTTTATGGAACAGGAGGACGGCCGGATGGACGGAAAAATGATTCATCTTCCCTATGTAGACGGGGGACAAGGGTTTGATTTTGGCAAAACGTCGAGAAATTACGCAAAATACAGGGATATTTATCCTGTGTCATTCTATGAGGAACTGCACGGCTACCGAATCGGTACGGAGGGGCAGAATGTCCTTGATTTGGGGACGGGGACAGGCGTTGTCCCGCGTCATATGGCACGCTATGGCGCGAAATGGACGGGCGCGGATATATCAGAGGAGCAGATAAGCGAGGCGCGGGAGCTATCGAAAGGGCTGCCCATTGATTATCTTGTTTTCCCCGCCGACGAAAACCCCTTTGCCGACGACAGCTTCGACGCGGTCACAGCCTGCCAGTGTTTTTGGTATTTTCCCAAAGACACCTCGATGCCTGAAATCAGGCGGGTCTTGAAGAAAGGCGGACGCTTCGCCGTGCTGTCTATGGTTCACCTGCCGGGAGAGAGTGAGATCGTCAGGCTCGGAGAAGAGATCGTACTGAAATACAACCCGTCGTGGAGCGGCGCGAATTTTCAGCGGATGCGGCTTTCACCGCCCGATTGGCTGCACCATGGGTTTGCCGTCGCCGACCAGCGCGAATATGTGAAGGACGTAACCTTTACGCGTGAAAGCTGGCACGGGCGGATGCTTTCCTGCCGCGGGGTCGGCGCGTCGATGCCGCCGGATCTGGCTGGACGGTTTGACGAGGAGCACCGCGCCATGCTGCTTGCGGCTGCCGAGGAGTCTTTTGCGATTCCCCATCAATTTACCTATGAGATATACGATGTCATCAAGTAAAGGAGAACGTTATCTATGCTATCTGTAAAAGAGCTTTACCAATCCCCCGAAGCGTATACCGAGGTTGCCGTCAACGGCTGGCTGCGCACCGTTCGGGACATGAAAAACATCGCCTTTTTAGAGCTGAGCGACGGCAGTACAATCAAAAACGTTCAGCTTGTCGCCGACGAGACACTGCCCAACTTCCGCGAGGCGGCGTCGCTCGGCGTGGGGGCGGCGGTGCGCGCGAAAGGGACGGTCAAGCTCACGCCGGACGCCAAGCAGCCGTTTGAAATCGTGCTTACCGAACTTTCGGTGGAAGGGGATTGCCCGTCGGATTACCCGCTGCAAAAGAAGCGCCACAGCTTTGAGTTCCTGCGCACCATGGCGCACCTGCGCCCGCGCACAAATACGCTGGGCGCGGTCTTCCGCGTCCGCAGCGAGTGCGCCTACGCTATCCATACCTTCTTCCATGACCGCGGGTTTGTCTACGCCCACACGCCCATCATCACGACCAGCGACGGCGAGGGCGCGGGGGAGATGTTCCGCGTTACGACATTGGAGCCAGGCGAAACGGATTTTTCCAAGGATTTCTTCGGCCAATACACCGGCCTGACCGTGACGGGACAGCTGGAAGCCGAAACCTTTGCGCAGGCGTTTTCCAAGACCTATACCTTTGGGCCGACCTTCCGCGCGGAGCACAGCAACACGCCGCGCCACGCCGCCGAGTTTTGGATGATCGAGCCGGAGATGGCCTTCTGCGACCTCTTTGAGGATATGCAGATTGCGGAGGATATGGTCAAGTATGTCGTGGGGTACCTTTTGAAGAATTGCGCCGCGGAGCTGGAGTTTTTCAATCAGTGGATCGACAAGACGCTGCTGGAACGCCTCAACGCGCTGGTGAACGCCGGGTTTGCCCGGATGACCTATGAGGACGCCCTGAAACATTTGGAAAAAGCGCAGGACAAGTTTACTTTTCCGGTGAAATGGGGCTGTGACATCGCCACGGAATTTGAGCGCTACCTGACCGATCAGGTCGTCGGCGGGCCGGTGTTCGTCTATAATTACCCAAAGGAAATCAAGGCGTTTTATATGCGGCTCAATGACGACGACAGAACCGTCGCCGCCACCGACCTGCTTGTCCCCGCCGTGGGCGAACTGATTGGCGGCAGCCAGCGCGAGGAGCGGCATGATGTGCTGCTGCGGCGCATAGAGGAGTGCGGGCTTCACCCCTCGGACTATGAGTGGTACATCGATTTGCGCAAATACGGCTCTACAGTCCATTCCGGCTTTGGCATCGGCTTTGAGCGGCTGATCATGTACGTCACCGGAATGCAGAACATCCGCGACGTGATACCTTTCCCGAGGACGACAGGCTCGGCGCAATAAATGATAACAAATACGATAAAAAGGAAGTGGGTCGAAATGAAAAGACTTTATAGCTGGGTGCTTACCCTCGCGCTCATCCTCGCGCTTGTCCCGGCGGCCAGTGTCTCGGCAAGCGAAACCTACGAACCATACGCCGCCGTGGAAGTCTTTGACGACCTGACAATTACCTTTACGATGGTGAGGGGCAGGGTAACGAGCGTCAACAACACCGGGGAAACCATCATCCAATACTACTTAGGATCAGTATTCCATGGTGTTTCATTTGACAAAGAGGTATATATGTACCACTTGGCCCATACACCAACCAAGAGGCCGGTAACGTATAATATAGGGCCGGATACCTATAGTCCGGGGACGGACGGAAAATATTACACATCTCTGGACAGTCAGGTTCCCGGCGGTATCGAATGTGTGGGTACATGGGTCGAGTCTATGGGCGAAAGAGTCTTTATCGTGTTTGTTGCGTACAGTGGCTCTAACGCATTTGATACAGAAAGAATAGAAGACGCAAGGGTGAGAGCGGGAGCAAACCTTGACGATTCCCTCTTGCCGGTTGAAAAGGTGGGTGCGACACAACCCACCCGAATCAACTATGACGGTTCGGCCATCGACTGGAAAGCGCTGTATAGAAAACGAATCGAATCGCTGTCGCCTTCACCTGCCATTTTTGCGCTGGCTGACCTCAATAACGACGGTATTCCCGAACTGCTGACCGCGACCAGCGCCGCACCAAACTCCGGCGTCCAATTGCACCACATCATCAAATCCGTCAAAAGTGTCCGCACTTGTACAGTCGCTGCGAGCAGTTTGGATCAAGTGAACTTGTGGCGGTATCGTGACGGCACTATATATTTCAACTCGTTAGGTTATCGCATCCTCAACGAAAAAGGAGGGGTGCCGGCTTATAAATCACCGGACGGCGGATCCCTCGGCACTTCTGCCGACCAAAGGCTTATCAGCGCCAGCCAGTGGATGCCATATTCGCAGGATGCGTTCAGTAACGCTATGAATACATGGGCACCATCAACCGTCCCCGATACCCGCGCCGGGATGACGGCCGAAATAACGAGTAGTAGATTGTACAATCAGATACGTAGCATAACCCTAACGAACGTGACACAGCAAATGGTAGATGCCGGTGTGTATGTGGGGATTTGCAGGGCCGGAGCAGTGATTAACGATTTTCATAATTATGTAAATGCTTATCTCATCATGCCGGAAGGCAGCCAGTACGGCTCTACGGGGGTCAGCGCGTATGCCGCCGCTACCGCCACTTATACGGTTAGTGGGGGGAATTACCGGCTGGAAGAAGAATGGGAAATCAGGCTTTACATAGGGGGAGGTTTGGTGGTATCCATACCCCTCAATGATTCGGGCAGCACGACCCCGCCCCCCGCCAACCCCCTCGACAGCGCCGCAGACTGGGCGAAGACTGGTATCACAGCGGCAATCGGCAAGGGCTTCGTCCCGGCGGATATTCAAGGCAACTACACCAATGTCATAACCCGCGCCGAGTTCTGCCGCCTCGCCGTCAGATGGCTGGAGGTGCGGCTGAATAAGAGCATCGACGCAATCGTAGCGGAGCATGGGATAGCGGAAAGGATGGGGCATACCTTCAGCGACACCACCAACACCAATATACTCGCGGCATACCGTTTGGGCGTTACGGGCGGGGAGTTAGCGCCGACGGACGCGGCCCCCGGACGGTTCAATCCAAGCGGGCAGTTCAACCGCGAGCAGGCGGCGATGATGATACTGAACACTGTCAAGGTAGCGGGAATGGACGTGAGCAATACCAGCTCAGCGGGGTTCAACGACATCGGCACAGCCTCCAGCTGGGCGGTGAACGCGATCAACTACGTGAGGAACGCGGGCATCATGAGCGGCACGGGCACGGCGGATAACCCGCTGTTCAGCCCGCAGAGGGCGTATACACGGCAGGAGAGCATTGTGACGTTTAATAATATTGGGTAGGACCCGTAAATTTTTCTTTACAATTCTTGAGGGATATGGTATACTGCTCAATCATGTAAGCCCTATCGCGCCCACAGCGCAGGCTGTGGGCTTACTTGCATTAAAATGAAAAGGTGAGAAATAGTGGCAAGACGGCAATTCAAAACAGAATCCAAACGCATCCTCGACTTGATGATCAACTCCGTCTACACGCACAAGGAGATTTTCCTGCGCGAGTTGATTTCCAACGCGAGCGACGCCATAGACAAGCTCTATTTCCGCTCGCTGACCGATGATGCCGTTACGCTTTCCAAAGAGGAGTACCGCATAGACATAACGCTCGATAAAGAAGCGAGGACGCTGCGCGTCTCCGACAACGGCTGCGGCATGGACGAAGCCGGGCTGAACGAAAACCTCGGGGTCATCGCGCACAGTGGTACGCTGCAATTTAGTGAGCAAGAGCTAAGAGAGCGGGCAGGCAATCTACCGGATGATGAAACCCATGCCGGACATTCGCCCAGCGTTAGGCTGGTTGGGCAGTTTGGCGTGGGCTTCTATTCGGCGTTCATGGTCAGCAAAAGGGTAACGGTTCTGAGCCGCGCGTATGGTTCGGAGCAGGCGTATCTGTGGGAATCCGAAGGCGTGGAAGGCTACTCGATCAAAGCGGCGGACAAGCCCTCGCACGGGACAGAGATTACCCTTTATCTCAAAGACGACGCCGATGGTGAGACATACGGCGAGTTTTTGGAAGCATACCGCGCCCAAAGCCTTATCAAGAAATATTCCGACTACATCCGCTACCCGATTATATTGGACGGCGGCGAAGAGCCTGTCAACAGCATGATCCCGCTTTGGCGCAAGAGCAAAAACGAGCTGTCCGCCGACGATTACAACGGCTTTTACAAGAGCAAGTTCCACGATTTCACCGACCCGGCGTTCACCGTCCATTACACGGTCGAAGGCGCGGTATCCTATACCGCCCTGCTCTACGGGCCTTCGCAGGCGCCGTTTAACTTTTACTCCCGCGATTATGAAAAGGGATTGCAGCTATACGCCAACGGCGTGCTGATTATGGACAAATGCGCCGAACTGCTGCCCGACCATTTCAGCTTTGTCCGCGGGCTGGTTGATTCACCCGACCTCTCGCTCAACATCTCCCGGGAAATGTTGCAGCATGACCGTCAGCTTAAAGCGATGGGCAAAAGCATTGAGAAAAAGATCAAAGGCGAACTGGAACGTCTGCTGGAGCATGAGCGGGAAAAATATGAGGAGTTTTACAAGGCCTTTGGGCTACAGCTCAAATACGGGCTTTATTCCGGTTACGGACAGAATGCCGAGCTTTTGAAGGACCTCGTCCTCTTTCACTCCCTTGCGGAGGAGAAACCTGTAACGATCAAGGAATATGTCGAAAAGATGCCGGAGGGGCAGCAGCATATCTATTATATCTGCGCCGAAACCCCTGCCAAGGCCGCCCTCCTTCCGCAGACCGAGCGTGTTCGCGGGAAGGGGTACGACATCCTCTGCCTGACCGAGGATGTAGACGAGTTTGCCCTGAAAATGCTGCGGGCGTACGATGAAAAGGAGTTCCGCTCCGTCTCCGGCGAGGACGTCGGGCTGACCGACGAGGAAAAAGAGGAGCAGAAGACAAAGAGCGAGGAAAACAAAGACCTGCTGGCCTTTATCAATGAGGCGCTGGGCGATAAGGTGAACGGCGTCACGGTGTCGGCTAGGCTGGGCCGGCATCCCGTCTGCCTGACCAGCGAGGGCGATTTGACCATAGAGATGGAGAAGGTTTTAAGCCAGATGCCGCACGGCGGCGACATCAAAGCCAAGCGCGTGCTGGAGCTCAACGCCAACCACGCCGTTTTCGCCGCTATGCGCTCGCTCTTCGTCACCGACCGCGAAAAGCTCAAGGTATATGCCAACCTGCTCTACACGCAAGCTCTGCTGATCGAGGGTCTGCCGGTGGACGACCCGGTGTCTTTTTCCGATGATATATGCTCGTTGATGGTGTAGGGGGTCATGTGCCGCCGGCCCGTATCACCGTCCTCGCCGGGCATTATGGCTCCGGCAAGACGCAGATCGCTACATATCTGGCGTTGGAGCGGCGCAAGCATTCCCCACGCGTGACATTGTGCGATCTCGACATCGTCAATCCGTATTTCCGCACGATAGACAACCGCGAACTGCTGGAAAACGCCGGGGTGCGCCTGATCTCCTCCGATTTGGCCGGGTCAAACGTAGAATCGCCGGGGTTCCCGCCGGAAGCGGCCTCTGTCTTTGACGACGAAAGCGTGACCGCCGTCATTGATGTAGGCGGCGACGACCGCGGGGCTTTGGCGTTGGGACGCTACTCCGAACAGCTCAAACTGGAGTCCGAGATTCTATTGGTCATCAACAAATACCGCCCCCTCTCCTCCGGCGCGAAGGACACCTGCGTGATCTGCCGGGAGATTGAGGCTGCCGGGAGATTCCGCTTCACCGGAATCGTCAACAATTCCAACCTCGGAGCCTGGACAACGGCGGAGGATGTGCTCGCCTCCCTTCCTTACGCCGCTGAAATCGGGGAAACCCTCGGACTGCCGGTCGTTGCGATATCGGCGGCACGGCGTTTGGAAGAGCCATTGCGCGAAACTGTCAAACCCCTATGGTTGATGGAACTTTATAGAAAATGGGTGTCATTATGAACAAACTGGTAATCAACGCCTCCCTCTGCAAGGGCTGCTCCCTCTGCGTGGACGCTTGCCCCAAAAAACTGTTGCGCATCTCATCGGACAAGCTGAATGAAAAGGGTTACCATCCCATCGAGCTGACGGATGAGAGCGCCTGCATCTCCTGCGCGTTCTGCGCTGTTATGTGCCCGGACTGCATTATTACGGTCTTTTCTCCGCCTAAGGCGGGGAAAAGCAATTAGGAGAATTGCTATGAGTGAAAAGGTTTTGATCAAAGGCAACGAAGCCATCGCAGAGGCGGCCATCGCGGCGGGGTGCCGCCATTTCTTCGGTTACCCCATCACGCCGCAGAACGAGCTGGCCGCTCATATGTCGCGGCGTATGCCTAAAGTAGACGGTGTATTCCTGCAAGCCGAGAGCGAGGTCGCCGCCATCAATATGATCTACGGCGCTTCGGCGGCGGGCGTCCGCTGCATGACGTCCTCTTCCAGCCCCGGCATCTCGCTGAAAGCCGAAGGGCTTTCCTACCTCGCCGGGTGCGACCTGCCCGCCGTCGTCGTCAACGTACAGCGCGGCGGCCCCGGACTGGGCAGTATCCAGCCCTCGCAGGCCGACTATTTTCAAGCGACGCGTGGCGGCGGCCACGGCGACTACCATATCCTTGTTCTCGCGCCCAACAGCGTGCAAGAGATGTATTCCCACACCATCAAAGCCTTTGACCTCGCCGACCGGTACCGCATGACGGTGATGATTTTGACCGACGGTTTTTTGGGCCAGATGATGGAACCTGTTGTAATCAATAACGAACAGCTGACAACAAACAGCGAGAAGCCTTGGGCGGTGACGCAGGGCAAGGGCAAAAACATCATCAACTCGCTTTTCCTCAAGCCGGACGCTCTGGAAAAGTCCAACCTTGATCGGTACGCGAAGTATCAGAAGGTTGAAGAGTCTGAGCCATTGCATGAGGGCTATTTGCTGGACGACGCGGAGATCGTTGTGGCTTCCTATGGCGCTTCGTCCCGGATTGCCCGCAACGCCATAGATGAGGCGCGGGGACGCGGGATCAAAGCGGGACTTCTGCGCCCGGTTACGCTTTGGCCGTTCCCGAAAAAGGCGTTTGCCAAGGCGGCGGAAAAGGCCCGCGCCTTTGTTTCGGTAGAAATGAGCATGGGGCAGATGATCGAAGATGTGGAGCTTGCGATCCGTTGCCGGAGGCCTGTTCTCCTATGCAGCCGCGTTGGCGGCGTCGCGCCGGAGCCGGCGCAGATCCTCGCATCTATCCTTGAAGCGGATAAGGAGAAAGCGATATGAACACTGTATTCCAAAAATCCCCTATGTTGGCCGACATGCCGTTGCATTACTGCCCCGGCTGTACGCATGGCATCATCCACCGGCTGGTGGCCGAGGCCTTAGACGAGCTGAGCGTCGGTGACCGTACCGTCGGCATCGCGCCGGTTGGCTGTTCCGTTATGGCGTATAACTATTTTACCTGCGATTTCATTCAGGCGGCGCACGGCCGCGCTCCGGCTGTCGCTACCGGCGTCAAGCGGGCGCGCCCTGAAAGCGTGGTCTTTACCTATCAGGGAGACGGCGACCTTGCCGCCATCGGCACCGCGGAGACGGTACACGCCGCCGCGCGCGGGGAGAACATCACCGCCATCTTTGTCAACAATGCCATCTACGGCATGACCGGCGGGCAGATGGCCCCCACCACCATGCCGGGTCAGGTGACACAAACCTCCCCTTACGGGCGGGACCCCAAGGCGGCGGGCTACCCCATCCGCGTCTGTGAGATGCTCGCGACGCTGGACGGCACGGCATACTGTGAGCGGGTGTCGGTGGACTGCGTGAAGAACGTCCGCGCCGCGAAAAAGGCCGTCAAGAAAGCCTTTGAGATACAGCTCGCGGGCAAGGGGTTCTCATTGGTCGAGGTCTTGTCCACCTGTCCCACCAACTGGGGCCTGACGCCCGTAGGTGCGCTGGAATGGCTGCGGGAGAAGATGATGCCGTATTACCCGCCGGGTGTGTATAAAGACAACGCATGAACGCTGTCATAAAGCGTATTTCACTGGGCAAACGCACCGTATGCGTCAGCGACATCCACGGGCATGGGGACCTTTTTGAAAGGCTGCTGAAAAAGGTCGGGTATACAGCAGAAGATACCCTCGTCCTGTTGGGCGACCTCTACACCAAAGGCCCCCGCCCCCACGACACATTGCGGCGGATTATCGAAATGTCCCGTTCCCCCAATGTCCACATCCTGCGCGGCAACTGCGAGGACATTTTAGAATATCTGTTGCCCGGAGAGGCCGCTTGGATCGAAGCACTGCCGCATATCCTTGAGACGGACAGCTATATCTTTGTCCACGGCGGGCTTCCGTCGGAAACCCTTGAAGGGCTGGACGCGTGGGCGTGCATGAAAAACGATGCTTTCCTAGAGCAGGGGCTGACCTTTTCCAAATGGGTGGTCTCTGGACATTGGCCGGTATACAACTATTGCCACACGATTCCCTGTCACAACCCCATCGTCAACGAGAAACAGCGAATCATAGCGATCGACGGCGGCTGTGTGGTGAATTACAGCGGGCAGTTAAACGCCTTTATCATGGAAGACGGCGCGTTTGCTTTTGAGGCGGCTGACGATTATCCGCCGGTACGGATAGAGAAGGCACAGGAAGAACGCGGCGGGACGCTGAACATCACATGGAGTGACCGCGCGGTCGAGATAACGGAACAAGGCGCGGAATTTTCAACGGCGCGCCATATTGCGACCGGCGCCTTGCTGGCCATTCCGACCGCATCTCTGTTTACCGATTGGGACGGCAACATTTCCGGCTGCCGGTGCGGGACGGATTACTTCCTGCCCGTTGCCGCCGGAGAAACGGTTTCGCTGGTAGACGAGTTTTCCGACCGTATTTTGGCGAAGAAAAACGGAACGGTCGGCTGGATTATGAAATAAGAGGCATTCATAAGGACTATATAGATATTTTACAATCGGATTTTATTGGTAAATAGAAGGAGAGGCGCTATCATGGAAACACGCGTATTGATTGCCGGGTTCGGCGGGCAGGGGATTTTATTCTTTGGCAAATACATCGCTTATATCGGTATGGAAAAAGAGCAGCAGGTGAGCTGGCTGCCTTCCTATGGCCCTGAGATGCGCGGCGGGACGGCGCAGTGCAGCGTGATCCTGTCCGATACGGCCATCGGCAGCCCGGTGATCCCGGAGGCGGATATTTTGGTGGCGATGAACCTCCCCTCGTTTTTGGCGTTTGAAAGCAGGGTCAAGCCGGGCGGGACAATGTTTTATGATTCTTACCTCATCACCCAGGCCCACAGGCGCGGGGATTTAACCTACCGCGGCCTTCCGGCGACCAAGATGGCGGAGGAAAACGGGCTTAAAGGGCTGACCAATATGGTGATGGCGGGCGCGGCCTTGTCCGTACTGCCCGGCGTGGATGAAGAGGTGATAACGGCGGCGATGAAAAAAACGATACCTGAGCGAAAAAAAGAAATGTTTGAGAGCAATATGCGGGCGGTTATGCTTGGTTTGGCTTATCCGGCTGACGGAGGACAATAAATATAAAGGATTTTTCTTGTAATACCGGGCTAAATGGTGTATAATACCTTCAGAGGGTTAGAAGGAGGTGCGCCGGATGTACCAAGTCGGTGATAAAATTGTCCATCCCATGCATGGGGCGGGCGTGATAGAGAGCATCGTCAGCCAGAAAGTTGACAGCGCCCATTTGCAATATTACGTGATGAAGATGCCCAGCGTCGGGATGCTCGTGATGATTCCCATCCACACCGCCGGGGACATTGGCGTCCGTGCAGTGGTAGATTTTGGTACGGCGGAGGAGCTTATGCTCTCTCTGGCCGGCCTGGAAATCGATACCACGCCCAATTGGAACCGGCGTTACCGTGAGAATATGCTGCGTATCAAGAGCGGCGATCTGTCCGAGGTCGCCCGGGTGGTCAAGAGCCTTTCCGCGCGGGACAAGCAGCGCGGCCTGTCAACCGGGGAGCGCAAAATGCTGCACTCGGCAAAGCAGATTTTGATCTCAGAGATCGTCCTCGCGCAGAGCGTCGAATACGCGGATGTAGAACAAAGGATCAACAAGGAACTGGCATGAAAAAACGCCCTTATGTAGCCGCTATCGTCCCCGCCGCCGGGTCTTCCTCCCGTATGGGGGGCATACCGAAAATTCTCGTGCCGGTCAACGGGCTGCCGTTGATCGGCCATACGTTGTGCGCGCTGGAAGCCTGCGCGCTGATTGATGAAATCGTCGTCGCGGCGCGGGAAGAGGACGTTGCTACGATTGCCGACCTGTGCCACGGGATGGGCCTTTTGAAGGTATCGCGTATACTGCGCGGCGGCGATTCGCGCCCGCTTTCGGTGATGATCGCGCTGATGGAGACAAAAGCCGGAATCGTCGCCATCCATGACGGAGCGCGCCCTTGCGTCACACCCGCGCTGTGCTCCGCAACGATTGAAAAAGCAATCCAGACAGGCGCGGCCCTGCCCGCCCTGCCGTTGAGCGACAGTGTTAAATTGGCGGACGGTACGATCATTAAAACCTCGGCTGACCGGTCCTCCCTCTATACCGTGCAGACGCCGCAATGCTTTGAGGCGGGGCTTATCAAAGGAGCGCTGGCAAAAGTGTTGCAAGCGGGGCTGGACATTACCGATGACAGCGCCGCCGTGGAAGCGCTCCCTTACCCTGTACATATCGTGCCGGGCGAAGCGCGTAATATCAAAGTGACGACGGCTGACGACTTGTTGATTGCGTCGGCTCTGCTGAAAGGCGGCGCATTGTGAGGATTGGGCAAGGCTACGACGCGCACCGTCTGGCCGAAGGGCGCGAACTGGTCTTGGGCGGCGTTACCGTCCCTTGGGATAAGGGGCTTTTAGGCCACTCCGACGCCGATGTGCTGACCCATGCCGTTATCGACGCGCTGTTGGGCGCGGCGGGCTTGGATGACATTGGGGCGCGTTTCCCAGACAGCGATACGCAGTATAAGGGTATAAGCAGTCAAGCCTTACTGCGAGAATCTTTCGGCATTGTAAAGGATATGGGCTTTACAGTGATAAATGTTGACGCGACGCTGATCGCGCAGCAGCCGAAACTGTCTCCTTACCGAGAGCAAATGCAGGAAAACATCGCAGGATGCCTGCAAATCGGCGTGAACCATGTCAACATCAAGTTTACCACCGAAGAAGGCATGGGGTTCACCGGGCGCGGCGAGGGCATCGCGGCCACAGCGATTATCTTATTAAAGTAATCAAAACCATTTCACCCCTCATACCATAAGAGTATGAGGGGATGATTTTTTATGGCAAACGCCTTGATCGCGTGCCGCTCCGTGACATACGCGCAACGGGCGGTACGCCTGCTGGAAAAGGCCGGTCTGCGCGCTTCGATACGTCGCTTGCCGGCGGACCTTCCCGAAACAAGCTGCGGCCATGCCGTCCGCGTACAGCGCGAACGGGTAGCGCAGGCTATGCAGCTGATGAATGAAGCCGGGTTCCCTACAAGAACGCATTTCTGTGAAGATGAGAATGGCGGTGTAATAAAATGCCCATGATTTACCTTGACAATGCCGCGACAACGCTGCAAAAGCCCCCCGAAGTCACAGCCGCGGTACGGCGCGCGTTAGAAACCTGCGGCGGCGCCGGGCGCGGCGGCCATGCCGCCGCCCAAAGAGCCGCCGAGGTGCTGTTTGACTGCCGTGAAGCGGCGGCGCAGCTCTTTGACATGAGCGGCCCCGAGCGCGTGATTTTGACCTGCAACGCGACCCACGCGCTGAATATAGCTATCAAGAGCCTTGCCAAGCCGGGCAAAACCGTGCTGATCTCGGGGTATGAGCATAACGCCGTCGTCCGTCCGCTGCGCTCGCTCGCGGAAGCAGGCGTAAAGACCGTTTCACTCCCGACGCCTTTGTTTGACCAGGAGGCTGCGGTCAAACGCTTTGAAGAGGCCATGGATGATAACGTGTGTCTGGTCGTATGTATCCATGTGTCCAATGTGTTTGGGTTTGTATTGCCTGTGGAGCGTATCGCAGAACTGTGCCGCGCAAGGGGAGTGCCGATGATTGTGGACGCCTCGCAGTCGGCGGGACTGCTGCCGGTCAACGGCGACCTTTATCCCTACTGGTGCCTGCCCGGCCACAAAAGCCTGTATGGCCCTCAGGGGACAGGGCTGCTTCTGATTCCGCCCGGCGGGGAACTGGAGCCGCTGATGGAGGGCGGCACCGGCGGCGATTCTCGGAAGCCCCATATGCCCGAATATCTGCCCGACCGCTTGGAGGCGGGTACGCACAACGCGCCGGGCGCGGCGGGACTGGCCGCGGGCATCCGCTTTGTGATCAAAAACGGCATGGATCAGCCCTCTCCGCTCACCCGTCAGGCTGTGGAGGAGCTGTCGGCCATCAGGGGTGTGCGTATGTATTACGGCTCTTGCTGTCACAAGGGGCCGGTGTCTTTTACCGTTGAGGGCAAAGATTCGGAGACTGTCGCCTCTCTGCTGTCCGACCGTGGCATCGCCGTACGCGGCGGCTTGCACTGCGCTCCGCTGGCCCACGAAACCGCCGGCACCGACGCCACCGGCACATCCCGCGCAGCGTTCTCGCACGCGAATACAGCTCGGGACGCGGCGGCTCTGGTACGGGCGGTGCGGGAGATTGCAGATAGAGCGCTTGCATAGCCCGGCTCTTTTCTACAACATGTCAACCCGCCTTAGTAACGGCAACGTCAAGCGAAATACCGTGCCGGTGGCAAACCCTGTCAGTACCCCGGCGACCAGCATGACAGGCAGGTAAGCCGGGAAGACATTGGTCTGTGCCCACAGTGAAAACGCGGCCAACTGCCCTATATTATGCGCGACCGCTCCGGCAACGCCCAGTGCCGCCAGCGTCGCGCGTTTTCTTGTGATAAGCAGCAACAGCAGCAGTGCGCCGAACGAAAGCAGCCCGCCGCTCAGGCTGAGTGCTCCCGCGACTGTGCCGCGTGTAATGAACGCGAAACCCGCCTTGAGCAGTACCATCGTCCCGGCTTCGCGCCATCCAAGGCATTGCAGGCAGTATAGGACGACAATATTGGCAAGGCCGATCCGCCCGAACGGCGGCAATATAGGCGGCAGCATTCCTTCGGCAAGCGAAAGGACGAGCATCACGCCGAGCAGGATGCCTAAAAAGGCGATTTTCCGGCCGCTTCTCATATGACCGCATCCACCCCGCCGTCACCTATAATTCGTATCAGCAACCCGTTTGGCAGACAGGCCGATATCTGCCCCGGGATACCGATAAACCCTGTGCGGACACAGGTCTTGTCCGGGCAATCGGACCGCGTGATTGCGACCCTTCCACCCTGCACCGCAAACGCCATATCGGGCCAGCCGTCCAGGATAAACTCCCTTTCCGGCGTCAATCCGCCGGAGAGTACAATCTTACCCTCCACTACGATTTCAAAGCGCGCCCCGCTTTCGGCCCCGCCGTTTCGCATCCATAGCAAAAGCAGCGCTGCTAAAAGCAGCGCCGCTATCGCGGTCAGGTCGCGTTTGGAAACCCATTTCATTGGGGTTTAATTGTTTTGAGTTCGAGTTTCTTTGTCGCCTTGTCGTCCGCGCTGCTGATGCTGTGCCACAGCGAGCCGGAGAGGGTGATGGAGGAGTACGCGCCCGCCAGCAGGCCGATGGCGATCGGCAGGGTAAAGTCGCGTACCGACGGCACCCCTATGATGATGATGCTGACAACCGGCAGGAGGGTCGTTAAGGTGGTATTGATGTTGCGGCTGAGCGTCTGTTTGATGCTGCGGTCGATGATATTGGCAAAGGTTGTTTTCTGCATCTTCTTCTTGTTTTCCCGGATACGGTCGAAGAGGATGATGGTGGCGTTAATCTGATACCCCACCGTTGTAAGCAGGACGGCAATGAATGTCATATTGACCGGTATCTGCAATATCACGTATGCGGCCAGCAGAACCATAACGTCATGGAGCTGGGCGGCAATCGACGCTAAGCCCGAGGAGAACTGGAACCGGATGGTGATATAGAGCAGGATCAGCGCCGAAGCCACGATGACCGACAGGATGGCCGCCCGCTGTAAATCCGCGCCGACAGACGAGCCGACATTGCTGATTTCCAAGACATCCAGGTTCGGATACTCCTCCGTAATCCTAGCCACAACGGCTTCCCGGGTGGTGGCGTCAATATCGGCCATCTTGATCAGGACTTCCGTATCTCCCACCCTCTGCGGGGCGGACGGCTGATGTCCCGTTACATCGGCAATCATGGCGGACAGCCCGTCAAGCCGCTCCGACGACAGGCTCACGTTCGTGTCAAAATGGAACGAGGTGCCGCCGGTGAAGTCGATATCGAAATTGAACAAATTGATGCCGAACGGCATCAGGACGAGGCATACGACGGTAAACAGGCAGATGAGCAGCGAAGGAAGCCCAAACCACTTAAAGTTCTTCACATAGCTGAAATTGTTGTTCTGCATCTTCGGCTCGGCGCGGTCCTCGCGAACACCGTAAAACCACAGTTTTACGACGCCGAGGTTGGCCATTTGCTTCAAAAGCATCTGCGTCACGACCAGAGCCGTGAACATCGAGAGGGCGACGCCGACCAGAAGGGTGGTCGCGAAGCCTTGGATGGGGCCGGTGCCGAACATTAGCAACACAAAGCCAGCAATCATGGTGGTGAGGTTGGAGTCAATGATGGCGGTCCGGGCGCGCTTAAAGCCCGCGTCCACCGCGCTCCGCACCGTCTTGCCGGAGCGCAGCTCTTCTTTGACGCGCTCAAAGATAACGATATTGGCGTCGGTCGCCATACCGATGGACAGGATGATACCGGCAATCCCCGGCAGCGACAGGTTGACGCGCATCATCGCCAGTATCACGGCAATCAGCGCCGTATACAGCATCAGCGCGATGGTTGCCATCAAGCCGGGCAGGCGGTAGTAGAACAGCATATAGAGGATCAGAAGCCCAAGGCCGATTGCGCCGGCAATTAGGCTTGTCCGCAGGGCTTCCGCGCCCAATGTCGGCCCGACGGTGGAAAGCTGGACCTGCTCCAGCTCAAACGGCAGCCGGCCGATTTGAATAAAATTGGCGAAGTCCCTTGATGTCGTCGCGGCATCTGAACTGCCGCCGAACGATACGAGGCAGCTGTCGCCCGTAATGCCGGTGGCGGCGTAGGCGGAACTGACGGACGGGGCGAAGACCTGCTCATTGTCCATATATATGGCGACGTAATTCTCGCCGTCCCCCTGATTCGCCGCGAATTTTGTCACTTCGGCCCAAATCTCGCGGTATTCGGGGAAGAAGGTCATGATGACATGATGTTCGCTCTGCCTGCCGTCATCTATAGGCCCAAAAGAGGTGCTGGCCGATTCGACCATGTCGCCGGTCATCCACACCTCGCCCGTATAGTCACGGAACTCCAGCTGGGCCGTGGAGCCGATCTGCCGGACAGCCTCCTCCGGGTCGGAGAGGTTGGGAATCTCGATGCGGATGCGTTTATTGCCCGCCCCGTAAAGGCTGGCCTCGGTATAGCCAAGCGCGGTCAAACGCTGGCGCAACATAGCTTCCACCGTGTTCATCTCCGTTGGAGTGACCGTGTCGGCTTTGGCCTCGTAAGTGATGATGGAGCCGCCGCTCAGGTCAAGGCCGGGTATGATGCCGTCCTCCACGCTGGGGATCTCGAAGATCACCAAGTCAACGCCGGTGAACGCCACGGTGATCAGCAACGCGATGACCACCAGCATGGCCAGGAATACCGCGATATTTTTGCCCATAACAATGTTGCCTCATTTCTAAACATTTTTCACACTAGGGTATTATACCGCGAACACAAAGGCTTGTCAACTCTTTTACAATGCCGCGATCATAACAACCGCAGACAAATGCAAAACCGGGCGGCAGGAACAAGCAGCATTCCCCGGCTCAATTCAAATCAATCCCCGATAAAATGGCGGTAATCCCTTTTTTACCGTTTGGCAAGTCTCCCCAGGTGTACTCAAAAAGCTGGGGGGTCCCGACGGCGCTTCCGACCCACACGTCGCCGCTTTTCCATAGGAACTCATTGTCAATCACCCACCAGCCGCTGTGATACCATAGCTTATTGTTTTTCGCGGTGGCTTTATAGCGGTATTCAATCTGTTCATCGCCGGTGCTTATTTTGGGAAACTTGCCCCATTTCTGCGCTCCAACTATGCGGAACTCCAGCATCTTATCAGCCTTAAACTTCCCTTTACTCAACGACGAGCCTGACTTGTCGCTTATAGGCTCCCCGGTATTTCTCCCGGCGATCCAAACCTCTACCCAGCCGGACGCGGGTTTTTTGGCCGTTGGCGGCACGGAATAAAATAATAACCTGTCTTCTCTTTCGATAATCGCCGTGACGCTGTATAAATCCTTGCCCAGCGATGTTAAGCCCTCGGCGTCATCAACGATTATGTTCGGCTTGATTTTGGCTGTTTCTGTTTTATAGTTTACCTTGATGCCGGGCGGTTTCCAGGCACATGACACCTTGAGTTTCGCCGGTTTTGTGGCGGGATAATACACCCCGTCCTGTATCCGCGCGGATTTATAGACAAAATACATTTCCCTAAATGCTTTATGCCTTGCTCCGTTTTCGCCAGAACCCTCACTTTCGTCGCAATCAGGAATCTCGAACCCCGCCGCGTTCATACGGTATGTACCGTATTTAAGGTCGGCTTTGCCGGAGGGTTTCCCATTGGGTTTATCCCCTTCGAACATAAAACTATATTCACTTCCCAGCGGGACGGTATCTCCCCTCTCCACCGCAACCCAGTGGTTATCGTCGCCGACCTGCCAGTCGAGAACACCGTTTACCATATGGGCAAGCTGGTAATCCACCGCCAGCTTCGGCGCTTTTTCCCGCGGGGCGATTTCGGGGAACTTTATGTATTTTGTACTGTCCCTGCCCGGTGTGCCGTTGGACAACCATAGGGTGAATCCTTTGTCAAGGCGTTTTGAGAGCGTTTTTTTGCTAAAGGCGCTCATCGGCTCCCACTTTTCGCCGCCGTTGAGAGAAAAGTGCCCGGAGCTAAATCCGTCGAGGAAAATGGTTTCTTCTAAAAGCCACATGCAGATGTACTTATTTTGTAAAGATTCTATTTGATTTTCAACAGGCCTCAAAACCAGCTCGTCGACATACTGGCAAAAGAGCCTGCCGTTGAAAACCTCCAGTTTGAAATAGTCACGCCTCTCATTTCCTCGAATTACGCTCACCCTGTAAGTTCCGTTGGGCAGGCTGAGGGCCTTTAAGTCTGCGGTAAATGTGTATCGGATGTATCCGTTTCCGTTGTAAGCCGAGCGGAAATCCGGCTCAACCCAAGAGTTAAAACTGCCGGTACCGTCAAAGGAGGAGTATGTGGCGCGGTTCGTGCCGCTCTCCAGGTCGGTGACGGTCAATGTAACCGGGTGGAGGAAATCCTCATACATCACTTCAGCCTTAATCTTCACAACGCCGTCCTTGCCGAGGAGCCCTTTTATGTCGGTATACCTATCGCCGGTAGCCAGCCAGCCCTCGCGGTAACTCATGCCATCCGAAAACGGATAAATCATATAGGGCACAATAAGCATTTTACCCTGAAAAACACTAATCCAACAGACGTCAAGCCAGTTTGCCCCGCCGTCTTTGGTCAGGCTCAATGTATACTGCCCGGTATAGTTTCCGTCAGGTATGATATATGTCCCCATACCCACCTGGTTAATCTGCACAGTTTTTATAGTGCTTCCGTTATGGTCGGACAGCCTAAGCTCTGTCTTTGCGTCCACAAAAGAGAAGAGAGCGTAGTCAAAGCTGTTATTCGCCGTATTGAATTCTTTTAGGAGGACAAAGGGGTAATCTTCATTGGGGCCCGGCAAGCCGGATTTTTCGTTGCGGAATACACGGCTGCCTTTATACGCGTATATATTGGCTTCATCGTACCAATCATGCCGCGTGAAATAGAGGCGGTAGCGACAGCCGTCGGTCACCGGCGGATGGTCGTTTATGAATAAATAGATGTTTATATCTTGAAAAAGCATATCGTTCGGGAAATCGCCAATATAGTTGCCCCACCATACTCTAAGTCTAAGAGGGAATTTTTGAGCGTCAGTAATGAGAGCCGGGTTTGTTCCGGCAGGGACGGCGGCGGCGTATACCTCTGTGACCGCTTCCGATTTATTGACCGTGACAAAGCTAACGTTGATTTCAACGCGCAGGTTGCTGCCGTGGTCATATCCATCGAACCGAATGGAAATCTTCCTCGCCGCTTCGGCTCCCGACGCTAGAGCAGTCGGCATAGCCGCCGTCAACAAGGTGATTGCGAGGATAAAACTGATTAGTTTTTTCATTGCGGGCTGGCCTCCTTATCAATATCATTCACGGGTCAGCATATAAAACCCTCTGCTTGTCTTCCATCCGCTCAGGCCCGCCGACGACGATCAAATCGCTTAGGTTCACCGGCATATTGTAAGCAAATCCCCACGGCATATAGGCTGCGTATCCGCCTAAGGTTACCCCTACCATATCGGGGTTCTCTTCCAATACAAATGTCTCCAAGACCTCCGCGCGGTGTATGGTATAGGTTGTCCGCATGTATGCCCCCCTTGCCGGCGGCACCCGTACGATTGCGCGGTCTATAAGGCTGAGTGACGGGACAAACGGATTTATTTTGGAGAGCACGTAAACATGGTCCCCTTTATCGTCGGACCGCAATGCCTCTAAAGGCAGAAACCCGTCGCACTGCACAAACTCCACATCGTATGAAAATACATACCAAAAGTGCTTCATCGGCTCCGCCGTCACCACCGGCTTCCCCCTCTCATAGAGGGCGTCTCCGAACAGGGTGAAAAACAGCAAGGAAAGCAATATCAAAGCCAGCAGGGAAAGACAGACCTTTTTCATAATCAACCATCCCAACGGAATTTAGCCATCGAAGCGGCCAATGTGTCTTTGAAGAGTAAATACAGCAGGATGATGGGGACCATATACACCGCCGCCGCGCTGAAAAGGACAGGGCCGGGAAGGCTGCCCAGCACCACAGATAAAGGGGTGAAGGCGCTGTTCCTGTTGACGAAAATAAGAGCCGGCTCCGCCATATTCCAGCTTTCACAGAAGATCATCACAGCCAGCGCGCCGCCCGCGTAACGGACCTGCGGAATCACTGCGTGCAACAGAATGCGGAAGACCGACGAGGTCTCCAAAATGGTGCTGTCCAGCAGCTCGGACGGTATCCCCTTGATGAATTGACGGAAAAGGAATACGGCAAACGGCGCGAAGACAGGCGGAAGGATAAGCGCCCACGGCGTGTTGAGCAAGCCGATGTCCCGCAAGGTGATGAAGTTCGGCATCATGGTGGTTTGAAAAGGCAGCAGCATGGCGATGACGAAGATGAAAAACACGGCGTTATGTCCGGGGAATCTAACCTTGGCGAAGATAAATCCCAGCGGGAAAGTGATGATGAGGCAAAGAACGGTGATGGCCAGGGAATAGCCTGCGGAGTTCCAAAAATGGGGCAGGAACGCCGAGTTTGCCGTCAAAAGCTCGCCATATTGCTCTAATGTCGGCACTCTTTCATTAAAGGAGAAAGAGCGGAACAGCGTGACCAAAATAGGGGACGCGAACAACAGCCCGACTGCGGCAAGCACGGACTTGACGGCCCATCCCTTCAGTTTAGTAAATCTTGTCATTGTATTTACTCTCCCAAATGTAGACGACGACCAAAAACATCACGACAATCACGGTGAAGATGGTGGAAGCTGCCGAAAGGTGCGGATAATTGCCGAAACGGAACATATTGTTCATGAAATACTGCACTGTATAGGCAATATCGGGCGGGTAATCCGTGCCGCCGAAAAACAGATAGCTCTCACGAAATATCTTCAGCGCGTTAACGAATGACAGCACCGTCACAAAAACTAACGCAGGGGAAATCAGCGGAAGGGTGACCCGCCTGTGCAGGCGGAACCCCCTTGCGCCGTCTATCTCCGCGGCTTCCCGGACTTCGGGCGGGATGGAGGCCATCGCCGCGCTGAGGATGATGATATTGATGCCGATATTCTTCCATATGTAAATCAAATAAAGAGGTAATATGATCCAAAAATCGTGCATATCGGCATTCACCAAAGCGATATGAGGGCCATACGCGAATTCATAATAAACGGTTAAAACCTCGAGGATGCCATTGTCAAACACCAGACGCCAGGCAAAAACCGCGCTTACGGTAGGCAGGATCATCGGCATGACCAGCAAATGCCGGATAAACGCAAGCCTTTTTCCCAGCCGCAGCAACCCGAACGACAGCAGGACGGACAGCGTGACAAGACAAATCACACCGATCATGGAAAAGGTGAAGGTGTTTCTCAAACCATGTACATAGTGCCTGTTTTGGAATAATTCAAAATAATTATCTATAAATACGAATTCCTCCCGGGTACGGTCCAGCATTGAGTACCAGAGGGAACGGATGAACGGGTATAAATACAGCAAGACAAAGCCCGCCAGAGCGGGAAGCCCCAGCGAGATAAACCTAAGACGGAGTGTTCGGTTGTTCATTTCAGCTAACCCTTCCCTGTAGAGGATGGCGCTGTAAAATTGTCTGGAGCGGGCGATGGGGATCGAACCCACGCGGCCAGCTTGGAAGGCTGGAATTCTACCATTGAACTACGCCCGCGCAACATAAATGTGAATCTGAGTATACCATATTCCGCGCGGGTTGTAAAGTAAAAAATTAGGTTCCGTAGACGCGCCGCGCGATCGCCACGGCTTCCAAAGCGTCGCGGCCATAAAACGCGGCTTCGGAAACAGACGGGTCGGCCGCCGCGCCGCCAATCATCACGGCACAGCCCGGCACAGCGGCAAAAACGGCGTCGGCCGTATTCCGCATGTTCCTAACGGTGGTGGTCATCAGCGCGCTCAGCCCGACCAGCTTTGCCCCATGCTCCCGCACAGCGTTTACCACCAGCTCGGGCGGTACGTCTTTGCCCAGGTCGAGTACAGCAAAGCCGTGGCATTCGAGCATGGCTTTGACGATATTTTTCCCGATGTCGTGTATGTCGCCCTGTACCGACGCCAGAATGATCGGGGGGCCGTCCGTGCCGTTATTGGAGCCGGCGCTCTGTTTCAATCGTTCGATCTCTTTCTTCGCCGCCGCCAGCAGCTCCGGCAGAAAGGCCAAGCCTTTGTCATACTGCTCGATAACCCATTGTAATGGCTTGTCCTCCGTTTTAGAGGCGGAATGCGGCTCCGAACAGCCGGACAGGAGACGCCATGTCTGCACCGCGTCGGCAAACGGGATAGACAACGGATTCATGATGGCCGCGTCCAGGCCGGACGCAAACGCCGCGGTTAGAAACGCCGAACCCAGCTTTTCTCGCTCCGGCATTCCGTACGACACATTGCTCACCCCCAGCACGGTGGCAAGCCCCAGCTCTTCTTTTACTAGGCGCACGGCCCGTAATGTCTCCGCCGCCTGCATGGGCTGTGCCGCGACGGTCAGGGTCAGGCAGTCAATGAGGATGTCTTTTTCAGAGATCCCATGGGAAACCGCGGCGTCACAGATACGGCGCGCGATAGCAAGCCGCCCCTCCGCCGTCTCTGGGATGCCGTTTTCGTTCAGCGTCAGGCCGACGACCGCCGCGCCGTATTTTCTCACCAGCGGCAGAATCGTATCAAGTGATTCTTTCTTGCCGTTGACCGAGTTGACGATGGCTTTGCCGTTGACAACGCGCAGGGCGGCTTCGATAGCGTCAGGGTCGGCGCTGTCTATCTGTATGGGCAGGTTGCTTACGCTCTGCACCGCGCGTACCATCCGCGCCAAAACCGCCGGCTCGTCAAGGCCGGGCAGACCGGCGTTGACGTCGAGGAGATGACAGCCCGCTTCCTGCTGGGCGGCGGCTTCGTCCCGCACAAGATCCATGTCGTCCTCGCGCAGTGCCTGTTGCAAACGCTTTTTGCCGGTGGGGTTTAGCCGTTCGCCGATGACCAGCGGGCCGCTTCCCCGAAACGCCGCTTTCGTCCCGGACGCCGCTATAACATGCGGAAAATCCCTCCTCACGGCTTCCGGTACCACGCCCGCGCCGAGCAGTGTCCGTATCCCCGCGATGTGCTCAGGCGTTGTGCCGCAGCAGCCGCCTACGATTTTTGCGCCCGCCCGCGCAAACCCGGCGGCGTATTCCGCAAACGCCTTCGGGGATATGTCATAAACCGTGCTTCCGTCGTCTAAAACGCGCGGCAGGCCCGCGTTTGGCTGGACCATTACCGGCACATAGGCCCTCTCAAGCATTTCGAGCAAAAACGGTTTCAACTGCGCGGGGCCGAGCGAGCAATTCAGGCCCAGCGCGTCAACACCGAGGCTTTCCAAGACCGCGACGGCGGTTTGGATATTGCATCCTGTCAGCGTGCGCCCGTTTTCCTGCAATGTCACCGTACACAGAACGGGCAGGGATGTGTTTTCCTTGGCGGCAAGGACAGCGGCTTTACACTCATATATATCGGACATCGTTTCGATGAGGATAACGTCCGCGCCGCTTTCCGCCCCGGCTTTGGCGAGCTTTGCGAAATGCGCGTACGCCTCCTCAAAAGAGCAGTCGCCCATCGGCTCCATCAGCCGCCCCACAGGGCCCAAGTCAAGCGCGGTAAACCGCGCCCGCGCCCGTTTAGCCAGTTCGACGCCGATACGGACGATCCCATCGCTGCCGGTGGTGAAGGTATTGGATGTGATCACATCCGCGCCCGCCGCGACATACTCCCTGTGAGCGGTCAGCACAGCGTCGGGCATGGTCATGTTTAAGATATATGGCGGCTCGCTAGGCTTGAGATGATTGGACAGCAGCGTCCCCATACCCCCGTCAAAGAGCAGGGGTTCCTTCTTTAGCGCTTCGAGAAAATCCATTCGGCAACCTCCGGTTTGTTCATTGTATAAAGATGTACGCCGTCAACGCCCGCTTCCATAAGGCCGCGCACCTGTTCCGCCGCCAGCTCTGTCCCGGCTTTGCGCAGGCTGTCCGCGTCCGACTGATATGTATGCAACAGGCGGACGACGCGGGCGGGAAGGGAGGCGCCGCAGAGGAAGATCATCTTTTCGATCTGCCCTCGTGAGAGCACAGGCATGACGCCGGCCGAGACGGGGACAGTGATGCCCGCGGCGCGGGCGCGTTCAAGGAAACGGAAGAAGACGTCGTTGTCAAAAAAGAGCTGTGAGACAAAAAACTCCGCCCCGGCGTCCTGTTTGGCTTTGAGATACCCTATGTCCAGCGCTAGGTCGGTGCTGTCTATATGCCCCTCGGGATAACAGGCCGCGCCAATGCAAAAACCGCCGTATCCGCCGATGTCCCGGATGAGTTCCGACGCATAGCGGTAATCCGCGCGTCCGCCCTCTACCGGATCGCCGCGCAGCGCCAGTATATTTTCAACGCCTCGTCCGCGTATCATCTCCAGCGAATGATGGACGGTGTCGCGGGAGGAGTTTACACAGGTCAAGTGCGCCATGGAGGGGAGACCAAACTCATTTTGAATGCCCGCCGCGATGCCCAAAGTCTTCTCCACACTGCCGCTTGCGTGGACGGTCACGCTGATAAAGGCGGGGGAGAGCCGCGCGATGTCCGACAGCGCGCCATCCAGGCAGATCCCGGGGTCGTGTTTGGGCGGGAATACCTCCAGCGAAAGGATCGTCTTCCCGGGACTGTATAGATCACGGATACGCATATCGCCATCCCTCTTCCTTTGTATGCTGACGGTTTAGTATACATCAAAAAGGCGGCTAAGTAAATAGCCACCGTACCGCCGCCGAAGCGGTGATATAACCGGCAAAGTCGGCGAGAAGCGCCGCCGGGATGACATAGCGCGTTTTGGTGACGCCCGCCGCGCCGCAAATGACCGAAACGGCGTAAAAGGTCGTTTCGGTGCTGCCCAGCATAACGGCGGCGGTGCGCCCGACCAGCGAGTCTGCGCCGTGGGAGCGCATCAGCTCCACGCCGACCGCCAAAGCGCCGCTGCCGGAGAACGGGCGGACAATCAGCAGGGGGGCGCATTCGGGCGGGATACCCAAGAATTGGAACGCGGGGCGGCAAAACTCCGCGAACGCGTCTAAGAAGCCGGACGCGCGCAGCATGGTGATGGCGGCCAGCAGCGGTACCAAAGCCGGGACGATGCGCAGAAGCACATTCAGCCCATCCCGCGCCCCGGCAATCAGGGCCGCGAAAATGTCTACGCCGCGCAGCAAGGCGTAGAGGGCGATGCCAAGGATGAGCAGGGGCGTGATAAGCTGCCAGATCATCGCCAGACCCTTTTGAACAGCAAACCCGCAATGACCCCGGCGGCGCAGCTGATCACGGTGGCGATCCAGACGGCGGGCAGAATGTCAAACGGGCTTGCCGCGCCCTGTGAGGCCCGCGCCGCGGCGATGGTTGCCGGGATGATTTGAATGGAGCAGGAGCCGAGGATGACCAGCATACAGACCGAGTCGGACGCGGCACCCGTACGGCCTGAAACGTCGTGAAGCCTTGCGGCGGCGCGGATGGAAAGCGGCGTCGCCGCGTTGCCCAGCCCCAAAAGGTTTGCCGAAACCGAGGCCGCGATGTCGCCCCGCAGGCCGCTGTCCGCCCGCGCTTCGAAAAACAGGGCGCTGATGGGCAGGCGCAGCGCTTTCGCCAGCTTTTCCATCAGACCGCAGCGGCGCATGACTTCCACCACGCCGCACCACAAGCATATCACGCCCGCCATGCTGATGGCGAGGCTGACCGCGTCCTTCGCGCCGTCCAGCAATCCGGCGGACATTTCGGCTGTTGTGCCTTGAAAGACGGCAAACAGAACGGCGGATACCATGATCACGACCAGCAGTACAGACATGGCCATAAAAATATTTCACCCCTTTTTCGACAAAAAGTATTGACGGCGGTGTGAAAAACAGTTATAATTGACACTATACGGTGGAGGTGACATATAATGCAACCCATCCGCCAATACATAGTAAGGAGAAAGCCTGTATGAAATCCACCGGAATTACCAGAAAAGTCGATGAGCTAGGACGCATCGTCCTACCGATCGAGCTGCGCCGCACACTTGACATTGCGGAGAAAGACCCCATTGAGATTTACGTCGAGGGGAACGCCATTATCCTTAAAAAGTATGAGTTGGCCTGCGTTTTTTGCGGAAACCCTGAGAATCTTATTCAATTTAAGGAAAAAAACGTTTGCCCGGCCTGCATGTCGCACATTAAAACGATGTAACTCAGAGGGGGCGTATCGAAAAGGGGGAGGCCTCACAGGCCGCCCTCTTTTTACTGCGGTCTGGCGGACATTGTCAACAATCCCAGCATATGTTTCAGCACGTCCCACCATGTCAGCTTTTCCACATCGGCGGCGGCGACGATAGGCACACGGGCCAAAACCGTTCCCTCACACTCCAAGATGATTTCGCCAAGGCGCTGGCCTTTTTGAACAGGAGCCTGTACGTCCTCCGCCAACTCCACTGTTTTTGTAAGCAGTGGCTTCTTGTGCTTTTCAAAAATAACGGTTTCCTCGCGCTCGATCAGCGGCTGTACCTCTTTGCCGCGCCCTAAAAGGACGGGGACGGGCAGAAGCACCTCATCGGGCCAGACCGTCATGGCAGAGTATCCGGCAAAGCCGTAATCCAGCATCTTCCGCGCGGATTCATAGCGGTCGTCGGTGCTGGCGGCGTGCATAACGACCGCGATCAGCTCCATGCCGTCACGCTCCGCCGAAGCGGTGATACAACTTCCGGCCTTGCTGGTCGTGCCCGTCTTGAGGCCGGTGCAGCCATCGTAATACCGCACCAGCCTGTTGGTGTTGGCAAGGGTAAAGGTGCCGTCGCGCAAAGAATCGAGCCATACCGTCGAATAATTGCGGATATCCTTGTGCGCCAAAAGCGCGCGCGACATAATGGCAACGTCCCGCGCCGTGGTATAGTGCTGCGGGTTATCCAGACCGTGGCAGTTGGTGAAGTTCGTGCCCGTCATGCCGAGCTGCGCGGCGCGTTCGTTCATCATCGCGACGAAGGTTTCCTCCGTCCCGGCGACCGCTTCGGCCAAAACCACCGACCCGTCGTTGGCGCTGGCAATCGTGACCGCCTTGAGCATTTCGCTGACGGTATAGCGTTCGCCCTCGTGCAAGAACGCCGTGGAACCGCCCAAGCTCATCGCGGCCCGGCTGACGGTGACCTTCTGGTCATATGCCAGCTGGCCGCGCTCGATGGCCTCCATCGCCAGAAGGAGCGTCATCACCTTGGTGATGCTTGCCGGGGCGAGCCGTTCGTCGGCGTTTTTCTCATAGAGTACAGTGCCGGTGGAACGCTCCATCAGAATGACCGACGGCGCGGGTACGGACAGTGAACCGGCGACGCTGGAAACGGCAATGTCTTCCGCCGGTTCCCAGTTGTCAACGGCTTCCGCCTCTTCCGCGAAGCAAAACGGCAGCAATAGATAAAACGCCAGAAAAATGCAAAAAATCCTCCGCATGGCCATGCCTCCTTATATGGGAGGATATGTCCATGGGAAGACTCTTATGCTTGTTCTTTTAATCTAGGCGCGATCCGCAAAATCCTTGATCAGCTCATAAAACGCCCGGCCGTCTTCTTCCGTGCCGTGGACTTCTACGGCAATCGGTTTGGAGAGGTCGAGGGAGAAAAGCCCCATGATCGACTTGGCGTCAACGGTATACCGCCCTGAGACGATGTCGATGTCAAAGGGCTGGCCGCACGCGGCGTTGACAAAGCGCTTTACGTCGTCTATAGAATGGAGCTGGACGGAAAAACTCTTCATGCTCTTGCGCCTCCTTCCTATGATACGCTATAATCATTATACACCCGGAAACGAAAAATGCAAGGGAAAACAACGCCAAATCACGGGCTGTGAATGAAAGGGTTTTTATGAAAATTGCCATATTGACATTGGGGTGCCGGACAAACCAAGCCGAGTCCGCCGGCATGGCGGAGCTTTTGCGGTCGCGCGGACATGAGACGGTCGGCAACGAACAGCGAACAGCTGATGACGGGGAGAGGGTGAGCGATACACTCCCGGACGCCATCATCGTCAACACCTGCACCGTCACCGCGACCGCCGACAAGAAATCCCGCAACGCCATACGGAAACTGCGAAAACAGTACCCAAAAGCGCTGCTGGCCGTTTGCGGATGCCTGCCGCAGAC
>JAIRUW010000006.1 GCA_031254195.1 Oscillospiraceae bacterium
TTACCATCTCCATGACAAAGAGCTTCTCCTTTTGGCATGTGTTGTGTGGTAACTCCACTATACCTAAGGTCTTGCTCTTTGTCTCTTTTTTCTGTTACCCCTCTATTGTACCTTAACAGGATTTAATTATTTTCAGCAACAAATTAAAATTTGTTGTCTTGCTAGATTTATTATACAGCACATAATAATTCAGGATGAGTTTAAGGTAGAGGTGTGCTGCCAGAAGGATTGGCTTGAGCAGATGATAAAGAGCATTAAAGACATATACCCATATGAGGAGCCGGTTATCAATGCGGCACCTCTTATGACTCTGTAATCCCTTTTGATATCAATCATCAAGTGCTCCGAGTCGGAGGGGGACGGCATTGCGGCGTGTTTGCTTAATAAAAGCAGACATTATTGACTGTATCAAAGGATTCGCCGGACATCCTGACAAACAGCATCCCATATCCTCCCGTAATGTCTTCATTAAGACCCATTTCAGGACACCGGTATTGCACCAGCCCATCCTCATAAAACTGTAAATAGAAATCCATACCGTCGTTCATATAAAAAATCAAGTAGGCGGATTCCATTCTTTCCCGTTCCCTTATAAACGCCTCATATGCGATTACCTCTTCCTCGCTGCTCTCTTTGCCCGGAGCTTTGTAAAACTCAAACGGAGCGGCATACAGCGTGTCTATAAAGGCGGAGATAACCACGTCAGAAATGCCCAAATCGTGGTATACGGCCGATGAAAGACCTTCCGCCTCGCCTTTCCTGTTGCTAAGCGTCTGATATTTCAAAGCGCTCCAGCGCTCACGGAGATGCAGGCGGTCGCCGTAAAGATCTGCGCCCGCCGTCAGGCCGATATCGTTCAGGTGTTCATAAAACGCCAGACTGTAACGATTGGTTCCGTCCTCATCGGCATACTCTACATAGACACACAGGCGGAAATCGTTTCTATATCCCTTGACGGAGTACAAATCACCAATAGCGTTTCCGGTGAACTCGGCGGGCCAGTCTTCCATGTTGCCGTCCAGAGTGCCGAGCCACTCGCCTATGAGCTGTTTCAGCGATTCATCATCGTTGTAGAAGCTGCCGCGCCATGAGGATATGACATAAACCCTTCCCTCATAAACAAACCGGGATGTATAAGACAGCATAAACCCGTAAATGCTCACCGGCAATGTGACCGGGGGGAGGTAAACGGCGTGGCTGGGTTCGGGAGGGACGGGCTGATCCGGCGAAAGCAGGGCCGTTTCCTCAGAGGCAGGGGGCGCGGGGCTTTCCTCCAAACTAGGCGATGCCTCAACGGTTTCATCCGGCGACGGGCCGGACAGAGGTTGCGGCTCTGAGGCGCACGACGCTAAGAGCAGGATAGCCAACAGGACGGAGAACGCGGAAACCCTCACCTGTTTGGACATGTCAGGACGCCCCCTTCAGCTGAAATGGCACACACTCGAATAGCCTATGTTCCAGATCTATATCAGGATCGGTCGTTTCGGCGCGATAATAAAAGCCCAATTCCGGCAGGATATACTCGAAAATATATGAGCTTTCATCCGCTGTCAAGACGGAATCATTGTGACGGTATGCCGTTGTCAAGCCAGGCGCGATGATAGACGAAAAGGAAACAGCAATGCCGGATGGTTCCGTAAGAACGACGCTGAACCCTTTTATCATATAATCCGGGTCGGCGGCGCTCTTTATTTCCGCAGCCTCATAATCCGTTTTATCGGACAGGTAAAAATAGTCGCCGAAGGAATCTTGGAATTGAGCGCGCTCACTCGGCAGCAAACGGTACTCAAAACCCCCTGCTATCATAATATCTTCGCTGATTGAGAATATATTGTCGGCAAAAAGAGCTGCCTTCTCTTCAAATGTATGGAAAACGTCATTTCTATACCCGTCGCGCTCCCTGCCTGACAAGTGAAAACGATCCAGATAATCGTGCGTCCGTTGTGAAATCACCGCTTCGTTCGGGATGACTCTCTCACGAAATGACTCTATAATATCCTCTTTGACTTTAGTGTATAAAATCCTGTTTCTATACGCCTCTTTCAATGCTTCTTCCGTGCGGTACTCCTGTATCGCTATATCATAAAAGGTATAGCCAAGCTCTTTTAGCTCCCTGATTTTTTGCTCAATCTCCTCTTCGGATACCAAAAGCGAAAGCCCTTCGGCAAATTGCAGGACGGCTCTTTCCAATACAATACCTTCAAGGATCCGTAATTCGGACAACCCGTCATACTGTTTCTTGAGATTATTATACTCGGTATATGTAACATCCGCGCCGTTTATTTTCAACAAAACCTCGTCCAAAGCTGGTTCACTTGACTTTTCCGAACAGCTTGATAGTAAGGATATAGATAGGAGCAGCAAGAGAAACATACCCGCTTTATTCCTTAACATGCCACACCTCACAGATTGGACAGACGCAGGGGAGGTGCCACCTCCCCTGCGTGTCTGTAGTATTAGTATCTATTCTTGTTGGAGTTCCATGTGTTCCAATGCGAGGAGCATAACTGCCCAAAAAAAGTTGCGATGCCATTTGGGATCATGACACAACCGCTTGAGAGACTGCATTCCCCTAAGCCATATGCATGTCCGACTTCGTGCTGAACGGTTTTACTATTTCTGTTTAGGTTTTGCAAGTCCTTAATTAAGGCATAAGGTTGATTGAGCCACGCAATCCCGTTGGGGTTTATGCTGCGCACAGTAAAAGCGATCATCAGACTGGCTTGCTGGCCGCTGCCATAGGTCAGGCCGTGGGTATTGATGACATGGGGGAAAAGAGTATCTTCGTAGTTTGTATTCGGCTCTGTCCAATGAGGCTGGGCGACGGAGACGAAGTCAATCCCAAATTCATCATAAAGATAGTCATCAACTGCCTCAATAATTTGGTTTGCCTCATAGCTGAAACTGGTAGGATAACGAGACCTCCATCCCTGGTCAAGAGGCGTCGTTACGTTTACAACAATCCGCGCGCTCAGGCTGTAGACTATGAATGTCTCGTATCTGGGTTCTATGGACGGCAGGATGAATCCGTCCCATTCCTCTTCGTAGTGGTTGGTTGACATTTCCGAGGGGGGCGGAATAATCCAGTCGGAAGGGAACGAATCCCATTCGGAGAGTTCAGGCGAGTCGTCAGCGATAGCTGAAATGGTTGTCATGAACATCATGACAACGAGAATGCAGGACCAGAGCTTTTTCATGTGTCAACCTCCTTTCCATCTTGTGTTTTTGCTGTTATGTCAGGGTAAATCAAGTACACTTATAAGCATCCCCTCCCATAGCAAACCCTGTACCTAAAACCGTTTCGGCTGTCTGAATATTTTTGCAAATTAATCACTTTATCTTCACATCATCCTTTATTTAGCATTATAACATGTTCTTTTGATAATGCAATACCCCTTAGAGCGGGATTTTTCAAGCGTGTGTTTAATTATTTTCAGCAACCGTCCCAACCGTATTGCTTCATATCCACCCGCCCGTCCGGCAAAATCCTCACCCCTTCGCCCTCTAAGAGTATACGGCGCATTTCGGCGTGGGCGCCGCCTGTAATGGAACCGTCCGCCATCACGACCCGCTGCCAGGGCAAATTGTCCGGGCAGCAGCGCATGGCATACCCCACCTGGCGCGCCGCGCGGGGCTGCCCCAGCATCCGGGCAATCTGCCCGTAGGAGGCGACCTTGCCGTGCGGGATCTGCGCGACAATCTCATAGACCTGCCCAAAAAATGGATTCATACGGTTTTCAACCCCTTTACGTAAACGAAAAAATCGTGTATAATGAAGTGTTGCCATATCAAAATTACAACATTCGCGCGGGAGGGGACGCCGATGACGGATTCGCGGGTTTGGAAAGAGGAGACCGCCTACTTGAGCGGCGTTACGGAAGCGCTGCAAACGGAGCTTACCGGCATCAGCCGCCGTTTTGAGCGCGGGATCACCGCGGCGGACGAAGCGGCGGAGGAAAGCGTGCGTCAAATGCTGGAACGCCGCTACCGCCTGCTCAGGCGCGCCGAGGGATCGCCGTATTTCGCGCGGGTGGACTATACCGAAAAAGCGAAGGAAAAGATCAGAATCTATATCGGCAAAGCCTCCGTCTATGACGCGGACAGCGGCCTGCTGGTCACCGACTGGCGCGCCCCCGTGTCCGGCCTGTATTATGACGGGCGGCTTGGCCCCGCCTCTTACGACAGCCCGGACGGGACGGTGGAAGGCGACCTGTCGCTCAAACGCCGCCTGACGGTGGAGGGCGGGGAGCTGCGCGGGTACGACGACATCGACGTCACGGCGGACGACGCGCTGTTGGCCCCGTATCTGTCGGTGTCCGCCGATACGCGGCTGAAGGACATCATTGCTACCATACAGGCCGGGCAGAATAAGATCATTCGCGCCGACCCACGCCGGCCGCTGATCGTGCAGGGCGCGGCGGGCAGCGGCAAAACCACCGTCGCGCTGCACCGGATTGCCTACCTGACATACAACATGGGAAAGCGTTTCCGGCCGGAACAGTTTTTGGTGCTGACCTCAGGCAGCTTTTTCCTCAGCTACATCGCCGGTATCCTGCCTGATCTAGGCGTGGAGGATGTGCCGCAGTTGTCGTTTGAAGAGTTGGCGCGGCGGTATGTCAAAACGCCGCTTAGGCTGCATGAGCCTGTCGAAACGCCGGGGCAGGACGGCGGGTATAAGTCGACTTATGAGATTCTATCCGATATAGACGCCTTTCTGGCCGCCGAGGCGGAGCGGAAAAGAAGCGGCGCGATGCCGCTGTATAAGCGGTTTTTGGCTCAGGCCGGGTACACCGAACCCAGGCTGACGGAGGAAGACCTCGCGCCCTTGCTGTACCTCCGTATCCGTGCCTCGGGGCTTTCCGAACCGGCGGTGCGTCATGTGGTGATTGACGAGGCGCAGGATTTTTCGGCGATGCAGCTCACCGTACTGCAAACCCTGTTCAAAAAGGCGTCGTTCACCATACTGGGCGACCTGGCGCAGGGGATAGGAGTGTCCGGCGTGAAAGACTGGGACGACGCCAACCGGCAGGTATGGCAAGGCACAGCGACTGTCTTGTATCTGCAAAAGAGCTATCGTGTCACGATTGAGATTATGGAGGCGGCCAACAGGGTTTTAGATAGGCTGCCTCATCTGCCTAAAGGGTCGGCGGTCGTACGCCACGGGGAATCGGTGGGTTATATAGATGTCTGGGGGGAGAATGACCGCGCCGACGCTTGCGTAAAACTGATTGAAAAACGGAGGGCGCAGGGGCATATAAATATCGCCGTTTTGGTCAGTAAGCCTTCGCTTTGCAAGGGTTTCGCGCGGTTGCTCCGTTCTGTTGAAGACCTATGTGTCTTTCCCTCGAAGGACGGCCGGTATGAGGGCGGGGTGTGCCTGCTGCCCGCCGCTCTCTCCAAAGGGCTGGAGTTCGACAGCGTTATCGTCGCCGACGCCGACCGCTACTCTAAAGACGGATTGGGGACAAAACTGCTGTATGTCGCGATGACGCGCGCGATGCACACGCTGGATGTGCTCTATGAAGGGGAGCCGCCATTTTGAGGCTCATTTGAGCCTATCGTACAATATGGCTTGGTAATCCGCCGCCGAATCTCTCAGTACGGGCTTTTCCCGCCGCAGTGCGTTGATATATTGGAAAAAGGGATCGCTGTCCATTCCGAGCAGCTCCAATACCAGCGCCCCCAAATAGTGTGCGCTGAGCCTGCCGCCACGGCGCATACCGCATTTGTCTAAAGATTTCTCAAGATCGAAAACAGGCTTGGAAGCGTCGTTCTGCCATAGCAGGAACGGCGTTTCAAATTTTTTCAGCCCCTGATCGAAGCCCAGCTCGTTATATATCCGCATCGCGCTCCCCAGCGCGGGAAGGTGGTCGCCGTAAAAGACAAGCAACGTAGGCTCGGGCCGGCTGTTGAGGAATCCGGCAAAGGATTTCAACTCCCTCGCCCCGTCGGCGACGCCGATGAAGTAGTTAGAGAGTATGTCCGCCTTTGAATCAAACCTGTTCTCATACGGCGTATGGTTTTGGATGGTGACCATATAGGAAAACAAGGGCGACGGGCGTGCTTTGATGACATCCCGCAATGTCGAGAAGGCGGCGCGGTCGGAGACAAGCCCGCCTTTGCGCTCGGCCCCGTCAAAATCCTTTACGGTCAAAAACTCGTCAAAACCCAGACGCGGGTAAACCTTACGGCGATCGTAAAACCAGTCGAAACCGGGATGGACAGCCACCGTGCCGTACCCTTGCCCCTTCAAAACCGACGCGACCGACGAGAGAGGCTTTTTCACATGCCAGAAAGAGGAAGGGGAGGGGTTGATGAACAGGGAATACAGCCCTGTCAGCACGTCAAATTCCGTGTTGGCTGTGCCGCCGCCGTAGTTTGGGACGGTGAGCGTCCCGTGAAAGCCCTCAGCTTTGAGCTGTTTATAGGGAGCGAGAGGGTCGTCTGCAAGAGCGAAAAACGGCTCGTCGCTTAACTCTGTGAACGCCTCGCCCATCACGAAGACCACATTGACGCCGGGGACGGCGTCTTTTGCAGAGCCGTACTCCGAAAGCACCGCCGCCGAACGCCCCTTAATGTAACCGTCCGGCTTGACGACGCCCATTTTGTTGAGATGCCGCCAAAACATGTAAAGAAAACCATCGCAGGCAAGTCTGCCGTTCGCATATACAAAACGGTTGAGCGGCCAGGCCGCCAGAAGGATGCCGCCCGCGACAAGCAGGCGCGTTTGGACGCCCCAAACGGGCGAAGGGACAAACGCCGACAGCGAAACAGCCGCCGCCGTCAAAACCGGAATGATAACCTCGACCGGCCCGGCATGGTCTTTGGCCGCGCCGGAGAATGCCGCCGCCTCGCGGATGAGGATGAAATCCGATGGCAAAAACGGCTCCTCGCGGATCAGCATTTTGAAGCGGTCGACCAGCGCGAACGGCAGCATGACGACTGCCGGGATCAGAAACGAAAGCCACAGAAGCCCGGACGCGGCAAACCCCAGCAGTGTGAGCATATAGAGCGGCAGCGCGTTTAGCAGGAGAAGATACGGTCTTTTAAGAGCGCTATGGAAAAAGGCTCCCGGCCTTGCCGAAAGCCCTAAGACCGCCGCCGTCAGCACAGCGGGGAAAGTAAGCAAAACGATCACAGCCAGACGCCGCTCCTAAACATCCGCAGTACACTGTCGCGGCAACCCGTAAGCCCCAGCTCGGACAAAGCCCACAGCACCGCCCCGGCGACATTGGGTACATCCAGTGTGGTAAAACGCAGCTCTTTTTGCGGAAAACGCTTTTTAAGGATTTCTTCCGCCGTCTGCTGGATACGGGGGTATTCGGCTTTTGTAAACACCGAGCCGGCGAAGACGATGTCGATTGGCTCGCCAGGGGCGAACGAAAGCTCATGGATGGCGCCGATGATTCCTCCGGCGTAGTTGGTACCCGATTCATCCAATATAGCCAGCGCGGCTTCGTCTCCCTCCGCCGCGGTGCGGAAAAGGATACGGCACAGCTCCAAGACGGTTTTAGCGTAATCCTTCTCGTAAAGCCCGGCCAGAAGCTCGACATACTCATGCTTGTCGGTGATGTCCAGCCAACGGAAGATTGCCGTCGTCAGCGCGGTAAACGGCTCCTCGCGGAAGAGCTGGCTGTAGACCCGGCCGGCGGCGCGCGACGCCAACATGGTGCCTCCGCCGAAATCCCCTGTAACCCCGCCTATGCCGCCAACCTGCGCTTGCGCGCCGCGGGCGTCCATCCCGGTAATGCAATACCCTGTGCCGTTGATGGCGCAGATGCCGTAGCCGCTCGCGCTGCCCGCCTTGACGCCGAGGAAAGCATCATTGCACAGTACAAAGCGCGGCAAACCTAAACCGGTCAGGATGCCGGAGATGATGCGGTGCTGCTCGGCGGTATCGGTCCCGGCCAACCCCAGCACGCCTACCTCTATATCGTCCATGCCGATATTGTTCCGCGTGAGCAGGGCTTGGAACATCCCGCGCAGTGCCTCCGGCAGATCGTCCAAGCCCCCGGCCATCCCCTCGTGGTTGGTCGGCCCCCACGGCAGCATATCCAGCCGCCCGGTGTCTGCGTCGTACAGCGCGCAGTGCGTCTTGGTGCCGCCGCCGTCTACCCCTAATACATATCGCATACTTTCACCTCTTTCCGCCCCAGTGCAGCATCTCAAAGAGGTGCCGCGCCAATATACGGGCGGGATAATCGTCTGTTAGTTGCTCAAGGTCAAGCGTAAGGTCAAGCGGCGCGACACCCAAGGCGCAGTATATGTCCTGCCCTACGATATACGCGTCGCTGTCCCAGTCGCACCGCACCCCGCTGTTCTCGGCGAGGCGCGCCGCCGGCATGGAGGTGAGCATTAGCGCGTCCTCGCCGGGTTTTGCGATGGGTGAGCTGAGATGGGCATGGAGGGCGCGGTAGGTGTCCCTCCAAAACGGCTTCTCGTGAAAATCCGTCTCCAGTGAGTGCCATAACTCATTGAAATTGCAGAGCCTGATGAGGTCAATCAATTGCATCGCCGCATACCTCCTCGGTGCCAAACATAAATACACGATGCACTCCACAGAAATTAACATTGCGCTCATAGCCCAACAGCACGAAATTCTCAAAACGCTTAACGTAAAGGTCTATGACATACGGTTCGCGTGTGTGCAGTATCCGTAGCAATGAAAAACCGCTCTTGGATACTCCCGCCCCGGCGGCCAAGGCTACGGCGGAGACCGTCACGGCATCTATATGCCCCGTGCATTCTCCCTCACTCTTCCATTCCCCGACTCCGTACTTACCCCAGTATTGGATGTCACTGTTCTCCACAGAAAGATGGCATACCCTGTTTTCCTCAAAAGAGATTTTCTCCCAACCCAAAGCATTGGGATGCAGTGTATACGTCTTTAGCGGAAAGTCCGGCTCGCCCTCCGGCAGCGGCGCGGTCAGCTCCGTCTCATAAGGGAAATCCCTGTCCAGAGCGGGCACAAGCTCCTCAAAAATCACATCCAGCATCGCGCCCATATCCTGAGAGCCGGAGTTCATCGCAATGACCAGCCGTCGGCAGGGGATAACAATGCAGAACTGCCCGAACGCCCCGTCGGCGCGGTAGCTGTTCTCGCGGCGGTTGATCCAGAACTGGTAGCCGTAGCCGCTGGTCCATTCGGTATCGGGGTCGCCCGGCTGCATGATCTTTTTGCTAACCGCTTCGCGTATCCACTCTTTGCCGATCAACTGTTTTCCACCGTAAGAGCCTTCAAAGAGTAAGAAATTCCCGAATTTGGCAATGTCCCGTGTGCTTAGATGCAGTCCCACGCCGGTCTTACAGGCGCCGTCCGGCTGCTTCTCCCATACCCATTCGGTAATCCCCAGAGGTTCCAGCAGACGGGGCCGCAGATACTCTTCCACAGAAACCCCGCTCACCTTTTCGACGATATACCCCAGCAGGTGGCTCCCGGCGGTGTTATAGAGGAAAACACTGCCCGGTTCGGCATCAACGTAGGAGCGCAGGAAGGAATCCAGCGGCTCCTGTTCCGTCGGCCAGAAGTACGGCTCCTTCGTGTGCCCGGTCGCCATCATCAATAGGTGCCGGACGGTGATCTTCTCCATGTTTTCGCAAGGGCGGCAGGGGAGTCGCCCGGGGAAAAACGACAGAGCCTTATCGTCTAAGGAAAGCAACCCCTCCTGCACGCAAAAGCCGACCGCCACCGAGACAAAGCTCTTGGTCAGCGAATTGAGGGTATGCGGCTTGTCAAGACTGTACGGTTTGACAGCCGCTTCGGCAACCGCTATCCCGTCACGGGCCGCGACCATGCCGTGCATCCCGAGGTCACGCAGTTTTTCCAGCGCGGATTGGTAGCTCAATCGACTTCACCCTCAAAACTTAATATCGTCATATACGCATAGGTCTTGATAGCCTATTTTACGGTATATCCCGCAGGAAGTGGGGTTGGCGGCGTCGGCAACGAGAAAACAGAATTTGTGACCGCGCTCCAACAGGTCGCGGGACAAACATGCCACATTGGAAGCTGCGTATCCGCGCCCGCGATACTGAGGCGGGGTGTAGACAAAGCCGATGCCGGCTCCGTTTTGAGTTTTGCGCTCACTCGCCGCCATCGAAACGGGATGCCCGTCTTCCCAGATGAAAGCAGAACCGAGCATACTCTTGCAATGCTCCGCGCAGGTAGGGATGTCGTAGGTCTCAACATGGCAATCATAACGGAAGATATACTCCCAATACGGGGTATAGAACAAATCCTCTTCACACATCAAACGGGCTGAACCGGGAGCCTTCTTATGGTCGCTAACCGCATCCAGCCGCATGATGTTCATAGAAAAGTTGACGCGGTATCCGTCCGCCCATACCTCCGCGAATCGCTTTGCCAGCCCCTGTTCCGCGAGAACGCCGGGGAAAGCAACCCCCAAAGCCTTCAACTCACCCGCCAGCAGTTTTATCGCCCCGTCGTTGGGCGTATTGCCCGTCTCGTACAATACGATATTATACGGCAGACCCGTCCAAGCGGCGGTCAGGACAACGCTTCCCGCGCCGTCCTTGACCGCTGCGAACAGCCAGCTTGATTTGTCTGCTTCCCGCAGGATAAAGCTGACGAGGAGGTTGTTCTGAACCTCATTTTCCAGCAGGATTTCTAAGGTATCGGCTCCGAACGTCTCCACAGCGTCATGCTTTATAAACGTCATTTATGAACCTCAAATTTCAGCCCCGGCGCGTCGCCGTCCACCTGGAAGGTGACCTCTTCGCCGTGCGCCCGGCCGGTGACGGTTGCGCGGAGGGTTCCGGTCTTGTCGTAGAGTTCGACGGTCTGCTCGGTCAGCTGGTAGGCGTGGATGGTCACGTTCTCATGATAGTCGTACTCGGCGCAGTCGTTACGGCCCATGGCGAGTAAGGTGTTCTCAGGAATGAAAACCGGCAGCGTCATGTAATTGTACTTCCCCCGGACCAGCCGCCCTCCCTGAACGACCTCCCCGGTGAAGAAGTTGGTATACATACCGTCGGGCAGGTAGACGTCACAGTGCCCATCCTCATAGAAGACCGGCGCGACCAGCAAGCCGTCGCCCAGCACATACTGTTTATCCAGTGTATGGCAGAGCGGGTCGTTCGGGTACTCCATCACCATCGGGCGCATGACCGGAACGCCGGTCTTGGTGGCTTTGACGGCTTGCGCGAACAGATAGGGCATCAGCGAGTTCTTGACCTTGGTGAACTTGCGCAATACATCGACAGACTCCTCGTCATACAGCCACGGCACGCGGTAGGAGGAGCTGCCGTGCAGACGGGAGTGGGTGGAGAACAGGCCAAAGGCAATCCACCGCTTATACACGTCGGCGGTGGCTGTCGCCTCGAAGCCGCCGATGTCGTGGCTCCAGAAAGCGAAACCGCCCAGAGCCAGCGAAAGCCCGCCGCGCAGTGTCTCGGCCATGGCGGCATAGGTCGCCTCGCAGTCGCCGCCCCAGTGTACCGGGAACTGCTGCCCTCCGGTGGTGGCGCTGCGCGCGAACAAGACGGCTTCGCCTTTGCCTTTCTTGCGCTCCAGCAGGTCAAACACGCATTTGTTGTAGAGCTGGGTGTAGTAGTTGTGCATTTTTTGCGGGTCGGAACCGTCAAACCATTTGACGTCTTCGGCTGGAATGCGCTCGCCGAAATCGGTCTTGAAGCAATCCACGCCCATGTCTACCAAGGCTTCCAGCTTGCCCGCGTACCATGCCGCCGCGCCGGGGTTGGTGAAATCGACGATCCCCATCATCGGCTGCCACATGTTCCATTGCCAGACGCTGCCGTCAGCCTTTTTCAGCAGGTAGCCATTTTCCGCCGCCTCGTCAAAGAGGGGGGACTTTTGCCCTATGTAAGGATTGATCCAGACGCATACGCGCAGTCCCTTGCCATGTAACCGTTTCAGCATAGCCGCCGGTTCGGGGAACATGGCTTCGTCCCAAGTGAAATTGCACCATTCATATTCCTTCATCCAGAAGCAGTCGTAGTGAAAGACCGAGAGGGGGATGTCCCGTTCCGTCATGCCGTCGATAAAGCTGTTGACCGTTTTCTCGTCGTAGTTTGTGGTGAAGGACGTTGAAAGCCACAGTCCAAACGACCACGCGGGCGGCAGGGGAGACTTGCCGGTCAAAGCGCAGTAATTGGCGACGGCGGCCTTGACACTGCCCCCGCCGATGATGTAATAGTTCAGTTCCTCGCCCGCAACGGAAAACTGCACCCGCGACGCCGCCTCGGAGGCGATCTCATAGCTGACGCGCTCCGGGTGATTGGCGAACACGCCGAAGCCTTTGTTAGAGATATAGAAGGGGATGTTTTTATAGGCAATGTCGGACGCGGTGCCGCCGTCCTCGTTCCATATGTCAACGCTTTGCCCGTTTTTCACAAAGGGGGTGAACCGTTCCCCAAGACCATAGATATACTCGTCCACGCCGAGGTCGAGCCGTTCGCGGATATAGGGGCCGTCCGGCGTGGTGAGGTAGGCCGCTTGCTTGAAGTCGGAGCGGGTGAGCGGCTTGCCGTCGTATGTAAAGGAGAGCGCAAACCGCCCTTTGAGCAGTGTCGCCGCCATCTTCCCGGCGCGGACGGTGTATGCCGTTTCCGTCTCCTCAAGCTCCAGTTTTTGCGGCTCGGTATACAGCTCGAAAGCAGGCTCTTTGGGCATGGCGTTTTTATAGTGATACAGTTTCACGCCCAAAATGTCCGGGCGCGGCGAGTCAATCTCCAGCGTCATCAGCGGCCCGCCCAGCGTCTGCCCCCGGTGGTATACGGGGAAGGGGCTGATGAACACTGTCAGTTTGTCCCCGGTAAATTGGACGTCGCGAATTTCGGCGCAGCCGTGGGCGGTCACGCCCGGTTTGGTCAGCCAGAACCCATCGGTAAATTTCATAACGGTACTACCTCCGTAAGTTTTATATCTGCGCTTGACGCGCCGATTGCGAATGTTGCTTTGTCCGGTTTTGCTTCGCCGTACAGGGTCAACTCATCCGGCGGCATGAGGAATGACACCGCTTTGACCTCACCCGGCTGGAGCGGGACACGCTCGAACCCGCATAGCCGCCGGATGGGAGCCTTGACCGGACTGCCATGCAGTGTGACGTATAGCTGTACCACTTCATCCCCGGCGCGTCCGCCGGTATTGCGCACCGAGCAGGAAACCTCAAGCACACCGTCCGCGGCCTGGACCGACAGCCCGGTATACTCAAAAGAGGTATAGCTCAAACCGTACCCGAACGGGTATTGCACGGGCTTGTCAAAATACATGTATGTACGCGGGCTGTTGATGATGTCATAGTCGTTGATGTCGGGCAGGTCGTCCTGCGAGAGGTACCATGTCATCGACAGCCGCCCGGCGGGGTTGAGCTGTCCAAACAGCGCGCCGGCCACCGCCGTGCCTACATGCTGCTCGCCATGCGATGTGTAGAGCGCGGCGCGTACAGATTTTGCTTCTTTGGGAAACGCGTATGGGTATCCCGCGATCAGCGTCAGGATAATGTTCGGATTGACGGCACGCATCCGTTCCAGCAACGATGTCCACCGCCGCGGGAAGGTGATGTCGGGACGGTCGAAGCATTCGCGCCCGTTGACCAATGGGTGGTTGCCCAGCACGGCAATGACGGTGTCGCATCGCGCCGCCGCGTCCACGGCGCGGGAGAGGCCGTCGGTCAGCAGTTCGCGCCGCAGGGAGCGCATGACGCTGTTTGCCTTCTCCTTGCCCTCGTCTGAAAGCCCGTCGCGGAAGGTCTCGCCGTGGGGGAGGAAGCGCCCGGTGTTTTCCTCACGGAAAAACAGCTCGTAGGTAAACCAGCCCCAAAGCGCGTCGGCAGTACAGCCCAGCGACCCGTCGTAGCGGATGTTGAGAAATTTTCCGGTTTTTATGTCTCTGTAGGCCGCCGAAGTGAAGCCGTAGTCATGCTCTTCAAAAACAGACCTTGTATCCATGTCGCCGTCAAAAAAGACGTCTCCGGCTTCGTCCACGCGGAGCCAGCCGCCTGTACCTTCATGGAAAATCACGCATACATCATGTGTATCCGCCGTCTCTACCGTGCCCTCCGGCAGTGCGTCCCGTATGGCCTGCAAAGGCGTTACGGCTTGCGGCGGCTTGCCGGAATACCAGTCAGGCATCGTCACATCGGCGAGGTCGCCGACCACCAGCACCTTGCCGCAGGCGTTAGGGTCAAGCGGAAGGATTCCGTCGTTTTGCAGGAGGACGACAGATTTTTGCGCCGCCTCCAGCGCGACGTCGGTATGCTCCTGGCAGCAGAGCCGTTCCGGAGGGATGGCGGTATATGGGCACAGGCTGTCGGGGTCGAACTGTCCCATGCGGAACCGTACCTTGAAAATATTGGTCAGCGCGCGGTCAATGTCAGCCTCGTCAATCAGCCCTTTTTTGAGGGCGTCTAAAGCGGACTGGACAATCAGCTCGGCGCTATCGGGGAAGCAATCAACGCCCGCTTTAAGCGACAGGGCGATGGATTCCGTATGGGTTTCGCAGTAATGGTGATGGGTGACGGTCTGTGAAAAGTCGCCGCCGTCGCAGACGATAAAGCCCTCACAGCCCCATTCGCCCTTGACAATGTCCAGCGCTTCGGGGTTCACGATGCAAGGCACGCCGTTGATTTCGTTATAAGCCGTCATCAGCGACAGCGCTTTGCCTTCGGTAAAGGCGTATTGGAAGACGCGCAGATAATACTCCCGCTTGACCCGCTCGCTCAAATCGGTCGAGACGGAGGCGCGGTTTTTCTCCACGTTGTTACCGTAGAAATGCTTGGGAGCACAGGTCGTTTTGACATAAAACGGATCGTCGCCCTGCGCGCCGCGAATCAATGCCGCCGCGAGCTTCCCGGCTAAAAACGGATCCTCGCCGTACGCCTCTTCCGTGCGGCCCCAGCGCGGGTCGCGCTCCATGTCGATGGTGGGGAACCACAGCGTCAGCCAGCGTGAGCGCCCATCCCGGTGGTAATACACCCGGGCCTCAGTGCCGATAACGTCCCCGACGCGCCGCATCAAATCCGTGTCCCATGTGCTGGACAGCCCGATCGGCTGCGGGAAAACGGTGGCCTCGCCGTTCGGCCATTGGCTGCCGTGTGTGCGCACGACAAGGCCGTGCGCACCCTCGCCCCCGACGGCGTAAGCCGGAATACCCAGCCGCGGGACGGCGTGCTGGCGGGTGGGGAGGAAGCCGGCCTTCTCTTCGGCCGTCATGCGGGAGAGGAGATCGGCGACGCGTTCGGCCAGCGGCAAAGAGGGGTTGAGATAAGCAGGACCCGGCATATGACGCCCCCTAATCTTGTATTTTGAAGCGGGGTATTGTATACTGATTGCGCTTAGATGGTATTGTACCATATTTTATAAAATATCTCAATCGCTTTTTAACTGTATTATATTTACAGGAGGCCGCTTATGAAACTGCTTTGGAGGCTCGCCCGGGAAGCGACCCGGTTCAAGGGGCTGTATGCCGTCTCCATCCTTTCCACGCTGCTGTTGACCGGTATCGGCCTGGCGGCGCCTATGCTGCTGCGCGAGATGACGCAGCTGGTGCAGGACGGCGTAACGGATTTTGGCCAGGTCGGCCGGCTGGCGCTGCTGCTCACGGTGCTCTACCTTTTGCAGGTGCTCTTTCGCTTTCTGAGCCACTATCTCGCGCATGTGGCGGCGTGGCGGTTGGTGGAAGATATGCGCGTCTGGGTGTATAATAAAATCCAGTCACTCTCGATGCGGTATTTCCATGACAAGCAGACCGGCGACTTAATGAGCCGCGTCGTCAACGACACCGGCAATTTTGAACAGCTCTACGCCCACATCATCCCGGAGATGATTGCCAACGTCCTGACGGTGGCGGGCGTTGTGACGATCTTACTGACGCTCAACGTCAGATTGGCTCTGCTGACCTGTATCCCGGTGCCGTTTATCGTGCTCGGGGGCTGGATCTTCGCAAAAAAGATAAGGCCTCATTTTCGCGAGGCGCAGAAAGCCATCGCGGGCGTCAACGCCAAATTGCAGGATAATTTCTCCGGGATTGCCGAGATACAGTCATTCGGTCGTGAGCAAGACGAGTCAGCAGCAGTGCGTGAACAGGCGGGGGGTTATACCAAGGCGATATTACGCGCCTTGAAACTGGCAAACTTTTTTCATCCCGTTGTGCAGTTCTTTTCTTCCGCCGGGACGGTCATCGTCGTGGGCTTTGGCGGCTGGCTGGCCTACCAAAACCAACTGTCTATTGCCGACATCGTGGCATTTTTACTCTATCTGGGGCTGTTTTACGCGCCCATATCCGGCCTTGCGCAACTTTTGGAGAACATGCAGTCGGCCTACGCCGGAGCCGAGCGCGTCGCGGCGGTGCTGGACGCGGAACAGGACATCAAAGACGCGCCGGACGCCAGGGACATCCCCCCGGTGCTGGGCGCGGTCGGGTTCCATAATGTATCGTTTCGGTATGAGGAACACATCCCGGTGCTCAAAAATGTCAGCTTTACCTGCGAGCCAGGGCAGATGGTGGCGCTGGTAGGGCCGACCGGCGTGGGCAAGACGACATTGACCCAGTTGGTGGGGCGTTTCTACGACCCGGACGAGGGGACGGTGACGCTGGACGGCACGGACGTTAAAACGGTCACGGCCGCGTCACTGCGGCGTTACATAGCGCCCGTACTGCAAGACACCTTCCTCTTCAACGGCACTCTGGCAGAGAATATAGCCTATTCCAAGCCGGACGCGCCCATGGAGGAGATCACAGAGGCGGCCAAGGCCGCCAATATCCACGAGTCGGTCATGGCCATGCCGGACGGGTATGAGACGAAGGTAGGGGAGCGCGGCCTGCGGCTGTCCGGCGGGCAGAAACAGCGGGTCGCCATCGCGCGGGCCATTTTGCGCAAAGCGCCGGTCAGCATCTTAGACGAGGCGACAGCGTCGGTCGATACCGAGACGGAGAAGGAGATACAGGCCGCCATCGCCGGATTGCATAAGCAGCATACCATCATCGCCATCGCCCACCGCCTCTCCACCATCCGCCGCGCCGATTTGATTCTGGTGCTGGAAAACGGCGAGATCGTCCAGCGCGGCACCCATGAGGAGCTGATGGGGCAGGAAGGGCTTTATAAGCGGCTGTCATTGATACAGGGGTGATCGAAACTCTACGTTCATACAAAACGAAGGAGGGGCAGTAAACCCCTCCTTCCGCTGTTTTATCCTTCGGTTTCATCTGTGCCGTCTGGTTTTTGCTCCGGCTCCGCCTGGTTCATCGCCGCGCGGCGCTGTTTCCGGCGCTTCCGCCAGGACCACAATATGATCAGCACGGAAATCCACAGCGGCGCGGTGACGAGCAAGGAGATTGCGACCCATTGCAGAATCGCCAGCACAGTACCAATTACGGCGATGAAGCCGCTTTTGATGAGGTACCCCATGTCGTCGGCGGTTAACGTGTTCCAGTTGATCTCACGGCGCAGCGTCACGGGGTCGTTTTCCTGACGGATGGATACACTCACCGTAGCCATGTCTGTCAGGATGTCCCAAACGCGGAGCCTGCCTTCCATCGCCTCTATTTCTTCGATGATCCCGTCGATGATGCGCTGTACGCGGAGGATTTCGTCAATATCCTTGGCCTCAGACAGCAGCGCGAAATACCTGTCCAGCGAGTGCCGCTTGGTCTCCAGCCGCAACTGAGTGTCATAATACCCCTCAGTGATGTCGTCCGACCCTATACTGCTGTTGATAATCTTCCCCTCGTCCCCCGCGTAAGCCATAAAGTTCTGCAAATGCTGCGGCGGTATCTTGAAGGTCGCGCTGACGGTGGAATATTGCTCGTAATGCCGGATGTTGTTGGTATGCTCATACCCGCCCAGCTCGGCGGCGCGCGCCGCCAGGCGAGCGTGCAGACCGGCGGCGTCCTCCGCCTCAATGTCCATGGAGGCATCCCAGATGATCTTGCGGGCGTCTATGACGGAGGCTGTCGCCATAATTGATTCATCATAATCAACCGCCTTCGGCAGGGCCGCCTTGTCGTACAGCGCGTTTGGGCTCGCACCGCCTGAATCAAAGATATTCGATATGCCGCTCATGTTTAGAGAGAAATCGGTCGCTGCCTCTAGCGATGCGTTGTCTGCGCTGCATGAGGCGAGGAAAACCAGCAGCGCGGCCAGCAGGGTTGCAAGGGGGATAGTCCGTTTCATTCTGATACCTTCCCTTCTAATTATTAATAATATATTAAATATATATTACTATTATATGAATCGTCAATCAACAACGAAAGCATATCAAATTCCTACAATTGGGTTACAAGGCTAAAATCCCTTGCAAAGCCATATACTGTGTAGTATACTGTCTTGGAAGGATGATGGGTTTGCAAATAGACGGCATAGACATATACCATACGGTGACCGGCGGCGGGCCACCGCTGCTTTTTCTGCACGGCTGGGGCGTGGGGCATGACAGCTATCTGCCGCTGATCAGCCAGCTTGCCGCCACACACACCGTCTACGCGCCCGACCTGCCCGGCTTCGGCAAATCGCCTGAACCAAACGCGCCGTGGGATGTGGACAGATACGCCGATTTCACCGCGGCGTACTGCAAGGCCAACGGCCTGACGGAACCGGTCTGCGTGGGGCACTCCAACGGAGGGCGCGTCTTGTTGCGGTTGTTGTCGCGGGAAGAGCCGGGCATTAAACCGCCCCGCATGGTGCTGTTCAGCGCGGCGGGCTTGAAGCGCAAACGTGGGTGCAAGGTACTCCTCAAGGTCTGTGCGTATAAGATGGGGAAGGTTTTTCTCAAGCCCTTTCCCAAGCTGCTGGAACGCTACCGCGCGGGCAAAGGCTCCGCCGACTACCGCGCCGCCTCGCCGCTGATGAAGGCCACAATGAGCAAATTGCTGGCTGTTGACCTATTAGACGTCTTACCCTGCATAAAAGTTCCCACTTTGTTGATTTGGGGCGAAGACGACACCGCGACGCCGCTCTCGGATGGCAGGAAGATGGAAAAGCTCATCCCCGATGCGGGGCTGGCGGTTCTGCCGGGCGGGCACTGGGCGTTCATGGAGCGCCTGCCGCACACAATGCGGATTTTAGACAGTTTTTTATAAGAAAACAGTTTCCATAAGTTCGGGAAAATCCGCTATGTTGATAATCGTGCAGAAATATGCTACAATATATAGGGATAAGCAGTCGAAAAGTGTTTCACATGAAACATTATAAGTGATAAAAGTGCGAATTTTATGAATTATAGATAATGTTCGCAACATTGGAGGTCGTGGTGGAAAGTTACGTCCCACAGATTATTTTCATGCTAGCAATACTCGCTTCGCTGCGCCCCCTGCATATGTTCCAACTCAGCTCTTACCAATGGCCGGGGTATTGGCGTTGGGTCAAAAGCCAAGGCGTCCACATCTTAGAAAACCTTTTACCGGTCTCCTCGCTCGGCAAGGCAAAAAAACCGCTCAAGTTCACAAGCCGCGTGTGGAGGATTTTAGTCGTTCAGGCGCTGCTGCTTGCGGGGATTGCAACAGGCGCGTGGTTTGTTGGAGGATGGGCGGCCTATGTCATCCTCGCCGGAGGATATATCAGCGTAACCTTCCTCCTCCCGGTTGCCAACCTGCTTTTATGGCCGGTGCAGAAGGCCATAAACAATTGGTATATCCGTGACGCGCAGAAGCGGCTGCGCTCTGATTTGACCGTCATCGGCATAACAGGAAGTTACGGTAAAACCTCGACCAAGTTCTTTATCGCGCAGATTCTGGCTGTCAAATACAACGTATTGGCGACGCCCGCCAGCTACAACACTCCGATGGGCGTGGTGCGCGCTATCCGTGAGAAGCTGGAGCCAAGCCACAGCGTCTTTGTCTGTGAGATGGGCGCGCGGAATGTCGGCGACATCAAAGAGGTCTGCGACATCGTACGCCCCCAATATGGCGTGCTGACCGCCATCGGCCCGCAGCACTTGGAGACGTTCAAGTCGATTGAAAACGTCGCGAGGACAAAATTTGAGCTGATCGAAGCGTTACCGGAAGACGGCACGGCATTCTTGTGCTGGGGCAACGAGCGCATCCGTGAATATCAAACGAAGAGGGCGGACTGCGTCCGCCGCTACGCCGTGTCGGAAGACGATACGCTGGACATCCGCGCAGAAAACCTGTCCGCCGGCGCGAGGGGTCTGTCGTTCGACATTGTCACAAAGGCAGGGGAACGCGAGCGCTTTACATGCGGCTTGCTGGGCAGGCACAACGTAGAAAATATCACCGCCGCCGTCGCCGTCTCGCTGCATATGGGTATACCCCTGCGCGATATGGTGCCCGCCGTACGCGGCCTCAAGCCCGCGAAGCACCGTCTGGAGCTGTTGCCGAAGGGCGGCGGGCTGACCGTTATAGACGACGCGTACAACTCAAATCCTGCCGGGGCCGCCGCCGCGCTGGAAGCCCTCTCGCTGTTTTCCGGTATAAAGATTATCATTACGCCCGGCATGGTAGAGCTGGGAGAGGCTGAGGAAACGGAAAACCGCGCGTTCGGGGAGAGGATTGCGAAGATCTGCGACTACGCCGCGCTGGTGGGCGAGAAACAGGCGGAACCAATCCTCAAAGGAATCTTGGACGCGGGGTATGAACAGGAAAAAGTCAAGGTATTCGCGTCGTT
>JAIRUW010000073.1 GCA_031254195.1 Oscillospiraceae bacterium
TCGGATCGGGAGACGAATCCATTGCGTCCGTGAAAGCGGCGGCAAAAGCTGCAATCACTAAAGCAAATATGACCCAGTAAGAAATCTTACGCCCGATCTTCCAGAAATCGCTGGGGGTCAAATCGTCTGTGCCGTTCGCCTTAAAACTTAAGCGGAATTTCTCCAATTCCCATATGACTTTGGGATGACCGGCGTTGACGCCGCCCAAAACCGAGACTCCGGCAAACAAAAGGGCATATCCAAAATGTTTTGAAAAAACCAGCGTAACAACAAAAATTGCAATTGCTGCCGCGAAGAACACCCATGTCATTGCAATGTCGAGGGTCGAGGGCGTCAGAATATCGCTCCGGTCCGAAAGCCGGTTCAGCATGGAGCTTATCTCTTCGCCGCGCATCTTGGAATCAAGCGTCACCCCGCAGCCACGGCAGGATTTTACTCCTTCCTGTTTTCTATAGCCGCAGGAATCGCAGATCATAGAATCTCCTTAATCCCCGCGGCCAGCCCCGCCAGCCCTTGAATCTCGCTGGGGATGATGATTTTTGTGGCTTTTCCGTCGGCGGCTCTTGAGAAAGCCTCGAATGCCTTTAACTTTAGGACGGAATCCTTGGCGTCGGCGTCGTTGAGCAGACGGATGGTGTCGGCCTGTGCCTTTTGCACGGAAAGGATAGCCAACGCTTCGCCCTCAGCCTCAAGAATCTTAGACTGCTTAACGGCGTCGGCGCGGAGGATGGCGGCTTGCTTCTCGCCTTCAGCGATTAGGATTTGACTGGCCTTCTCGCCCTCGGCTTGCAGGATGGCCTGACGGCGTTCGCGTTCGGCTTTCATCTGCTTTTCCATGGAATCTAAGATTTGCTTGGGCGGGGTAATGCTTTTTAGCTCTACGCGGTTGACCTTGATGCCCCATGGATCGGTAGCTTCGTCGAGAATGGCGCGCATCTTGGCGTTGATGACGTCGCGGCTCGTAAGCGTCTGGTCAAGCTCCATCGAACCGACGATGTTACGCAGCGTTGTGGCGGTAAGGTTCTCGATGGCCGACATCGGATGCTCAACGCCGTATGTATACAATTTCGGGTCGGTGATCTCAAAATAGATGACCGTGTCGATTTGCATGGTAACGTTATCTTTCGTGATAACCGGCTGCGGAGGAAAGTCCGCTACCTGCTCCTTGAGCGAGACGACCTTGACGATGCGGTCGATGAAGGGGATTTTGAAATGCAGACCGTTGCCCCAGAGGGTGTGGAATGAGCCGAGGCGCTCAATGACAAAGCTGCGCGCCTGCTGTACCACGCGGATGTTGGTGATGATGACCAGCATGAAGATGAACGCGACGATGACCGTGACAATAATGGCGGTAGGCATGGGTGGCTTCCTCCTTTAATATATGAATGATATGTCTGCTTCTTCCTGAACGGGAGCGGGTGCCAGTGAAACGATCAGTTTTACGCCGCTTATTGATTCCACGCGCACCAGCGCGTCTTTCTCGATGACCGAGCCGTCTGTGCTGCGGGCCGTCCACTCCTTGCCCATCAGGCGCACGGCGCCCTGCCCGGCACTGTTGTCGATCCGTTCGGTACAGACCCCTGTCTCCCCGATGTTGCGGTCGGAGTTGGTGCGGATGTCTTTTTTGGATTTTAAGTATTGCTTGAAAACAGGCCGCAGCAGCGCGAGCGTGCCGGCGGAGGTTATGGTGAAAACGATGAACGAGAGCCACCATGGACCGCCCGGCAGCACGGAGATCAATGCCGCCAGCGCTCCCAGCGCGAACCATAAGAAGATGAGCGTGACTGTGGACGCCTCGATGATAAGGCACACAACCAATACGACCAGCCAGAAAATGACCCAGGGCATTTCATCACATCCTTCCTGACGCCAGTATACCATAAGCCGCCTGACATTGCAAGAGGAAATGTTGAATTATAATTACCAATAGTGAACGATAATTACCAATAGGTGCTCAAGCGATGCTTGAGTTATCCGCCTCACCAAACGCTTGAGGCGATACAAGCGATGGTTGCTTGCATAGTTTGCCCGCAGCCTTATATAATAGCGGCAGATACGGCGGGGGGCGCGGTACCCGCTCCGCGTTGGAAAAGGAGAAAGGGGACCCATTCATGAAACGGAAACCGAAGGTAAGAGGGAACGAGATACTCTATTGGCATATGATACTGCAAGGAGGTGCCCGCATTGTTTGATAATAAAAAACTGGGAGCGTACATCCAATTTCTGCGAAAAAGCAAAGGCCTGACGCAAAGCCGCCTTGCCGAGATGCTGGGGCTCAGCCCTCAGGCGGTGAGCAACTGGGAGCGCGGGGAGTCGATGCCCGACATCGCCCTGCTGACCAAGATCGCCCGGACGCTGGGTACGACGGTTGACCGTATGCTCTCGGCGGCGGAGGATTTCAACGAGGAGCGGTATAAGCGGCTGCCGGAAGAGCCGGAACCGGAACCCACAGAGCCTTCGGCGGAACCGAAATCGGAACCGGAGCAGAAGAAACCCTATGTCGTCAATCTCGGCGAGTTGTCGGAGCTTATCAAGGGGCCGGTGATGGAAGCGTTATCGGCGTTGCCGGATCATTTGCAGCCGCTGCTGAAAAAGGCGGAGGGAGAGATCAAAGGGGCGCTTGGCGACATAGAAGACGCGCTGGGAGAAGCGGGGGAAGCGCTCAAAACATCCTTGAACGCCGACCGGGTGATCGTCCTTGCCAAGAGCCGCAGGAAAGAAGGAAACACTAAATGGGACGATGTCATGGCAATGGCTCCCTTTGCATCGGAAGAGACGCTGGACCGTCTGGTGCGTGACCTGAACCCGCTTACCGACCTGAGTGAGATCCATGCGATCGCGCCGTTTGTGTCCGGCAAGACGATCGAGCATTTGATCCTGACCTACATTAACTCCGGCGGCAAAGTGGAGTGGGACATGGTAGCCGGGCTCGCTCCGTTCTGTGACGATTTGGACGCGCTACTGGAGCACTGCGACAGGACGTTTACCTTAATGGAACTGCTGCCTCTCGCGCCATTTTTAGATGAAGAGACCATCGACCGGTTGATTCACAAACAGATGGATGAATAGCCGCCCGGGCAAGCCCCGTCCCCCTCGCGGGACGGGGTGTTTGCATTAGGCAGAAATGGGAGAATCCTTAGAGCCGCGGGTGTCCGCGGCTTTTTCTTGAAAACTGAAAATTTATGCTTGACAAAGGGGGCAAACTTTAGTATAGTAAATCTGCTGCCGCCGCCTTGGGAGCATAGCTCAGCTGGGAGAGCACATGCTTTACACGCATGGGGTCACAGGTTCGAGCCCTGTTGTTCCCACCAGATCCCGCGCATGGAGCGCGATACGGCCCCGTAGTTCAGTTGGTTAGAACGCTAGCCTGTCACGCTAGAGGTCGACGGTTCGAGCCCGTTCGGGGTCGCCACCTTCCGGTTGCGGCAGTTTCATCCAAGCGCCTCTGTAGCTCAGTTGGTAGAGCAGAGGACTGAAAATCCTCGTGTCGTTGGTTCGATTCCGACCGGAGGCACCATCCTTTCATTTATGCGGGAGTGACTCAGTGGTAGAGTGTCACCTTGCCAAGGTGAAAGTCGCGGGTTCGAATCCCGTCTTCCGCTCCACTTGGAACCCCTTGAGATTACAGGCATTGCGCCGGGTCTCAAGGGGATTTGCTTTGTCTGCTAACACCGGATAATCTCTCTAAATATCGGGTACTTACATGGGAAAAACCATGGAGCGGCTGTAAGGTTTGACCTCTGAGCTATTGCAACCTCTCGGCAAGGGCATCCTGCAATACGCGGGACAGGCTTAGCCCGGTTTCGGACACTTTGTCATCCATCCACTTCGGTATGCTGATGGTGCGCTTTACAGCGCGTCCGTCTTTTACATCAACGCAGATAAGGTTGACAAACCCGTTTTGACTGGTTGCCACGGATTTTATGTCGGATGCTTGAGGGATGGGTTGCTTCTTATCCGTAAGATACTCTATCCACTGGCGCAATGCGGAATGAGCCATTGAAATGGCTTCGCAAAGGTCGTCTCCTTGACTGTAACAACCCGGCAGATCAGGAAACGATACGGCATAACCGCCCTCATCGGCAGCTTCAAATACGGCCGCATAAACGTATTTCATGATAGTCTCCTTTCAATCGACGCTTGAAGGTGCGGGGGCTTATTTCAACCCCGCGTCCCTCAAGATTTTCTTTGCCAATACCTCTTTTATCTCGCGATGGTCTGGGACTTGAACCGGCCGGCTTCCTTTCTTCTCATAGATCAAGTGGTCTCCTTTTCTGTCGAGCCTGTATCCTCCCGCTTCCAGCTTCTTTATCAGGTCCCTTTGCTTCAAGACGACCACCTCCCTATATCCTTATCATACTACATAAATTACGTAATGTCAACATGAAATACGTAAAATACATAATTTTATTGAGGTGTCCACCAATAACCGTTTGCCACAATCATAGCCAGCAGCTTGATGTAGTCGCCGTAATGGTTGTTGCCGCGGTCATGAATGCCGGAGGCAAACGGCTGCCAGCCCGCTTCTCCGGTGTCGCGCCATTCCGTCCAGCCCTCATAAAAAGCGTCGATCCAGCTCTGATCAAGGCCAGTGGCCGCGGCCGTCACAAGAAACGAAGCGCCAAACGTGCCCGGGTCCGTCCACCCAAGGCTCGTCCCGTCCATATGTACCGGCCCGAGCGTTTCCGGCTCCCCGCCGGAAAAATCCTTGGCGAACTCGTCTATCGGCCTGATGACGGCTTCGGCTAAAGACGTTCCGCCGAACGCCGTGTCGCCGAACAGCATGTAATCTGTGCCCAAACGCCACGGCACGCGGCAGGCGTTATATGCGTAAGCGTTGTCATGACTGGCTTCCATAATGTATCCGGCGGGGACTTCCCAGCTGTTTTCTCCCCTGATGATAAAATCGGGCAAAAGGCCGTTATCGCGCCCCAGCGCGGCTTCGGCTTCGCGGATGTCTCTGATGACATTATAGGTCGCGTCGATCACTTTCTGCCAATCATGCGCTGGGTCAGCTTTCTGATACGCTTTTAGATGGCTGAGAATGAAGTCGGAGGAGCGGGTGGCGTCACGGAGGACGGCATTGCCTGACCGTTTCGCCCAGTCGCCCAACAGCAGGGTGTGGTATTGATCGTGTACGCAGTATTTCCATAGATCCGCCAGCATGTCCAGGGCAATCTCTTTATAACTGCGGCCGCTGAACTTCGTGGATTCACCCCATTGCTGGTCCGCCAGCAGAAGCGAATAGATAATATCCATATCGCCGTCGGTAGCGCTTGTGCCGGAGGAGACTTTGACAAAGTGCGCCGTCTTGCCGGCGCCTTCCCCGGTGAAACCCATACCGTCGGCATCTGTTTCGGCACCCAGCAGCTTCCAGGCGAACAGGGTGGTGCCGGGATAGGAAACGCTTGGAAATTCAATGACGGTGCGCAGCATGGCGTCGTAATAATCCTTGAGGCTTATACTGCCGTTGCGCCACTCGTCAGCCGACAACGCCAGTTCCTCCTCGGAACCGGCCATGTAGGCGAGCATCATCATACCATAACCCTGCGACTCGGAAACGGTGACATGCCCGTCGTCACCAGAGTGCTCGAACACCAGTCGGAAGTTGTCGCGGTCTTGCGGTCCGTTGGAGTCCACGATCAGGTTGTTCAAAAGAATATCCTTGAACAGCTCGGTCATTATCTTCTTCCGCTCCTCCTCGCTCTTGTTGGAGGGGAGCGTCGGGAGCACCGCGTAATCCCCGGCTGTGGGGAATGGCTTGGCGTTGGTGAATGTGTCCGGCCGTTCGGACGGTCTTTTCATATCCTCTTCCTCCTTAGGAGCCGCGGAATTGGCCGCGGACGGTTGAATGTATGGCGTCTCTTCATTCGTTGGGAAGGTAGAGGGAGAACAGCCGGCGGCAAGCAGAAACGATAGAATTATCATGGAGATTCGGATTTTTCTCATTGAAATAACTCCTGTCATCCATTAGATGAGGTTATCATACCAGACTTTGCCGCCGCGGTCAATGATTCAGGCGGAAGGGCTTATGCGCCGTGCAGGCCCGCCGTGTTATTTTCAGTTGACAGGAAGGGAAATCTATGCTATCCTCTATTTTGCCGGTATGCAAACGCCGCTGCGGACGCGCCCGCCGGAAACCCTGATCGTCGCGTTTGCAAGAAGGTCGCATACTATAGTTATATGGCGCCATAGCCAAGTGGTAAGGCAAGGGTCTGCAAAATCCTCACCCCCGGTTCAAGTCCGGGTGGCGCCTCCACCCGGAATAGCCATAAGGGGCATGAATGTCTTTTATGGCTATTCCGTAGAACCACCATGCTATAATCCTACGCGACACATCCATTCTGTTGGGCTGTAGCCAAGCCGGTAAGGCACCAGACTTTGACTCTGGCATTCCGCAGGTTCGAGTCCTGCCAGCCCAGCCAGATTATACGCAATCCGAACTACCGCTTCATTTTTGTAAATGAGTTGTTCGGTGTTGTTATTCATATATGACAATGAATGGGAAGCCCGCCGTGGCAAGCTCGGCGGGCTTTTTTGCTGTTTTTCACCCTGTACGCCTGACTGCTCGAACGACAAGCTCTGCGTTTGAATTTCCCTTGCAAATACCACTGCCTTGCGATATACTAAACATGCGGTGTCGCTTTATTCTGACATGATGGGAGCAAATGCGTGTGATGCAGCAAGTATTTATGTTCGGAGGGTAAAATGGCAATGGCGGAAAAGTGGAATAGAATTGTTGAGCAATACATGAAACTCATTGATGCGCCGGAACAAACCGTGCAGGGCGTATGGGAACGCATTTTTGCTGAACTTCTTGGCTATAGCAGCTTTGGGGGCGAAATTGAAAGACATAGAAGTATTCGTATTGGATCAACTGAAAGAGTGATAACCGATATAATTATTAAGGACGGCAGCACAGATTTATTTGTGGCTGAATTAAAGCAACATAATTTCCCATTTGAAAAAGGAATGGAGGGGCAATTACTGAGTTATCTCAAGCAATTACGGGTCAACACGGGCATTTTGATATGCAACAAGATTTACATTTATGACTACGATTACAATAAAGATGATGATGACCAGGACCGGGCCGAAATCGAATTTAAGCAAGACAATCCTGATGGCCTTAAGTTCATTGAGATGTTCAGTAAGAATACGTTTAGTAAAGCGTCTGTCAAGGAGTTTGTTCGCAAACAAAACGAGTTCGTCAAGAACGTGGGGCTTATTAAGAAAGAGTTAGTATCCGACTTAGCCATATCTTTGCTGCGGGTTTATTTTGCCGACAAATATGGCGAGGCAGAGTTTGAACAAGCTATAAAGGGCGTCAATATAGCGATGACGCCAAAGGGAGATACAATAGAACGCTCCACAAAACCGCCCGTTTCCCAGCCGGTGCCGACAAGAGGTGAGGGCGATACATTGTCGAGAACCGAAGCAGTGATGATTTGCAAAAGAAACGGCGTGTCGATAGACAGTAAATACACATTATCGAAACGCAATAAATCAAATCCATTTTATTGGTCTAATCCATCAATTACATGCTTATCACAAGATTGGTACTTGTTATTGAATGACCATAGGAACAACGAATTGCACGTTTTCAAAGTGCCTGCAAATTCATTATCGGCAGACAAATTGAGGTTTCGTAAAGACAAGCCGAACACCATAGACTTAAATATTCGTTGTGATGATAATACATTTGAGGACAGCCGCAGTAAAGTTTGTTTTGCAACTTGGCACAAAAAAACGATACAATATTAGGTTTGCCTTCGTCCGGTCAAGAATCACGCAATGACGACAACCCCATTATCACACCCAAAGCAGCATACAAAATAATCCGCCCCCTCATGGAGGAGCGCGCCAGAAATAACCGCCTCCGTATCCACAATCTCGTCAAGGATAGAGCCGCCGTGCCATTTGACATAGGCTTCCTTGACCGCCCACAGCCTGCAAAAGAGCCGTTCCGGGGCGGGAGAGGCCGCGAGGCGGGCCAATTCCGCTTCCGTACACACGCGCCGCGCCGTCCTTTGTGAAAACGCGCGGACATCCTGTATGTCGATGCCAGCCTCCCGGTCGGAGATGACGCAAGCCGCACCGGTTCTGCAATGGCTGATGTTGAAAAAGACGCGGGGATACTCCGTGAGGTATGGCTTCCCGTTGGGGCCGTAAGTAAATACCAGATCGCCCGTAATGCCGTATTCCTCCGCCAAACCGCGCCGGAGCAATTGCGTTGCCGCGGCGCGGTTGTCTCGCTGTCTGCTTTTATGCAGATAGATCATCCCATCTCTACATCCACTGTCGTCACATCGCCGACGGCAACGACCGGGCCGCTGTGCGGCTTGCCGTTGACAGTTACCGACTTTACGCCCTTCTCTGCACCGGCGCTGTTGTCCACGTTGATGACAAACCTCTTGCCCCGGTACGTCCTCTCCACGGTAAAGCCTTTCAGCGACGCGGGGACGCACGGGTCAACGATTAGGCCGTCAAATCCGGGCTTGATGCCCAGGATATGCTGCGAGACGTTGACGAACGTCCACGCCGCCGTGCCAGTCAGCCAGGAGTTTTTGGCTTCGCCGTGCCGCACGGCATCACGCCCCGCGATCATCTGCGAGTAGACATACGGCTCGGTGCGGTGCAGTTCGCTGATCTCCTCGAGATAGGCCGGGCAGGTTTTGCGGTAAATCTCAAACGCGCGCGTTCCGCGTCCCATCTCGCACTCTGCGATGGACACCCACGGGTTGTTGTGGCAAAAAATGCCGGCGTTTTCCTTATATCCGGGCGGATAGCTGGATATTTCGCCTAAATTGAGATGATAGGTCTGATACGCCGGCTGCTGGAGCACCACGCCGTAATCGGTATCAAGGCGTTCTTTGACGCTGTCCAGCGCTTTGACGGCGCGCCCGTCCTCCGCGCCGACACGTGCCATCACGCAGAAGCCTTGCGGCTCGATGAAAATCTGCCCTTCATCGCATTCGCGGCTGCCGATTTTCTTGCCGTACGCGTCATATGCCCGCAAAAACCAGCTGCCGTCCCAGCCGTGCTCGTCCACGGCTTTGCGCATCTCGGCGACGGCCTTTTCGGCATCGGCGGTATCTTCACCCCGGCGGCGGAGCAGTTCGAGGTAATCCGGCGCGGCATAGAGGAAAATCCCGGCGATCAACACAGACTCAGCAACGCCGGACTCAAAGTTGGCGGTGGTCTGGAAGCTCTCCCCGGGCGTTTCGGAGAAGCAGTTGAGGTTGAGGCAGTCGTTCCAGTCGGCACGCCCGATCAGCGGCAGGCCATGCGGCCCCGTATGGGTGGCGGTGTAGGTAAAGGAGCGGCGAAGATGCTCAAAGAGCGGCACTTCGGTGCCGGGTTCGAGGTCAAACGGCACAGGCTCGTCCAGTATCGCGAAATCGCCCGTCTCCTTAATATAGGCGGCCACCCCGATGATCAGCCACAGCGGGTCGTCGTTGAAACCGGAACCGGCGTCGGCGTTGCCCTTTTTGGTCAGCGGCTGGTACTGGTGATACGCCGAGCCGTCGGGGAATTGCGTTGCGGCGATGTCGAGGATACGCGCCCGGGCGCGCTTAGGAACAAGGTGGACAAAGCCCAGCAAATCCTGATTGCTGTCGCGGAAGCCCATACCGCGCCCGATACCCGACTCAAAGTAAGACGCGGAACGGGACATATTGAAGGTGACCATACACTGGTATTGGTTCCAGATGTTGACCATACGGTCGAGCTTCTCCTCGCCGCTCCTGACGCGGAACTGACAAAGGAGCGCTTCCCAATAGGCAGCCAGCGCTTGCAGCGCGGCGTCTACCTGCGCGTCGGTTTGAAACTTCGCCAGCAGTTTTTGTGCCGGGGCTTTGTTAATCACATGCAGCGCCGTAAACTTATCGTCCTTCGGGTTCTCGCAGTAGCCCAATACAAAAATGACCGACACGCTTTCCCCCGGCTTGAGCGACAACGCGAAACGGTGTGAGCCGATGGGCGCCCAGCCCGACGCGAAGCTGTTGCGGGACTTGCCCTCCAAGACGGCAAGCGGCTCGTGGAAGCCGTTATACAGCCCCATGAAGCTCTCCCTGTCGGTGTCAAACCCGTCGGGACGGCGGTTTGCGGCGAAAACGGCATAGTGGTTGCGGCGCTCACGGTATTCGGTCTTATGATATATCGCGTTGCCCTCGACCTCCACTTCACCGATAGAGAAGTTCCTTTGGAAGTTGGTCATATCGTCGTTGGCATTCCAGAGGCAGAACTCAATGAAGGAAAACAGGGAGAAATTCTTATCGGCGCCGGATGTATTTGTAATGGCAAGGCGATGCACTTCACAGCTCTCGCCGATTGGCACAAACGCCGTATGTTCAGCCCTTAGGCCGTTGCGCGAAGAGGTGATTTTGGAGTAGCCCAGCCCATGGCGGCACTCATAGCTGTCCGGCTTTGCCTTGCAGGGCTTCCATGACGGGTTCCACACGTCGCCGCCGTCGTTGATATAGAAATAGCGCCCGCCCGCGTCGGTCGGGACGTTGTTGTAACGGTATCGCGTCAGGCGCAGTAGCCGCGCGTCTTTATAGAAGCAATAACCGCCGGCTGTGTTGCTGAAAAGACCGAAAAAATCCTCACAGCCGAGATAGTTGATCCAAGGGTAGGGCGTATCGGGGCGCGTGATGACATACTCGCGTGAGACATCATCGAAATGGCCGAACTTCATCATAAGACCTCCCAAATATACTTAGCAATTATCAGGTTTCAGCTGACAATCATTGTATATTGTCTCTTTGCAAATGTCAAACGAAAAATCCCGGCTGACCGTTATCAGCCGGGATTTTGATTACGATTATTGCTGCTGCTGCCGCTGCTGTTCGGCCTTGATCTGTAATTGCAGGCGGTCGGCGATCATGGCTATGAATTCGGAATTTGTGGGTTTGCCCTTGGTGTTGCAGACGGTGTAGCCGAAGATGCTTTGCAGTGTTTCAAGGTCGCCGCGGTCCCACGCCACCTCAATGGCGTGACGGATGGCGCGTTCGACACGGGAGGGCGTGGTGCCGAATGTCTCGGCGACGCCGGGGTAAAGAATCTTGGTGACCGCTCCGATGGCCGCGGGGTTGCGCACAGAAACGGCAATGGCTTCGCGGACATATTGGTATCCCTTGATGTGAGCGGGGATCCCGATCTCATGGATGATGTCTGTGATACGGCCCTCAAGGCTGACGGACGAGGGAGTAGTGACCGGCGCGATGGGGCGTTCGGCAATTTCGCCGCCGAAGGTGTGAATGCGGTCAAGCAGGGAAGTCATGTCGCACGGCTTAACCATCACGAACTGCGCGCCCAGCGCGATCGCCTCGCGCGTCACGCCGTCGGTGGCGAGACTGGACAACACCAGTACGCGCGGACGGGCCATAGGGTGCTGGCGGTTGAGCTGTTTGAGCACTTCAATACCGTCCATGCGCGGCAGCATGATTTCCAGCAGGAGGACGTCCGGTCTGAGCGTCTCGGCCATTTTGCAAGCCTCGGCCCCGTCGCGGGCGAAGCCCATGATCTCGAGTCTTGGGTCGGCCTCGAGGTTTTCCGCAAGAAGTGCCGTAAAGTCCGCGTTACTGTCAGCGATGAGGATTCTGATTGACTTTTGCATGATGCTCCATCCTTTATCTTGTTTTTTTACGGCAAGGCTACATCGCAATATGTAAACAATTGCCGTTGTTTGACATACAATACCATAACACATAAAAATTCAAAATGCAATATCAAAAAAGAGAAAATTTACTATAATCGTTCGTCAAAATGTGCTATAAGTCGAGTAAAAAGAAGATATTTGGTTGCATATTATGATATTATGTCATTTTTGTCGAAAAACAACAGCGCCACCGGTCCCACGGGGGATGGACCGTCATGGCGCTTATCTCAATTAATATTCAATCGACCAAATGCTCCCGTACCTTTTCGATAAGCTCCTGAGCACTGAAAGGCTTGCGCAGGAAGTCATTGCCGCCCTGTTTCATACCGGCGAGGATGTGCTTCTCGGACTCTAAGCCTGTGATAAACACAATGGGGGTTTTGAGAAACTTATCTATACTGCGGAGCTTCTCTACAAGCTGATACCCGCTCATACCGGGCATCATGATGTCGATTAAGAAGAGGTCGGGAGTTTGTGAATCCAAGGCGTTTAACGCGGAGTAACCGTTATTCAGAGCAATGACCCGATAGCTGCCGACAAGGCACTCCGATATGGTCTTTAGGATAACCGGTTCGTCGTCAACAGCCATGACAACGGGCTTGCCTGCATTCCGCACGCTGACCTTATCGTGGACAAGCGCGCCCGCTATGGTTTTCCTGAGTATGTCCATCTCTGCGTAAAATACGCGCAAGCCGTCGCTGAGCGAGCTCTCGTCCGTCCGCATGACGGCGTCGGAGAGGTGGCGGAGCAGGGTGGGGGTGCTTTTGACATGCAGCGATTCAAGCAGGACGCGAACGTCTTCCAGTTCCTTGAAAAAATCAGACCTGGTTTCCGTGTCGAACAGCACGACGGCGGCGGTATAGTCGCGCAGATAACGGTCGGCGTCGGTACAGACCTTGGTCAGGGCCACCCAAAAATCTTCGCGAACAGGGAAGCCTTGTAACGCGCTAACTGCGTCCATCAAATCTATTTTAGCCAAAACAGACATATCGAACTTGCCCAATATTCCACCTGCCCATAGTATGATTCTGGTAAAACCTTGCGGTTTTGATGTGCTTATTCTATTCTACCACGCTGTTTTTGTTTTCGCAAGGATAAAAGATGTGGAAAAGTTGTTCTATATGGGTTGACAGGCGATGACGTATGTGGTATGCTATCCCTCGTATGATTGCGTTCCTCTGCGATGTAAACGCATGAACGCCAAGGAGGAGTAAACAATGGATCTGCTCAAAGCGGTCGTTAAGGACCAGCTCAAAGCCGACCCCCCCGTCATCGAAATCGGCAACATGGTAAGAGTCCATGTACGTATCAAGGAAGGCGCGCGCGAACGCATACAGGTCTTTGAGGGGCTTGTCATCGCGAAGAAGCACGGCGGCATTTCCGAAACCTTCACCGTCCGCCGCGTGTCATACGGCATCGGCGTGGAAAAGGTATTTCCCGTCCACGCGCCTAATATCGCCCGCGTCGAAACCGTCCGCCGCGGCAAAGTACGCCGCGCCAAACTGTATTACCTGCGCGGACGCGTCGGCAAGAGGGCGAGAGTCAAGATTCGTATCTGACCTTAAAGGGGGATGCTTCATGAACGAGATAAAGACGGCTAAAAGGGCCGGTTTTGCCGAAGTCTTCTTTGACTGGGCGCCGCCGCTTGTCTTTGCGGCTGTGTGTACAGTCCTGATGTTCATGTATATAGCGGCTCCTTTTACCGTTGCCAGCGCCTCGATGGCCGATACAATCCAAGTGAATGATTCGGTGATTGTCTCCCGCCTTCCCTATACACCCGGGCGCGGCGACATCATCCTGTTCCAGAAATATGGCTGGCAGGGCACTTATGATGAGGAAACAGGGCAGTACATCCCGCTATGTAAGCGTATCATCGGCATTGAGGGCGACATGATCGGTTATGACGGCGGCACATTATTCCTAAACAATGAGCCGCTGGACGAGCCGTATATCCGTGAGATAATGCGGCAATGGACAGCCTATTGGCCTATGGCGCTTCCGTTCACGGTACCGGAGGGCTTCGTTTTTGTTATGGGGGACAACCGCAATAACTCGCATGACAGCCGTTCCCTTGATATTGGGTTTGTCGATCAGCGCAGCATAATCGGACCCGTGATTTGGCGCATAGCGCCTTTGAGCAGATTCGGGCCGGTGAGATAAAGCACAGGAGGGCTCCATGGACGAAAACAGGGAACTCCCGCAGCAGGCCGAAGACACCGGGGAATCGCCGGGCGAAAGCGGGGAACCGGAAAAGAAAAAGGTCGATTTGGCGATGGAGCTCTTTGACTGGGCGCAATCGCTGGTCTTTGCCTTTGTTGGTATCGTCCTGCTGTTCGCGTTTGTGGCGAGCGTCTTTTCGGTCAGCCAGACTTCGATGACCAATACGCTCCAGGACAGCGAGATGGTGATGATTTCGCGCCTTCCGTATACACCCAGGCACAGCGACATCATCCTGTTCACAAAATATGGCTGGCAATCCTCTTATAATGAAAACACCGGGCAATACAGCCCGCTGGTCAAGCGCGTCATCGGCGTGCCGGGCGATGAAATCGAGTTTGTCATGGACGGGGCGGTCGGGACGGTGTTCCGCAACGGCGAGCCGCTGGATGAGCCGTATATACGGGAGCCCATGACCTATTGGGCGCACGGCCAGTCCATACCGCAGTATTTTGTCGTGCCGGAAGGCTGTGTCTTTGTCATGGGGGATAACCGCAACGGCTCCCATGACAGCCGCTTGACGGACATAGGGTTTGTTGATGAACGCAGCATCCTCGGGCGCGTGATTTTACGCGTGACTCCTTTGAACAAGTTTGGGCCTGTGACCTGATGAACATCAACTGGTACCCCGGCCATATGGCCAAAACCCGCCGGCTGCTTGAGGGCGATATATCGGGCGTGGACGCCGTCATCGAACTGTTTGACGCGCGCGCGCCGCGTTCCAGCCGCAACCCCGACCTTGGGGAGCTGTGCGGCGATAAGCCGCGCCTTCCGGTTTTAGGCCGCGCCGACCTCGCCGACCCTGCCGTCACGGCCCTGTGGCAGAAAGAACTGCCGGGTTGTGCCGCCGTGAACGCCGCGTCGCCGGGCGCGTCCAAGGTCATCCTGCCCGCGCTGTCCAAACTGCTTGGAGAGCGGATGAGAAAAGACGCGGAGAAAGGGCAGGCTGGGCGCGCGCCGAGGGTCATGGTGATAGGCGTGCCCAATGTGGGCAAATCCACGTTGATCAATACCCTTTTACGCCGTAAAGCGGCAAAGGCCGAGGACAGGCCGGGCGTGACCCGCAGCCGCCAATGGTTCCCGATGGAGCACGGATTCTTGCTGATGGACACGCCGGGGATGCTGTGGCCCAAATTTGAAGACCCCGAAACAGGGATGAATCTCGCGTTTACCGGCGCGATCCGCGACGAGATTATGGATACGGAAACGCTGGCGGGCTGTTTGGCCGAACGCTTGGAAGAGCTGTATCCCGGCGTGTTGGAAGCGCGGTACGGCGTTGCGGGCGGGCTGGAGGCTTTGGCGAAAAAACGCGGCTTCTTATTACCGGGCGGCGTTTTGGATATAGGGCGGATAGCGCTGACGCTGTTAGACGAGTTTCGCGCGGGGAAGCTGGGCAGAATTTCCTTGGAGCGCCCGCTATGATATACTGCGGAATAGACGAAGCGGGGCGCGGCCCGTTGGCGGGGGATGTATATGCCGCCGCCGTCATTTTACCGGAACGATACGACTTACCGGGTCTAAATGACTCAAAGAAGCTGTCGGCTAAAAAGCGGGATGTTTTGTTTCGTTTAATCCGAGAACAGGCTGTTTCCTGCGCTGTGGCTTCGGCGTCAGTACGGGAGATTGAGGAACACAACATCCTTGAAGCGGCACTGCTGGCTATGCGCCGCGCCGCGGACGGGCTTTCCGTCAAGCCGGACCTGTTGCTGGTGGACGGGAATATAGCGCGCGGGTTTGACGTCCCGGCCAAAGCGGTCGTCGGCGGGGACGGACTGGAAGCCTGTATCTCGGCGGCGTCGGTGCTGGCGAAGGTGTCGCGTGACCGCGCTATGATAGAGTTGGACGCATTGTACCCGCAATACGGCTTCGCGAAGCACAAGGGATACGGCACGGCGGCGCATATCAGCGCTTTGCGGGAGTTTGGGCCTTGCCCGGCGCACAGACTGTCCTTTTTGAGGAGGATTCTCCATGCGTAAGGAAGGCGGGCGGGGCGAGCAGATTGCCATGCAGTATTTGCTCAATAAAGGCTATCGTCTGCTGCAAAGCAACTATACAGCGCCTTGCGGGGAGATTGATTTGATTGTATATAACGATCAATACATTGTATTTACTGAAGTACGGATGCGGGCAAGCCGCGACTTCGGGCATCCGCTGGAAACCGTGACGGCGGCGAAGCAAAAGAAGATACGAAAGACGGCGCAGCATTTCTTATTGAAGAACCAGCGCTCCACGCTTCAACCGCGAATTGACGTCATCGCCATCGACGCGCCGGGCGGCGGATTTGAGGCAGTAGAGATCGAACATATTGAAAACGCTTTTTAGGAGGGCTATAATGTTTCGTACCTATCAAACGCTATCGCCCGAGGCAAAAGGGCAAATAGAGCGCATGGCAGAGATATGGAGGGAGCATTTGGGCGAGGCGCTGACAGGCGTGTACCTGCACGGCTCCCTTGCGCAGGAATGTTTCGTCGAGGGGACGAGCGATGTGGACGTCTTGATCGTTACGGACAGGAGGATACCGAGGGAAGAGCGGCTGTCGATCGCTCAAAGCGTCATTGCGATAGATAAAAAGCCGTCGCCGTTGGAAATGTCCGCCATTTATGCAAACGACCTCAAGCCGTGGGTATACCCGCCGCCCTGCCAGTTCCATTACAGCGATTTTTGGACGGAGCGGTATCAACAAATGATTTGCGGCGAGATGAAGGAGAACTTCCTGATCGATACCGATTTTGAAGACCCGGACGTCGCCTCTTACATCCACCTGATCAACCAGTGCGGCATCTGTATTGATGGAAAACCCATTGAGGATGTATTCCCAACGGTGCCGGAAACGGATTTTTGGTGCGGGATCAGCAATGATATTGATGACTATGACTTCAACGCGTCTCACCCGCGATACTTTGCGAGCAATATATTGATTCTGGCGCGCATTCTGTCCTATAAAATTGAAAAGCGTATTCTTTCCAAACATGAAAGCGCGCTGTGGGCGAAAGGCTATCTGCCGGAACGATTCAAGGTTATTATCGAAAGCGCCGTCAGGACATGGTATTATAGAGAGCCGTTCGCGGAGATCCCGACAGAGGACCTAAACGATTTCAGGCAGGTTCTGATTCATGAGATAAAGCGGGAGGGATAAAACCCATGCGGTATATCAGCACAAGAGGGCAGTCGCCGCCGGTCAGCGGAGCGGAAGCTATCCTGCGCGGGCCGGCCCCGGACGGCGGGCTGTACGTGCCGGAGAGGATGCCGGTTTTGCCGGGGGATTTCGCCGAGCGCCTCGCGCCGCTGGATTATCCCGCGCGGGCGGCCTATGTGCTGTCGCTGTTCCTGCCGGAGTTTGGCAGGTTGGACGGCTTATGCCGCGAGGCGTACCAGCGATTTGATGGGCCGCCCGCGCCGCTGGGCCGGCTCGGTGATGTTTTCATGCTGGAGCTGTGGCACGGCCCGACCTGTGCTTTTAAGGACATGGCCCTGCAAGTCCTGCCGCTGCTTGTCAATAAGGCAAAGGAACTGACAGGGGAGACGCGGGACGTCTACATCCTCACCGCTACGTCGGGCGATACCGGCAAGGCGGCGCTGGAGGGATTCAAGGACATTCCGGGTACCCGCGTGCTGGTATTTTACCCCGAGGAAGGGGTCTCGGAGGTCCAGAAACTGCAAATGGTAACACAGGAAGGTGAAAATGTCTGCATCTGCGCTGTGCGGGGCAATTTCGACGACGCACAAAACGGGGTAAAGAGGGTTTTTGCCAAAGACCTGTCCAATGACCGCTTCCTGCTGTCCTCGGCCAACTCTATCAACCTCGGGCGGCTGCTGCCGCAAGTGGCTTACTATGTCTCGGCGTATACAGACTATCTGGGCCAAAGCCCCGCCGTGCCAAACCCCGCGGTGTGCGTCCCGACCGGAAATTTCGGCAATATTTTGGCAGCGTTGTACGCCAAGCGGATGGGCGTGCCGTTCGGGCGTTTAGTTTGCGCGTCCAACAAGAACAACGTGCTGACCAATGTAATCCAAACCGGCGTCTATGACCGTAAACGCCCGCTGGCCAAGACCGAATCTCCCTCGATGGATATTCTCATCTCCTCCAACTTTGAGCGCGCCCTGCATTTGCTCGGCGCGGATGTAAACGACTGCATGGCGCGGCTGGCGGCGGACGGAAAATACACGCTGGACGGGGATACCTTCACCGCCCTGCAAGCGGAGTTTGACGCGTTCTGGCGCGGAGACGAAGAGGGAAAAGCCTGTATCCGCAAGGTCTATGAGGAAACGGGGCAGGTCATAGACCCGCATACGGCCGTCGCCGCCGCAGAGGTGTATGATAATGAGCTTTACAGAGATTGTATCGTTGTCTCGACCGCGCATCCGGGCAAATTTCCGCAAGCCGTTTTAGAAGCGCTGGGCGGCGCTGACCTTGGGCAGTATCTGCCGATTCCGCAGGCATTGACAGACGCGCAAACAAAACCACGGAGGTTTTCCGCCTCCGTGGCGCCGGACGGGATCGAAGGGTTTGTGCTGGACTGGCTGCTATAGCGGGCGCATACTATACGCCTTTACGAGGTCTTGTGCTCGTAAGTCGAGCAAAATGTCTCCGTCTTGTCGAGAGCGTACTCGGTGCCGACCTTGATGCCGCCTGCATTGCACTGGTTATTCGGCCCGTGAAAGGCGCAAGTGCCGACCGTGCAGTTGACGACGTTGGATTTGCTTTTGTTTGAATGGCCCAGCATGGTAATTACCCCTTTACCTTTTTAATATAGTATGCCGGCAAAATCAAACCTTTATACGGGGAGAATTATGCTTTACGCAATCGGGGACCTGCATCTGTCGATGGCCGTCGATAAGCCGATGGA
>JAIRUW010000025.1 GCA_031254195.1 Oscillospiraceae bacterium
ACCATCGACAGGAGAGAGATCGACGCGATGGTTCAAAAGGCGTCCCTTTTTATGAGCGATTACTCGGAGCGGGACGCGGAGAATTTTATCATCCGGCGTGAGACGCTGTATGCCGTGGCACTTAGCGAGGGATATGCTGTTTCGGACGAAGAGGCAAACGAGTACATTCAACTGCAAATCGATATGTCGTCCAAAGCGGACAACCTTGACAACTTTAACGAGTATCTTGCCGGATACGGAATGAGTTTGGAGGAATACTGGAAATCCCAAAGCGAAACGCTGCGAAAGGAGTTGCTGTATTCCAAATATTTGAATGACCAAAGGGAACGAATAATCAAACAGAGCGGGGAACCGGACGACGAGGAATGGAACGCGGAAATGCGGCGGATCGAGGAGGAGGCAAGAGCAGCGTTTGTTATCGAATTCCGATAGGGAGAGCGCGGACCGCCAAAGACGGCCCCTACGTCATCCTTGCAAGCAGCACAACAATATGCTATACTAATCGAAAGTGAAAGCGAGGCGGGAAGATGAAGATCCGTTAACCTATTCAAATAACCGGTTTTCTAAGCGCGGCAATGGCCGGGCTTGGGTTTTGCCGGGATTGGTTAACGGAGGTTTCGCATGTCTCAAATCAGCGTATCGCGCTTGACCTTTGCCTATGACGGCAGTTATGACGATATTTTCACCGATGTCTCTTTTCAAATCGACACCGATTGGAAGCTGGGGTTTTGCGGGCGCAACGGGCGCGGCAAGACCACCTTCCTCCATCTGCTGATGGGGCGGTATGAAGTCCGCGGCACGATTACGGCGGGTGTGGATTTTGAATATTTCCCCTATCCCGTGGCCGACATGTCTCAAAACACGCTGGACATCCTGTCGGCCATAGCGCCGGACGTGCAAATCTGGCAAATCCAAAGGGAGCTCTCCAAACTGGCGGTAAGCGAGGACGCGCTGTACCGCCCCTTTGTCACGCTTTCCAACGGCGAGCGGACCAAAGTCCTGCTGGCCGGTCTTTTCCTGCGCGAAAACAGTTTTTTGCTGATCGACGAGCCGACCAACCATTTGGATATGGCCGCCCGCGAGACGGTGGCCCGGTACCTGAACGGTAAATCCGGGTTCATTTTGGTATCGCATGACCGCGCCTTTTTGGATGAGTGCGTGGACCATATCCTGTCGATCAACAAGGCGAACATCGAGATCCAAGCCGGGAATTTTTCCTCCTGGTTCCGTAACAAGCAAATGCAAGATGATTTCGAGATTGCGGAAAACGAGCGGCTGAAAAAAGACATCTCCCGATTGGGAGCCGCCGCCAGACGGACAGCCTCGTGGTCGGATAAAGTGGAGAAAAGCAAAAATCAGCCGCTTGCATCGGGGCTTAGCGCGGATAAAGGCTACATCGGGCATAAAGCTGCCAAAATGATGGCGCGCTCCAAAGCCACCGAAAAACGCCGGGACGACGCCGTCTCGGAAAAGTCCAAGCTGCTCAAAAATATCGAGAGCGCGGAACCGTTGAAATTACACCCGTCGCCCTATCACACCCATCGCTTACTATCGATAGATAGAATCGCTGTAAGTTATGGCGGGCGGGAGATATTCCGCGATATAAGCCTCACCCTCACGCAGGGCGAACGGGTGGCGCTTTCCGGTGGCAACGGGACCGGCAAGAGCAGCCTTCTGAAGTTGATTTGCGGCGAGGAGATCCCGCACACGGGCACGGTAACGGCAGGCAGCAGGCTGACCATCTCCTATGTGCCGCAGGACGCGTCCTTCCTCGCGGGGGATTTAGCCGGGTACGCCCAAGAGCAGCAAATCGAAGAAACGCTGTTCAAGGCCATCCTGCGCAAGCTGGATTTCTCCCGCGCCCAATTTGAAAAAGACATGCGAGACTATAGCGCGGGGCAGAAGAAAAAAGTCCTGCTGGCGCGGAGCCTTTGCCAGCAGGCGCATCTGTATATCTGGGACGAGCCGCTGAACTACATCGACGTGCTCTCAAGGATACAGATTGAAAAGCTGATTTTGGCGTATAAGCCGACGCTGCTCTTTGTGGAGCACGACCGGGCGTTTTGTGAGACGATAGCGACGAAGACGATACTGTTATAAAGGAGCCATGACCATGTCTTTGGAAAAAATGGACGATTTTTTCAACACCCGCGCCGGGACATACGACACGCCGTTCACCGCCGAGGTCGAGATGCGGCTGCTCGCGGAAGCGGGATTCTCCGATGTGCGCTTTGTGCGCGAGTGGGAAAGCGCGAGCATCATCATAGCAAAAGCTATCTAGCTTCCGTGAATTGCTCCCCCAAATTGTCTGTAAGAAAACGGATTATTTCATTATCTTCTCCGACATACAGGACAATCAATACGTCCTTTTTATAGAAATTGGGAGGTAAAATCCATGAATAATACGCCGATCTTCCCGGGAGAGTGATCGTGTACCCGTTGGAACGGACGTGCCGCGCGTCGTACTCCATGGCTTCATTGGAATCGTATTCATAAACGGAAAACGATTCGTCACCGGTTAGGATAGATTTTCCTTGTACGGAAAGTAAATGATCTCCTGTTTCCTCGGTATACGTAAACCCGTTTTGATCCAGCAGTTCTAAAAACGCGTCATAGCCAAAGCCGCTTTCGGCGCCCGCCTCGGCTTCATTCAGCTCTAGCGGCGGAGCGGCGGCAGATTCGCCGTACTCTCTGGCGTTACCCGCCTCCTCTACACTGTCAAACCAGGCTTGCGGCGATTCCGCGGTAAACATAGAATCGTCTGTGCCCGTTTCGCCGCTTTCTATCCTCGCCATGAGTCCATCCATATCCGCGACTTCCGAACTCATCCCGCCCCCGGAAAGGTTGAAATAAGAGTCTAACTGCGGTGAATAGACAGTTCGCGAAATCACCAGCGCGGCTATCAGGCAGGCCGCCACGCTGACCAGGCTCCTGACAACCCGCCTCCTCCGGGGCGGTTCCTCGCCGAGGCTTATTTTATACAGGATACCCGGCGCGAGTGTGTCGGGCGGCTCGGCTTCCAACGCGGCAAAGCCTTCCTTGAGAGCGGCCATATCCTCCGCCAAAGCGCGGCAGTTCGGGCATTCTTCCATGTGCGCGCGCAGACGGGCGGCGCTCTCCTCCGGCAACTCGCCGTCGATGAACGCGCTGAGGGCTTCTATGTCACAGTGTTCCATTCCGCCCGCCTCCTTTCTTCTTATCCTCACGCTTATTAGACGTATTCTGAGAGGAATAGTTCCCGGTTTTGATCACCATTTCGCGCAAAGCAAGCCGCGCCCGGGCGAGGCGGCTTTTGACCGTCCCCTCTTCCAGTTCCAGCAGCCGCGCGATCTCCCCGTACGATAGCTCCGCCGTTTCGCGCAGGGTCAGGATTTCCCTGTGTTCGGGCGACAGGCTTTTCAGCGCCTCCTCCAGCGACCGCGCCAGCTCCTTGCGCTCCAGCGCGAGCGACGGCTCAAACCGCGCGTCGGGCAGGGGCAGATCGGTTTCGTCCAGCGACACCATGACGCCCCGCCGCGTCTTTTTGCGTGTAAAATCAGCACAGGTGTTGACCGCCAAGCGGTACAGCCACGTGTAGACCGACGAGCCGCCGCGAAACCCCTCCAAGCCGCGCCACGCTTTCAAAAAAACCTCCTGTGAGAGGTCGAAGGCGTCGTCCGGGTCGCCGCAAAGGCGCAGGCAGATGTTATAAACGCGTTTTTGGTGCGTTTTTACGATCTCTTCGAACTCATCCATCCTTCTCCCCCCTCAAATATGTCATACAGCGCGCAAAATCCTCCGCCGATGTGATAGACGCCACTTCACGCTTATACCGCGAGGCGTATGGCAGCCCGCGCAGATACCATGCCAAATGCTTGCGCATTTCCAGGCAGGCGACCTTCTCACCCTTGTCCTCGGTCAATAATTCAAAGTGCCGCCCGGCTTTCTCCAAACGGCGGGATAAACCCGGTTCTTCGCCTATAAAGACAAACGGGTTGCCCATCGCCGCCCGCCCGACCATCCCCATCGCCGCTCCGGTGATGGTCAGGCACCGTTCCAAATCGCGCAGGGAGAAGATGTCGCCGTTGGCCGTGACAGGGACGGAAACGGCTTTGACTACCTCCGCGACGGCATACCAGTCCGCGCGGCCGGAATACATCTGCTTCCGCGTCCGCCCGTGGACGCAGATTCCCGCCGCGCCCGCCTGTTCCAGCCGTTTGGCCAGCGCAACGGCGTTTTTGCTCCCGCTGTCCCAGCCCAGCCGCATTTTGACCGTGACGGGCACAGGGATGGCGGCGGCGACCGCTTTTACAATCGCTTCCGCCCTGTCCGGGGCTTGCATCAGCGCGCAGCCGTCGCCGTTTTTGACGATTTTGGGCGTGGGGCAGCCCATGTTGATGTCGATCGCGGCCGCGCCGGAGACGTCAAGCGCCCGCAACGCCCCCTCCGCCATACATTCGGGGTCGGACCCGAAAATCTGCACAGCTTCATCCTTCGCGGCCAGTCTCAGCAGACCAAGGGATTTCTTGTCTTGGTAGCACAGCGCTTTGGCCGACACCATCTCGGTGGTGGTCTGCAAAAAGGGCGCCGTCTCGCGGCATACCGTGCGGAACGCCCAGTCGGTGACGCCGGCCATCGGCGCGAGAGCAATCCTCATCTTGCCGCGAACACGACCCGCTCGTCGTCTTTGCTAAACGAGTCTGTTTTCATCATGCCGTATAGCCGTATCTCCTCAAAGCCTGCGTCTTTCAGGGCTTCTTCCAAAAAACGCAGCTCATAGGCGCGTTCGGTGTGCGTCTCGTCATGCCTTTTCCAAAGGCCGCCGCTCTGCCGAGAGAAGAGAGTGACCTCCTGGCGGCACAGCGGCGCTTCCCATGCACAACACCATATACAGTAGGCGTTTTCCGCGTCCGACATGAACACCGCGCCGTCCCGCGCCGCCAGTGCTTCCGGCGTGAGCAGGTCGAAGAGGAACGCGCCGCCCGGCTCCAAAAACAGGCGCACGCGGGCAAATGTTTGTATCAGCTGTTGAGGATCTGTCAGGTAATTGAGCGCGTCCAGCGTGCAAAACACCGCCTCTACTGTGCCGTATAAGTCCAATTCGGTCATGTCCTGCATCAAAAACAAAGCGCCGCAGTCCCGCTCCTGCGCCACAGAGAGCATCTCGGGCGAGGCGTCCACCGCTACCACATCACAGCCGCGTTTGCACAGCTCCGCCGCCAACCGCCCCGTCCCGCAGGCGAGGTCAAGGACGCGGCGCGGATTGCCCGCCAGCGCGAGCAGGTAGTCGGCGTACGCGCCGTAGTCAAGGCTGCGCATCAGCGCGTCGTAGTGGAAAGCGAGGTGTTCGTAGGCCATGGGCGATTCTCCTGATGTAGATAGAATATGGGGGGACTACGACCCCTGTCCCGCGAGCTGTGCCGCTTGGTCAGCCGCCGCGAGGGTGTCGATTAGCTCGTCCAAATCGCCGTCCATAACGCTTTGGATCTTATACAGCGTCAGGTTGACGCGGTGGTCGGTGACGCGCCCCTGCGGGAAATTATAGGTGCGGACGCGTTCGCTGCGGTCACCGCTGCCGACCTGACTGCGCCGCTCACTGCCGCGGGCTTCGTCCAGCTCGCGCTGCTTTTTCTCGTAGAGCTTTGCCCGCAGTACCTTCATGGCTTTGTCCTTGTTTTTGTGCTGGCTGCGCTCGTCCTGGCATTCTACGACGATGCCTGTGGGTTTATGGACGATGCGGATGGCGCTCTCGGTCTTGTTGACATGCTGGCCGCCCGCGCCTCCGGCGCGGCAGGTGATGATGTCCAAATCGTCCGGGTCAATCTCTATATCGACCTCTTCGGCCTCGGGCAGTACCGCCACCGTCGCGGCGCTGGTATGGATGCGCCCCTGCGCCTCGGTGTCGGGCACGCGCTGGACGCGGTGCGCCCCGGACTCGTATTTTAGGCGGGAGTATGCCCCCTCGCCCGAAATCTGCACTTGCAGCTCTTTGACGCCGCCCAGCTCCGTCTCGTTGGAGGAGAGCACCTCGGCCTTCCAGCGCCGCCTCTCGGCATACATCGAATACATGCGCCACAGCGCCGCGGCAAACAGCGCGGCCTCCTCGCCGCCCACGCCGCCGCGTATCTCCATGATGACGTTCTTTTGGTCATTGGGGTCGCGTGGCAGCAGCAGCTTTTTCAGCTCCTCCAAAAGCCGCCCTTTCCTCCCGGACAGTTCGCCGCATTCTTCATACGCCATCGCCCGGACCTCGGGGTCTTCGTCCTCCAGCATGGCGCGGGCTTCCGCTTCCTGCTCCTCCGTTTGGATAAGCGCCCTGTAGGCTTCGGTCACCGGCGCAAGCTCCTTCTGCTCGCGCAAAAGTGTGGTCATCCGCTCCGGGTCGGTGTAGATGTCTGGTTCGCCCAGCATTTCCTCGATCTCACGGAAGCGCTTGTCGATTTCTTTGAGTTTTTCCAGCATTTGTTTACTCCTTACCCGCTCAACGCGCGCTTGTCTTGCGTCGTCCGGCTTGACCGGCTTCTCTTTTTTCGGGGCGGCAACTTGCGGCGGGTCTTCATTCAGTGAAAGCCATTGGCGGTACTCTTCATATGTCCCGTGGAAATCGGTCAGCGTACCGTCCTCCAGCGCCCAGACCCGCGTGGCGAAGCGCGCTGTAAAATAGCGGTCGTGCGAGATGAACAGCAGCGTCTGGTCAAAGGCTTCGACCGCCTCCTCGATCCACTCGCGCGACTGGATGTCGAGGTGGTTGGTCGGCTCGTCCAGCAGAAGGAAATTCGTCTCTTCCTTCATCAGCAGACACAACGCCAAACGGCTGCGCTCGCCGCCGGACAGCACATTGACCGTCTTGAACACATCCTCGCCGCGGAAGTGGAAGCCTCCCAGCCTGTTCCGCGCCTCCTGCGGCGAGAACCCGGCGTACAGCATCGTGTCGTATAGTGTGCGTTCCGGGCGCTCAAACTCAACCGACTGAGGCAATACCGCCGAACGGACGGCAGGGCCGGTTTTGACCGTCCCCTGGTCGGGCGGCAGTACGCCTGTCAAGATGTTCAAAAGGGTAGTCTTGCCCGCGCCATTGCCGCCCAGCAAGGCGATCCGGTCGCCGGGGCTGACCGACAGCGTCATTGGGCTAAGGATGGCGCTGTCTCCAAAGCTCTTGCTTATGTCAATGGCCCGCAAAACGTCGTCGGAGCGGAGCGGTACGGATTGAAACTTCTGGCGCAGCTCGGCCTGCCTTTTGGGGCGTTCGGTGACCGGTATGCGCTCTGCGCGTTTCTCGATGGCGAACGCGCGGCGATGCAGCTTGTCGTTCTTCCCTGCGTAATCGTGCATCCGGCGGGCGGTGTCGGTCAGGCGCTTGTATTCGCGCTGTTCGCGCTCATACCGCTCCGCCGCTTCCTCAAGCCTGCGTTCCTTCTCGGCGGCGAAAAAGCTGTAGTTGCCGTTATAACATGTGGACTTGCCGTCTTCCAGCTCAACGACGCGGGTGACGGTATTGTCAAGGAAAAAACGGTCGTGCGAGATAATCAGGGCCGTCCCCTTGTAGTCGGAGAGGAACTCCTCCAGCCACTCGGCCGAGCTGACGTCGAGGTGGTTGGTCGGCTCGTCGAGCAATAATATCGCCGAATCCTCCAACATCAGCCGCGCCAAATTGACCCGCGTCTTCTCCCCGCCCGAGAGCAGGTGAAAGGGGCGGTCATATAAAGCGTCGCCGATTTGCAGCCCCTGCCGGACGCGGGAGACGCGCTGCGCCGTCTCATATCCCCCGGCGTCTTCATAGCGGTGTGCCAGCTCGCCGTATTCTTTGAGCAGCGTTTCATCCCCCGCCATCAGCCGTTCCAGCTCGTTAATCCGCCGCTCCATCTCTTTCAGCGGCGCGAACGCCTCAGCCATCACATCGCATACGGTAAAAGACTCCGGCACATCGGGAATCTGGCTCAGAACCCCCGCTTTTTTAGACAGCGAAAAATAGCCGCCGTCGGGGACTTCCTCCCCCGACAGCAGCCGAAAGAGCGTTGTTTTACCGGCGCCGTTCGCGCCAAGCAGACCTATATGCTCGCCCGCCTGGACAGTGAACGACACATCGGTCAGGACGGGTTTGTCCCCGTAATATTTTTGCAGGCTCTGTACGCTTATATCGATCATAGTACCCTATTATTCTGTTCTCTTTCTCCCTATGAAGAAAAGCGCCACAACGCCCGGACCCACATGCGTCCCGATGGCGGCGGCCAAGGGGTTGATGATGGCGTTTTTGACGTTATAATGTTTTCTGACCTCTTCAAGGACAAAATTCGCTTCCTCTTCGCAGTCCCCATGGCAGATGGCGATGGTGTCGTGGTCTTTTACATCGCAATACTGCCGCATTTCCTCTACCAGCCCCAGCAGCGAGGCCTTGCGGCCGCGAATCTTTCCGTGGTTGATGAGCCGGCCGATGGTATCCACATGGAGCCGGGGCTTGATGCTGAGCGCCGTGCCCATAAGCGCTTGCGCCCTCGATACGCGCCCGCCCCGGAAGAGGAACATCAAATCATCCACGGTGAAACGGTGGTGGAAGGTCAGCATATTCTCTTCGACCCATTTGCAGAGCGCGTCGAAATCCAGCCCCGCGTCACGCTGTTTAATCGTTTCATGAACCAGCAGCCCCAGCCCCAAAGAAACGGCGCTGGTCTGGGGGACAAAGATCGTCCTGTCAGGATACTTCTCCTTGAATGCGTCGCGCGCGCGGCACGCGCTCTCATGCGACCCGCTCAGGCCCATCGTCAGCCCTAAGTAAATGATGTCCAAGCCTTCCTGCAAGACCGGTTCAAACGCGCTCAAAAACTGATGCTCGGAATACTGTGAGGTCTTGAACACCACACCGTCGCGCATCTTTTGATAAAATGTCTTTGAATCCATCGAGCCGTCGTCGATATATATGCCCTCGTCGCCCATCGACACCTGCATGGGGATAAACTGTACGTCGTGTTCTTTGTAGTAGCTCCAAGGCAAATCGGCGCTGGAATCGGTAAACAGGATGTAGCTCATTGTTTTGCTCCCTTCATAACCATGGTATTTCTCATGACATACCCCGATGCGTGCCGGGTGTTGTCAAGCTCTATTTGCAGTATACAATACAGAGGCGGAATATGCAAGTATTCTCTCATAGGCAAAAAAATGGGTCCACGCGGCAATCAACATGTCTCTCGCCCTATGCTTTTTCGATGGAATAAATCTTGTACTTGCCGTCCTCGAAAATGAAGGTATACTTTAGGGTAGGCAAGCCGTCCATCGCGTCGCCGTCTACAATATACTCGTTCCTGTCGTATCTGCCGACCTGCGTAGACGAGGACGTCCCATACACAAAATCAAACAGACTGTCGATAGACTGCAAAAAAAAGGTAAAGGTCAATTCAATCATATCATCCTTAACAGATTGACTCTTAAGAACAGGGATGAAAGACTCTGTAGCGCCTGTGGCGACATAGCCGATTAGCCTGCCGCCTTCGATTGTATCGTATTTGTGGTACGCCGGAAAAATATTTGCCGCATTCTTTGAAAAGAAACCATCATAAAAAGCATCGACTACCTCGGTCTCAATGAAGCCTTCATATCCTTCGTTTTGCTTCGAGTATTTCAAATACTCTTCGTAACTCACGCTGGAGCTCGATAAGCGCGGCTCAGACCGGACAAACAGCAGGTCATATAAACCGACATTGATTTGACTGTCCTCTGTATGAATGGCCCAATATACGAACATAGCATATATAAATGCCTGCGCAGTCTTAGCCTGTCAGGTCGGATATGCCGCGCCCGCTCACATCCAGTCTGGCGTGGAACCTCACGCTCTCCCACGTGATCTCCCCTTCCGGGTTGCCGATAATCTCCCGTACCGCAGCTTCAAAATTCGGATCGGGGAATGTAATGACTTCCGTGCCGTCGTAGGAAGACGGCGACAGCTCTACGGAAGGACTGCTCTCCGGCGGTGATGGAGACGGCGGCGTTGGCAAATCAATGCTGCCCGGCGTAGAATCGCCGTAAGCGCAAGCGGCGAGCAATAACGCAAGTGCAAGTGCTATCTTCTTTACGGTTTTCATCGTCACCCTACCCCCATGGTTATATCGCCAACCGTTCCGTCACCTGAAATAATCCACAATTCCGTTTGCGATTGCCGTTACAAGCCTGTTCTGCTCCGCGTTGTCTGTCAGCCATTCGTAGTCGAAGGGGTTATTGATAAACGACATCTCGATCAGCGCCGACGGCGACCAGGTTCCCCGGCAGACATAGAGGTTGTAAAGATGTACGCCCCTGCCGTCAAGTCCCAGCGACGCGCGGAGATAGTCGTATATGCTCTCGGAAAATTCCAGCGACCCCGCGTCGCGGTAAAACACCGCGGTACCCCGTATGGAATCGGAGTTGACATTCTCGTTCATTGAGTTACAGTGCAATGACACAAGGAGGTCGGGGCGCGCCGAGCGGGAAGCGTCCAGACGGCTCTGAAGCTGCGTCGTGGCGTCGGAGGCGCGGGTAAGGATGACCCGAGCGCCTAAGCCCGTTAAAACGCTGCGGAGTTTCAGAGCGGCATAGAGGTTGATATATTTTTCGGCATAGTCGGCGCCATGCGGGCCGTACGCCCCCGTTTCGGTGCCGCCGTGCCCCGCGTCCACTACGATGGTAAACCCGTCTAAGGGTTTGTCGCCCGTCTTGGCGACCGGGCGGCGTTTGATGTGCAGGCGCAACCCGTCCTTGACCGGCTCGACATAATAGCCGTCGATGGCCATGCCCGCCGCCGGTGTGAGGGTGTATACCGCCTTGCCGCTCGAAAACGCGGCGTCGGCCTTTCCGATCAAGGCTTCGGCGGGTAGCATGACGGCAGGCGCGGCGTCGGAGCTGTATACGGTAAACGAGATGGATTTACCGCTCCATACCGCCAGTGCCGCCGTGTGTGTGTCCGTCAGAATGGTCAGGGTGTCCCATTTGTCTCCCGTCTGATACGTCGCGCCGCTCACTTTCCCTTGCAGCCCGGTATCCCGCACCGCCAGCCGTACGTCGGAACGCAAAACCCACAGGCCGCACTCCAGCCCTACCCATGTTCCGTTCTGATGCGCGACGACCGCGTCAACCTGCCCGCGCGAAAACTCGCCCACCGGCCCGCCGGTTGTGGTCGGCCCAGGGAAGGCAAAGGCTACGTTGCTCGTGACGGTCGCCGTCAGCCGGGACGCGCGGGTGGAGAGCTTGAGCGAGCCGGACGCCGCGCGCGACACGGTCTTGCCGTCCATCGTCATGGTGTATACCGGCGTGCCGACGGTCAGCGTCGGGGCGGCCCCGGAGGTGGAGGCTTTGGGGTAAGTATAAGACGCTTTATACGTCGTAGCGTAAATCCCGCCCCCGGACGGCTTTTTGGTGGCGTCAGGTTTCATTGACAGCGTTTGGCCGCCGACACGCACCGTAACGTCCGCGCCAATCGGCGCGACGCAGAAGAGCGTCACAGTCGAGCCGGGGGCTTGTATCTCGTCATACGCGTCGGGGAAAACACCCGGTTGGATCGTCGCCTCCGCCATCTTCTCAGGCTCTTCCGCCGACCCCGTGCCGGACGGAACGGTGACGGTGCGGGTGACCTTGGTATTGCCTTGGGCGAACGTAAAGGTGTTCGCGCCCTTTTTCAGCGTGGCGTAATAGGAAAAATACCCCTTTGATGTGCGGCTGGTGATCTCCGTGCCGTTGACGGTGAGTTTCTGGTTGGGGTCGGACGCCCCGACAAAATAATAGTTGTTGCCGTTATAGGTGACGTCTCTGTTAGGCCGCCCCACGGCAAGCGTCCCGGAAGGCGGGGCGGGCATGACGATGTCGATGGGGGACACGACCGGCGTCGATGAATCGTTATACAGCAGCTTTACGGCGGCGGCGATCGCCTTGTCTTCGGCAATCAGCCTGTAGCGGAAATGGATACTGCCCTTTACGGCAGAATATTTTTGGTTTTCCGCGATCTGCCGGGCAATCTCCCCCGTACCGGCCCAGGCGGGGCGGGAGGAGTTGCCGTTCATCAGGTAGGTCGCGTGTCCCACATACAAATCGACCGTCGTCCCGCCAACAAGTTCGGCCCACCACGCCAGCACTTTGGCGTAGTCGGCGTTCTCGCGCCCGATTTCCCAGTAGATCTGCGGTGCGATATAATCTACCCAGCCCTCCAGCACCCATTTGCGGGTATCGGCGAACTGCTCATAATATGTCTCATACCCCCGGGTATCGCTGCCCAGCGGGTTGGTGCTCTTGTTAGCCCAGATCGCCTGCGGCGCGACGCCGAACCGGCAGTTTGGGCGGGCGGTATAGACGATGGCCTGCGACTCCTTAATCAGCCTGTTGAGGTTATCGCGCCGCCATTCGTCTTTGCCTGAAAAGCCCGCGCCGTGGGCCTGATATGTCTTGTCGTCGTCAAACGTCCTGCCCGGATAGAAATAATCGTCAAAATGGATGCCGTCCACCGCGTAATTCTCCACGATTTCCCGGATACCGCCTAGAACCAGCTCCAGCACCTCGGGGACGCCGGGATTGTAGTATAGATGCCCGTCGCTGTGCGCCACCGTCCATGACGGATTTTTCCTCGCCGGGTTATCGGCGGACAGCCCGTCGGCGTTTTTGGCATTGCGCGCGGCGCGGTACGGGTTGATCCAGGCGTGCAGCTCCATGCCGCGGCTGTGCGCGCCTTCAATAAAATAAGCGAGCGGGTCAAAGCCGCCGGGCGGCGCTTTGCCCTGCTCGCCGGTGAGCACCTCGCTCCAAGGAAACAGCGATGAGTTGTACAGCGCGTCGCCGGACGGGCGCACCTGCAAAATAACGGCGTTGAAGCCCATGTCCTGCGCGCCGTTGAGGATGGAGTCTGCCTCGCGTTGAAGCGCGGCCATGCTCAGGCCCTTTTGCGAAGGGTAGTCTAAATTGATGACCGTAGCCACCCACACGGCGCGGAATTCCGGCGGGGAAGCCAGCGCGGCCGGCGCGGCGGTTTGAACGGCGGGAACAAGCCCAACAGCCATGGCAAAGGCCATGGCCGCTGACAAGCATTTGGTCAACCCGCGTTTTAGCGACAACCTGGAACCCACTTTCTCTTCTATTTCACGCCGATATATACTGCCTGATGCCCCCGGTGATCTCGGCGTCGCTAATGCTGATGGTGATAAGGAAGTTCACGCCGTTTTCCTTGCCGAAGCTCTCGCACCACTGCAAAAACTTCTCGCACTCTTGTGTATCGCCGTTGTTTGACACCTTGAACAGGCTGTCGATAAAGAAATCGGTTATATCGTAATTCCCAGCGTACAGGCCCGTGATGAATCCGCGCAATACCTGATAGCTTTGGATATCGTAAGGGACAGTGTCGATCAGGCGCGCGTTGCGCTTGATGTCATGTTTCAGCTTCTGCCCGCGTTCGATGCAGATAACGGAGCCGGAGGAGGAGTGGGCGGTTTTGTTGCATAGGTCAATGAGTTGCTTGGTCTTGCCGTAGCCCTTGAGCCCGGCGATTACGGTAACCATGGGAATCAGCCTCCTATATACAGTCATTTTGGATAAGTTTAGTATATCATACCTGTCCGGGTTTAGCAAATTAAGAATCTGTTAACGAGCGCGGCGGCGCTCAAAAATCCCTCCGAAAAACTCGGAGGGATACATGGTGCAAAACGATTTGGCATCAGCCCTTTACCGCCCCGCCCTTGACGCGTTCGCGCTATGTGTGGTACAATCCATCAGGGGGGCGAGGAAATGCCGATGAAAGCCAAATATATTGTAATGAGTGTGTTCGGGGCGCGCCCCGACGCCGTAAAAATGGCGCCCCTTATGAAGACACTGGCTGCCGACCCTGAGATTCACAGCGTATGCTGTGTCACCGGCCAGCACCGCCAAATGCTGGACGGCATTTTGAGCTTTTTCGGCATCAGGCCCGATTATGACCTGGACATCATGACGCCGCGCCAGTCGCTGGCCGCCATCACCGCCAAATCGCTGATGGGGATGGACGAGGTATTTACCGAGCTGCGCCCCGATCTTGTTCTGACGCACGGCGACACATCGACAGGGTTCGCGGCGACATTGGGGGCATTTTACCATAAAGCCCCTGTCGGGCACGTCGAGGCTGGACTTCGCACAGGGGCGCGGTATTCGCCTTTCCCTGAAGAAATGAACCGCCAGATGATCGCGAGGATGGCGTCTCTGCATTTCTGCCCCACGTGGAACAACAAGCATAACCTAGAAGCGGAAAAGATCGACGGCGCGATTTATGTAACCGGCAACACCGTCATCGACGCGCTTTCGATGACGGTACGGGATTCGCATGTGTTTACCGACCCGGCCCTCCGTGGTCTGGACTTTCATAAAAACCGCGTGCTGGCGGTGACCGCCCACCGGCGCGAGAATGTCGGCGAGGCGCTGGAAAACATCTGCCGCGCCCTGCTTGACCTGCGGGATCAAAACCCCGACGCCGTCGTCGTCTACCCCGTACACCTCAGCCCGGCGGTGCGCGAGACCGTCATGCCGCTGCTAGGGGGACAGGAGCGAATCATCCTCACCGACCCCATTGGACTGTTGGACATGCACAACCTCATCGCCCGGTCTTATCTGGTGCTGACCGATTCGGGCGGGCTGCAAGAGGAGGCCCCCGCGCTGGGCAAGCCTGTGCTGGTCATGCGGCGGGAAACGGAACGCCCCGAAGCGGTCGCCGCAGGAACGGTCGCGCTGGCCGGGGTGGAACGGGCAGGCATCACGGAAATGGCACAGGAATTGATGGACAGCGCGGAGGCTTACAGCCGCATGGCCCACGCGGTAAACCCATACGGCGACGGACACGCCTCCAAGCGCATCACGCAAGCGATACGTCACTTCGCGGGACTGTCGCCCGAGCCTCCCGCCGCTTTCGGCCGGCCGTGAGCCGCCGCCAAATTACACTGCTTTCGGTCGGCGCCGCCGTGCTGTTGGCGGCTGTCCTGATGGGCAGCGTATGGTTGACTTATTTCGCCGGAAACTCAGTGCCGTTTACCCTGCCGTCCCCGCTTCCGTCCGGCGTGCTGCCGGGGGTTTCCGCGCCGGAACCGGCTTTGGGCGGATTTTCCTATACGCCGCTGACCGTGGACGCGCGGAGTATACAGGCAGTCCTTGCCACGGTAGAGCGGCCCGCCGCTTACCGCCAGACGGTCACTTGCACCTTCTACTGGCCCGGCGGCGAGGAAACCGTCACCCACAGCATTGCGCGGCGCGGCGATTTGACGCGTGTGGAGACACGGGGGATGGAGCCTTTGGCGCAAAACCGCATTTCCACGCCGGATACCGTGTATGCTTGGACAGGCGACGCCATGCCCGTCTATGCGGTCACGCCCGAGGACGCGGACGCCGAAGTCCTGTCCGGCGTGCCCGCGTGGGAAACCGTCGCGGCGCTGCCGCCGGAGAGTATTCTTTTAGCGGAATACCTCAATCTGCCCGGTGAGCGCCGCTGTCTGCGCGTGCTGACCGAGGAAGCCGTCTATTTCGGCGAGTATATCGTGTCGCTGGAAACGGGGCTGCTGGTCAAGGCGGCCTTTACCGGCGCGGAGGGGCTTGCCTATGAAGTTAAAACCGGGCCGCCCGTGCTGGGCGACCCGGGAAACGAATATTTTACCCTGCCGGACGGGAGAGCCGTTCCCGCTCCGCCTGAGGCAGGCGCAGATACGCAATCCGGTCCGCCGGACGGGTAAACCCGTTCAAAAAACACAGCGCCGCGCCATACCCCGAGGCGTACGGCCGCGCGGCGACACGGTCGCCCTCTCTGGCACATTGTGAAGCGGCGTCGCCCACCCATAAGACGGGGGGCGGCGCTTGTTTGAGGAAATCATCTAGCCCCATGGCCTGGTCCTCCGTAAGGCGAGTCAGGACGGACCGCTCCGCTTGAAAAATCGCGCCATACAGCTGCCCGCGCCGCGCGTCCAGCGCGGCGCACACCGTCCCCTCGTAATCCAAAGCGCCGTAAGCCGCCGCCATCAGCGACGAGACGCCTGCGCAGGGCAGCCCCAAAGCGCTCGCGAAGCCCAAGGCCGTTGAGACGCCGATGCGCAGGCCGGTAAACGACCCCGGGCCGTTGGTGACGACGACCTGGGTGACGTCGCCCGGCGACGCTCCCGCGTTTCTCAGCGCCGCGTCAATCATCGGCGCCAGCGTATGGCTGTGTGTCAGGCCGTTGTTGAGGAACGCTTCCGAAACCAGCGCGCCGTCGCGCACCAATGCGGCGGAAGCTGTAACGGAGGAGCTGTCTATGGCAAGAAGCATAACGAAAATTCCCTTTCCGTATCATTCAAGGCTGTTACAATAATACAGACACCGCCGGTCTCTCCCGCGCGTTCCGCCCATTCCACAACGCGGACGCCATTTTCATATTCATCCCACCCCGCGCCGAGCAGGTCGTCAAACCCGTCCAAACGATACGCGTCGTAATGGGCCAGCGGGACGCGTCCGGTATACACGTTTACAATGGCGTAGGTAGGGCTGGTCACCCGGTCCGTCACGCCTAAACCCCGCGCAAGGCCCCGGACAAGCGCCGTCTTCCCCGCGCCCAAATCGCCGTACAGCCAGACCGTATCGCCCGGGCGGAGCAGGCGGGCAAGAGCTTCGCCGTGACTTTCCGTTTCTTCGATGGAATGTGAGATCATACTATCATCCGTGCCTCCGTTCATCAACTCGTCGGCGCTGTCAGCGAATCATCAAATCTGCCGCGGTACACGCAAGCCCACGTAGGATGAAACCCTGCGCGACATGCTACCCGCTGGGAAAAAATATTACTTGTGGCCGCCCCGTAATACGGTATCTTTCCGCGCTCTAAAATCTCTGTTGCCAGTCGGTTTGTCAACACTGACGCAATGCCACGGTTACGGTATTCCGGCAGGACGTTTAATCCAATCTGCCACATCATTTCGCAGTCGTCGCTCGCTCCTGCCATACCCACTACAACACCGTTTGCATATGCAACTGTTGCCAGCATATCGGGGCGGGCATGAGGTTTCGGGCCTCGGTTAAGAGCATATTCAAACCCTTCATACACATACAGGCTTGCTATGTCCGGTTGCGCCACCGTTACAATTTCAATCCCGCCCGGCACAGGTATGGGCGCCAACTTTTCTACATCGGGCAAATGGCAAATACCCTGTCCGTATACAAACGGCATATCAAACGCTTCATCACGGTTCTTGCCGTCAAGCTGTTCACGGAGATAGGGCAGGATGTCCGGCGTAGCCGACACGACGACCCCACCGCCCATTGTGTACATTTCGAAGTGTCGTTCGCCGCGCGGAAACGGACGCCGTCCGGGGTTGTCTTTTGCTTCGCAGAACACAAAGCCGTCCCGGTCAAAATCGTCCGGTTTGCAATTGAGGTCTACGGCAAGCTGGGCACGGACAGACGAGAGGATGTCCTTATTCGTTAACCGCATAGAAATCAATACCGTTTCCTTCCCCTGTAGTTGCTGGCGCGCATGTTGCGCATACGTCTGCGGCGGTTGAGCGTTATCGCGATCAGGATGTACAGGGCGGCGACCACGGCGACGCTGATCACAACCCACCTGATCCAATCCCGTGAGATAATCTCGGCAATCTCGCTTTGGAGAAACTCCCTTGTGTCCCGCTCGACGCTCCTGTCGGCTAGGAGGGGGATGGTGCCGTAGTCGTGCCCTTGATAGGACAGCTTGACTTCTCCCAGCACCGTGCCCGCCGTCACCGGCGCCTGCACGCCTTCCGGCTCGAATACCGTGATGCGGCGGTCTATATCCTCGGGGTTGAGGGTTTTCGGCACCAGCGCCTCGACCGAGCGCTCGGGGACTAAATATACCTCAGTCTCGTCCTTCCCTTGGATGACCTTGACGCCAATCAGCTTATCAACGCGGCTTAGGATGCGTTTCATGGTAAAATTGGCGAAGCCCCATTCAAAGAGGTCGCGCGTCTCGGTGAAGGAGCGGATCAGGTTCGTCTCCTCGTCCACCGACGCGCCCAGCACCACGCTGATGAGCGTGATGCCATCCCTCTCTGCGGTGGACAGCAGGCAGTGCCCGGCGTTGTTGGTGCGGCCCGTCTTGATGCCGCGGGCGTAGGGATAGATATAGTCGGGGAAGCGGCGGCGGGTGATGAGGTTATTGGTGGTGGTCAGCGCGCGGCCGTCCGGCGTCATGTTGGTGGGGGCTAAGGTAATGTATTCGGTGTTGGCAATCTCCATAAACTCAGGGTTGTTTAGGCATTCCCGCGCCATCAGGTATGTGTCATACGCGGTGGTATAGTGTTCGGGGTCGGGCAGGCCGTGCGTGTTGGTGAATTGGGTGTTCTCGCAGCCTATGTCGGCGAGGCGCGCGTTCATCATCTCCATAAACGCCTCAACGGAGCCGGCGACATGCCGCGCGATGACGTTGCAGGCTTCGTTGGCCGAAGGGAGCATGGCGCAGTAAATCAGGTCGCGCAGCGTCATCTCCTCGCCGGCCTTGATTCCGGCGTTACTCCCGCCCGCGATGATGTCGAAGAAATCCCCTTCCTCCGCCGTAACAACATCGTCCAGCCCGCTGTGCTCCAGCGCCAGCAATGCCGTCATGACCTTGGTGATGCTGGCCGGTTCGCGGCGGATATGTATATTGTGGGAAAAAAGGACTTCGTCGGTCTGCGCGTGAACCAGTATGGCGCTGCGCGACTGGATATCCACCTCGGGCAGGTCGCTGTAAGCGGCGGCAGGGGGTGCGGATAGAAGAAGGCATATGGCAAGCAATACGGCAAAGGCCGTTCTTTTTTTTCGCAGCATATAGTAGGAATCCTCTCTAAGGTATGGTAGAATATATCATAGCATAAAAATGGTGGGTTGTGAACCGTGCAAAAAAAGATTGTCCTGCCGTGCGCCATAGCGACGGCACTGCTGATTGGCTTCCTAGTCGGGCACTCGGTTTTGGAAACGGTGCCGTCGGACGGTTTTGTCATTGCCGGAGAACGCGAGACGGAGATAGTGACCGCGGTCTATAACGACAGCGACTTGGGGAGAATAGACATCAACACGGCCTCCGCCGTCGAGCTGACAGACCTGCCGGGCATCGGCCCCGCGCTGTCGCAGAGGATCATCGAGTACAGGGAGGAACACGGCCCGTTCGCGGATGTGGACGGACTGATTAACGTCAAGGGCATCGGAGAGAAGGTATTGGAACGGCTGCGGCCTTTCGCGGCGGTGAAGGAGTGACAGGTGAGGAATATGTTTTGCCGCTTCAAAGAATGGCTGGATGACAGGAAACGCGCCCGGTTGTATCCGATTATCCTGAGCGACTATAACCCCGCGTGGCCGGAATGGTTTAAGGAGGAGAAAGCAATTCTGGAGCGGCTCGTTGGCGCAGAGCATATCACGCGCATTTCACACTATGGCAGTACGGCGGTTCCGGGGTTGCTTGCGAAACCGACGGTGGATATTCTGTTGGAGATCAAAGAGGATACCGATATAGAAAAACTGATTGCCGCGCTTTCGACACCGGAATATATCTGCTTGAATCCGCCGTCCATTCCGTCTCAGCCGCCGCATCTGATGTTTTTGAAAGGGTATACGCCCACGGGTTTTGCGGAAAAGGTATATCATATCCATGTGCGCTACCCCGGCGACTGGGAGGAGCTGCGTTTTCGGGACTGCCTGATTGCCAACCCTCACATCGCCGCCGAATATGCCGCGTTGAAACTCCGGCTGCTTTGTGATTATGAAAACGACCGTGACGGCTATACCAACGCTAAAACCGAGTTTATCAGATTGGCCGCAAGGAGGGATAGAGCATGAAGATTCTGGTTGTGGACGACGAAAAGACCCTTGTTAAGGGGATCAAATTTAACCTTGAGCACGAGGGCTATGAGGTGGAGACGGCGGAGGACGGCGCGGAGGCTATTGAGAAGGCCCGCGCGGCGTCTTTCGACCTCATCGTCATGGATCTGATGATGCCGCGGACCGACGGGCTGGAGGCCTGCCGCCAAATCCGTGAGTTTTCCGGCGTGCCGGTGATCATGCTGACGGCCCGCAGCGAGGATACCGACAAGCTGATTGGCTTTGAATACGGCGCGGACGACTATATGACAAAGCCGTTCAACATTTTAGAGCTGAAGGCGCGGATTCGCGCCATCCTGCGGCGCTCGGCGGCGCAGGGAGGCCCCGGGGACGAAGAGCTGACGCTGGACCACATCACGCTGAATACGGCGCAGCGCAGCGCCTTTGTCAACGGCGCGTCCACCGATTTGACCGCTAAGGAATTTGACATGATGGAGCTGCTGATACGCAACCGCGGGCGCGTCTACAGCCGGGAAAACCTGCTCAATCTGGTGTGGGGCTATGAGTACCCGGGCGATATCCGTACGGTGGACGTCCACGTGCGCCGCCTGCGCGAAAAACTGGAGCTTGACCCGGCGAACCCTAAGATACTGCTGACCAAATGGGGGGTGGGGTATTATTGTAAAGCATAGAAGAATGCCCCTGAGCCGGTATCAGCTCAAAATCGCGCTGTCTTACTTAAGCATCCTGATGATTATGCTTGTGCTGCTCAACACCTACCCTGTCTGGGTCTCGCAGAACATCATGTTTGACAGCACCCGCGACGCCATGAGGTCCCGGGCCGCCGGCCTGACGTCCACCCTTTCCGCGCTGGACAGCCTGACGGTGGAAAGCGTGGCGCGCGTCATGGCCGTGCTGGACAACCAGACCCAATACCGTACGGTCGTTGTAGACAGCCACGGACTGGCTGTTTACGACAACCTCACCACCGGCGCGGTCACGGGGCGGTACACGTTGACCCCTGAGATGGCCGACGCCCTTTTCGGCAGCGACGTTTTTCATTCGGCCTATAAAGACGAAGCGTTTAACAGCCGCTTCGCCATGCCGGTCATCGCGCGCGGGGTGGTCATGGGGGCGCTCTATCTCGTGCGGTACGACACGGCACAGGGTGAATTGCTGTCCGGGCTGATTTCCAATTTGTTCAGGGTATCCACGGCCATTTTTGCCGTTGTGGTGCTCTTTTCCATCTTTATCGCGCTGGCGCTGACGCGCCGTATATCGGTCATCCTGTACGGTATCCGCGCCGCGTATGGCGGCGATTACGCCTATGAGCTGCCGGTGCGGGGACGGGACGAGCTGGCGGAGGTGGCCGGGCGGCTGAATCAGCTATTTTCCATCCTGCATAAAACCGAAGGACTGCGGCAGCAATTTGTGTCCGACGCCTCCCATGAGCTCAAAACACCGCTTGCGGCAGTGCGCCTGCTGACCGACTCGATTCTGGAGACTCCCGACATGCCGGCGGAAACCGTCCGGGAGTTTGTGGCCGACATCGGCGCGGAGACGGAACGCCTGAGCCGCATGACCGAGAAATTGATGCTGCTCTCCCGGCTGGATACGCGGCAGCCGGAGCGGGCGGCCGTGACCGACCCCGCCGCGGTGCTGCGCCGTGTGGCGAGGATGCTGAAGCCGCTGGCAAGGGATGCGGGGGTAGAGTTGCGTTGCGAGCTGGCGAAGGATTGCCGCGTCGCGGGCGGGGAGGACGACCTCTACCATATCGTATTCAACCTCATCGACAACGCCATTAAATACAACAAGCCGGGCGGCACGGTGCAGGTTTTCACTTTCCGCCAAGGCGCGGAGGTTCATATCGTCGTAGCCGATACCGGCGTGGGCATCCCGGAAACAGAACTGCCGCTCATTTTCGGCCGCTTCTACCGGGTGGACAAAGCGCGCAGCCGTGAAGCGGGCGGGGCCGGGCTGGGGCTCTCGATCGCGGCCGATATGACAGCCCGGATGGGCGGCTCGATCGCGGCGGAGAGCGAAGTGGGCAAGGGTTCGCGCTTTACGGTGAAGTTCCCCCTCGCGGATAAGGAGGGGTCGGAGTGAAACGCTTGACGGCATTGGCGTTGGCGTCCCTTTTTCTGCTTATGGGATGCTATACGGAGCCGCCCGAAACAGGGACGCCGGTGAGGGTATACGCCCTGGCCGAGCCGGACGGGCGCTTGGCTCTTGCGGACTACATGCCGTCCTGCCCGGAGGGCGGGGTGTTATGGGAGTTCGCGTTGGAACAGGTATTGCTTGGCGGAGGGGGGCGCTCGCCGTTTCCGCCCGGCGTAACGGTGACGGAGTCCGCGCTGGAAGGCGGTGTGGCGACGGTCACCCTCTCGGAGGAAGCCGCGTCGCTGACAGGGTTTGCGCTCACATTGGCGCGCGCCTGCGTTGTACTGACACTGACCGGATTGGACGGCATTGACGGCGTGACGCTTCTGATCGAGGGGCAGATTTCGGAGCCGGCTGTTCTCCGCGCGTCCGATTTTTTGGTTGATTCGCTCGTTCTGGAGGATACCGAGCGCGTCATCATGCTGTATTTCGCCGATCAAACGGGGGAACAGGCCATACTGGATACGCGCACCCTCATCGTGCGGGAAACAGACACGCTGGTCTGGTATCTGGACTTTATGCTCAAGGAGCTGATCGCGGGGCCAAAGAAGGCGGGGCTGCGGCCTGTGCTGCCCGAAGGGACGCGGCTGCTGTCGGTCTTGGTGGAGGGCGGCGTCTGTACCGTCAACTTCTCCCATGAATTTGTCTCCGGCGGAGAAAACGGCGGCGTTTCACGCCGCATGACACTCTATTGCCTTGTCCGCTCCGTCACCGCGCAGCCGGGCGTATCGTCGCTGAAACTGCTGGTGGACGGCCAGCCTCTGGAAGTATACGGGACGATTGACACATCGGAGCCGCTGACGATGAGCGATGTACGCGGTGATTGACAGTTTGTCAAGCCTGTAGTATGGTAAGGAAATAGTTATAACTAGGAGGGGTCCCCATGAGAGACGAAACCAAATGCCTGCATTCGGGCTATGCCCCGAAAAACACTGAGCCGCGTGTCGTGCCGATCGTGCAGAGTACCACCTATGTCTACGATTCCGCCGAGGACATCGGCGCGGTATTCGACGACCCGACCATCGGCCTGGTCTATTCGCGCTTCGCGAACCCCACCGTGATGGCGGTGGAGGAGAAGATTGCCGCGCTGGAGGGCGGCGCGGGCGCGATGTGCACCTCGTCGGGACAGGCGGCGACCTTGCTCGCGATACTGAACCTATGTGAAGCGGGCGACAGCTTTATCAGCGCATCCAAGATTTACGGCGGCACGGTCAACCTCTTTTCCCACACCCTGCGCAAGATGGGCATCGAGTGCATCTATGTAGACGGGGACGCGGAGGAGGAAGAGATTTTAGCCGCGTTCAAGCCCAACACCAAGGCGGTGTTCGGCGAGACGCTGGCCAACCCCGCGCTGACGGTTTTGGACATTGCAAAAATGGCGAGGGTCGCCCACAGCAAAAACGTGCCCCTGATCGCCGACAACACCTTCCCCACGCCCATCCTATGCAAGCCGATTGAGCACGGCGCGGACATCGTTATCCACTCCACCTCGAAATATATGGACGGCCACGCCCTGCAAGTGGGCGGCGTGATCGTCGACAGCGGCAATTTTGACTGGCGCGCCGGGGATTTCCCCGGCTTGACACAGCCGGACGAGACCTACCACGGCATTACATACACCGAAGCGTACGGCAAGCTCGCCTACATCATCAAGGTGCGGATGCAGCTGATGCGCGATTTCGGCGTCTATCCTTCGGCGCATTCCGCTTTCCTGCTCAATCTGGGGCTGGAGACGCTGCCCCTGCGGATGGAGCGGTACTGCCAAAACGCCCTGCGCGCCGCGCAATTGCTGGAAGCGTCGGACAAGGTTGCGTCGGTCAGCTATCCCGGACTGCCGAACGACCGGTATTACAGCCTCGCGCAAAAATACCTTAAAGGCGCGAGCGGGGTGGTCACAGCCGTCCTCAAAGGCGGGCGCGAGGGAGCCGTCCGGTTCATGGACGCGCTCAAACTGGCGTCCACCCAAATCCATGTCGCCGATATTCGCACCTGCATCCTCAACCCAGCCACCACGACACACCGTCAACTCTCCGACGAACAGCTTGCCGCCGCCGGGATCGAGCCGGGGATGGTGCGGTTCTCGGTCGGGCTGGAACATATCGACGATATTCTGGAGGATATTGAGCAGGCTTTGCGGTAAAAAGCATAATCTCGTTTCACGGGGAAAATCTCCCGCCGCCTGCGGGCGGCACCCTCTTTCGCGAAAGAGGGTGGAGATTTGGATACGTCTTTCCTCGCTCCTTCCGCGGAAGGAGCTGGCCCCGCAGGGCCTGAGGATGTTCCCCCGCTGTATACGGATATTTTCCTTTATGCGTTTGCCTTGCTTTGCGGTAAAAGTGAGCTTGACTCTAAAACAGGACGCCCGTTCAGGGCGCCCTGTTTTTTGATGCAATCATTTGAGTTCCTGTTCCAAGTTATCGAACTCCGCCGCTTGAAAGAACTCTCCAAGCGTTATACCGAACCCGTCGCATAGCATTTTGATGGTGACGATTTTAGGATTCTGGCTTTTCCCATAGAGGATATTTTTTATGGATGACGGCGGCAATGCCGATAGATTAGCCAATCTGTTAATCGTGATATTGCGCTCGTCACAGAGCCGCAAAATCCTATTCCGAACCGCCGCAACGGTGTTCATACCATCATCCTTGTTTTTCTGTCTCATCTGCGATTCTCGCAAATATATCAAGCGCATAACGCATCTTATCTTTATCAGCATTTTTTAGAATTACATTGATTATGTCCATGTTGATGGGCTTTTGCAGTCTGCCCTCGTCATCGCCAAAAACAAGATAATCAAGAGACAAGTCAAGGTGCTGCGCTATCTTAATTAAGGTGTTGAGTGCCGGTTTCTGAAAAGCGTTCTCGATTTTAGTATAGGAACTTGCGGATAAATCAATCGCTTCACAGAACCCTTCTTGCGTGAACCCTAACGATTCACGGCGGTGTTTTATACGGTCAGCCATTTCTTTATGCTGTTTCTTAGTCAAGACATCACCTCCATCTACCCTATTATATCCGGCAAACGAAAGTTGATGTATTCGGCATTGACGAAACAGTAGGCTTTCGCTATAATTGAAAGAGCAGTCTTTCACAAGTACCGAAAGCCAGAGGGAGGGTATCTATGACCGTCACATATCGCGTAGACCAAGCCCTATACCACACATCAGACCATCAGCACGACATATCGCTCGTAACCACGGAATACCAGTACGGGAACGAACTGCTTGTGCATTTGCTTTTCGGCCCAAAAAATAGTGTCCGTTTGAACGACCGGCTTGACGACTTGCTGGAAGACGGAGCAAAAATCCTAAACGAGTATTTCTTTTACAAGAAAACGTATACTCCCGGCAACGCTAAGCCGGTCACGCGCAGTACCTTTGAGGCAAGAAAAAGGCGGTTTGACATCAGCCAAACCGCGATAGAGCGGGAGATATTGGAGGAGTACACATATATTGATAAAAGCGGCCTGCCCTGTCGTGTGAAAATCGTAATGACAGACAACGGCGACACAACGACCGCTGTGATTGACTTTGAGGATAGGGAGCAATACGAAAACTTTTCTAGTCCCGCGTGGCTTACGGACGGTGCATTATATTGAGGGCACTATCTTACCGATCAAAACCATTCTCGCGTCCTTGAACTCATACGCGCAAGTGGACAGGACGACGACCTTTCCCCATTCACCGGCTTCCCGGTAGTTCCGCGCGTTTTCGATAGCATAATCGCGGAATTGCTCCAGATTGGCGGACGGGTTATACACGATTTCGTCATTCGACCGGATGACCATATATGCGGCGATCTCCATGACATAGGTTTCGTTTTCCAGCAATATGGTTCCCACCGGATTATCGTTGAAAAAGGTTTCGTCCGCGAACAGGGCCAGGTCGCCGAACATGCTCTTGTTTTTCATGTTGTGCCCGTACACGATGGTGTTGTTATCGCTGAAATCCGGGGAACAGCGGGAGTCCATGAATATGCTGCCTGCTTTCGCTTCTCTTTTGTTGACGTCCCTGCTCAGGTAATATTCATTGTCCTGCGCGATCACAAAGGGGTAATCGATCCGCGTGTTTGGGATGGTGAGCCAGCCAACGATGTCCTCGTTTACGTCCGTTTTCAAGTTAACAATCTGCTGATTTACCGTCTTTTCAATAACTTCAATGACTTCCGGGACTTCCGGCGATTCTTTGGAGGTTTCCTCTTCCGGCAGCTCCGCCGGAACCTTCTTTTCCGGGACGGCCGGTTTCTCGGCAGGAGTGGCAATATCCGTTACAGGGGGGCGGTACGCGTCCATTTCGTTTTTGACCATAGCCTCCTGCATATATCCCGCGGAGAGGTTCCATACCTTAACCCCGCTCAGGCAGATCACCGCCGTCAATGCCGCTATCCATACAAACCGTACCGCCTTTGCCATTGCCGCCGCCTCCTTTTCTTAAGTACGCCGGGGACGATTTCCTCGCCCCCGGCCTTGCGTCTCCGGGTTTTGTTGGGGGCGGGGCACCGCCCCCGGCCCGGTTACTGCGCGTTGCTTTGCGGTCGTCCTACCGTTACCGCTGTTACCTGATGACTGTTACTGTCGCGTCGGCGTAGATGCTTGTGTTTTCTTTGAGAGCCGCTCTCACGACCAGCACTGATCCTTGTTCATCGCTGCCGATGTGAAGTGTTCCGCAAGCATTGATGTGGGTTTTGCTGGAAGTAGCGCCTATGACACTCCAATTTACCTTGCTATCGCTGACCAGTTTCCCTGCATTGTAGGCTTTGAAGTTTTGGCAGCCGCCCGCTTTTTTTATGACGTTGCCCGGGCTGACGGAGAGTTGGCTGCTGCCGCCGCCGCTGCCGCCGATGGTCGCGCTGTCTGTCATTTTCAGAATGTAGTCTGCGTATACTCTCGGGTCGGCCTTTGACATGACACGGACGATGACGGCGTCCGCCGGCTCTGCTACGGGAATGAGTACGGTGCCGGTTACATAGGGGTTTCCGACTACGGGGTCGTATGAGACGATTGCGCTTGTCGTTCCGCCGTTCGCAATGACCTGGAAGATGACATCCTGCGGGATTAGCGATTGGTTTCCGACGCCGGATACGGTGGTCTCAAAGAAGAGCGCGCTGCCCTTTGTGGCAATGTGACCAGGAAGCGGGCTGTCTATGGTGACCTTGGTAATGGCGTACGCGGGTTTTTCAGTAGTCATTTGGCCGTTGTGGAGGTAATATTTTTCGTCGGTGGCGCTGAACAGGTACCCGTCAAGGCTCTGCAATTTGCCGTCGCCTTGGTATTTTTTGTCGCCGTAGTAGTAGGTGTATCCGTCCATGTCGGGGCCGAGGGGGCCGATGTAGTATATGTTGTCCCATTCATAAATGGGGGTTCCGGGGGTTTTCGCCGGGTTTTCATCCGGGCCGCCGCCTGTCAGGGGGAAGAGCAGCTCTGTGGGATTGTCCTTATCAACCTTCTGCCAGACGTTCTGGCCGATGTGCACCCAGTAGTCGCTGCCGTCTTTGATGACCGGTTGTTTGTCGTCGCTTGTGCCGGGATTTTTGTCTTCGCCGCCCCAGACATACACGGGAGGCTCACTGGGATTGGGTTTTGCGCTGTTGCCGCCGTTTTCCCAAATGTTGTTGGATCCGCCGTCCGGTCTGTACCAGTTGCCGTCCGGGCCTTTGATCCAGTTTCCATGCTCGGGGCAGTTAGGATCGGTGCAGTTGCCGCCGTTGCCAGCGCCGTTGCCGCCGTGGATTGGGCAGTTGGGGTTGGTGCAGGTGGGGCAGTCAGGATCAGTGCAGCCGGGGTCAGTGCAGCCATGCTTCGGGCAGTCGGGGTCGGTGCAGTTTCCGTCTCCGCCGCCTGTGCAGCCGCCGCCGCTGATGCCGCCGCCGAGGTCAACGCCTACGCCCGTCAGGATGTGGATGTCGCGGTCAACGCCCCATTTGTCGGTAAACTTGCCGACGATCAGGGCCACGCCTTTTGCCTTTGCGGTAACTGTTTTGCCGCTGACTTGGGCAACCGCTTCGTTTGTGGATTGCCAGACAATGTTGTCGTTCCCTTGGACGACCGTCACCGGGATGGACGCGGAACCGCTGGCGTTGTTAAACTGGATGACGCCGCCGTTTTGGATGGTGTAGACGCTGATGTTGTTGGAGTTGATGATCTGATATCTATCGGCGCTTACCGCGCCCATGGTCGTACCGCTCGAGATCGTAACCACGCCGGCTTTTTTGCCGGTGATGTGAAGATTCTGAGTGCCGGTTTTTTCAAAGAGGACAGTGGCCAATGTCGTATTGCTGCTTAGTGATCTGTGTAAATTGGATACCGTCACATTTTTGGTTGTTCCGGCCTCAATATAAAAGGCCTCGGGGATTCCTGATTCGCTTCTCAGGGTTACAATTACGTCGTCCGGCTTGGCCATCGTTTTTCCCATCGTGGTTGCCAGTGCGGCGACCGCTATCAGCGCGGCCAGCAGCAGCGCGACCGATACGAGGAGTTTCTTGTGGTTTAATACTGTAGTTTTCATGGGTATTCTCCTTTCAAAATGTGCATGGGGTTGTTGTTTTTATTTGAGGTTCTGGTTTTCCGGGCGGCTCCGGTCTTTTGCGGACGGAGCCGCCGATGGTCCGTGTGATCATTAATAGCCTTGCACCAAGCTGTTGTCATAGATCATATTGATGGTAATGGTTGCCGTCTTGCCGTCGGTTCTGGTGAGCTTCACCTGAACATTGATCGTCGGGGCTCCGCCTGCGGTGATCCAATCATTCTTCGTGGGTTCGTAATTGAAGATGATGGACTTCTTGCCGGAGTCATTCGCGCAAGTGCCGATGGTTATGTACGAACTGTATTTCCCGTCTACCGCTACAGCGGTTACATCGTAGTTGCCGTCGGGGATGATTTTGTCCAGATGTATTGAACCGGTTTGATCTACGGCGTAGCTTGGGTCACTTGATTTGTCATCGCCGTACATGAAGTTGCGAGTGTAGATGTAGCTGTCGCCACTTTCCGGGGTGAATCCGCCGGCGGGTTTGTTGACCCAGCTCTCATCGCCGCCGCCGCTACCGTTGCCGCCGTTTTCATTGCCTACGATGATGTCGATGACTTCTTTGCCGTCGGTCGTGGCTTCAGGATGCTTCATGCCGCTGCCATCCTTGGATTCCTCGCCGTCTGTCCACATCGGAATGTCGGCTTTATCGACAGCCTCTACTATGACGTTGATCGCGTAATAGTATTCGGTGTCTTTGAGGATGTCGGCTGTTTTGACCCCGTGGAGCAGTAGGCCCGTCGCCTCGCCCGCCTTCAGCGGCTGGGACCAGTAAGCGTAACCGTCTGTGGAGAAGATCCAGCCTAAGAAGGCTTTTTGAGCGTCGGAGGTCATTGCGAGGAATTGCGCCGCCGTTACGATTTGGGCGTCGGGGGTCTTCTTGATGCCCGGCTCGGTGCCGTCGTACTTGTTGGTGTCATTGATGACCGACTTGGAACCGGTCGAAGGCATGTAGTATTTCCATCCGCCCATCGTCCATGTGAAGTAATCGTGGAACAGTTTGCCGGCCGAGTTGCCGTGGCCGCAGTTAATGGCTGCCGTTCCGTATGTGTGGGTCACCCAATCCGAGCTTCCCTTGGCCGGGCGCCATTGGTTGTTTGTCAGGTTCATCGCCTCGTCCAGCTTTACGCGGACATACATTGTCAATGAGCCGGTGTTTTCCACGAATACGTCTTTCATGTTGGCTTTGGGGTCGAAGTCTTCGCGGATGGTCACCTTGGGCGGGTCGCCGGCTCTTCCGATGTACTCGTTGGTTTCCTCGGCGATTTGCTGCCACGCGAAGGTTCCCGTGATGATGATCGCAAGACCGGCGAGGAGGGCTGTGACAGCCATGAGTTTCCTTTTCATTGTTTACACTCCTTTTTTTCTTTGTATCTATATCATAAATGATAAAGAATCTTGAAGGTCAATAGGTTTCTTTGAAAATTTTGAAAATATTTTTGACTATTTCTCGAATCTTAAAAAGCTCTTGGCTCTAGGGTTTCGGGCGATAAAGCGTTCCGCGGCTTCCATATTAGGGGGCGATTCACTCCGGGAAGCCCTATTAAGCTCCTTTTTTCCTAACAGCAACTTGAGACTTTTTCGCGCAAATGGGTCTGCTAACGGGTGGAACAGGTGCTGGAAACCGCGCAAAAGCAAACCTAAAGCAAATTCACTTTTGCGCGGAATACAGCAATCCATAGTATCATTCATCACGCTCCTTGCCGCACTTCCGGCATTTTCTGAAGAACAGCACATATCGCAGGATTGCTGTGCAGATCGCCAGAAGGAGGAGCCACGAGATCGCGTCGGTATTGTCTCCCGTTTTCGGCGGTTTGAAATCCGGCGGTGTGGGCGTCGGTCCATTCGGGTCAGTCGGTCCCGGCGGTGTGGGCGTCGGTCCGTTCGGATCGTTTGGTCCTGGCGGTGTGGGCGTCGGCCCATTCGGATCGGTTGGCCCTGGGGGTGTAGGGGTCGGTCCGTTCGGGTCGGTTGGCCCTGGGGGTGTGGGCGTCGGTCTATTCGGGTCAGTCGGTCCCGGCGGTGTGGGTGTCGGTCCGGGCGGGTTAGTCGGCCCTGGAGGTGTGGGCGTCGGTCCGGGCGGGTTAGTCGGCCCCGGAGGTGTAGGCGTCGTCGTGGGGGGGGTGGTGGTTTTGGTGTCTGTTATGACATAGCCCTGTTCCATACCGCCTGCAATGGTTTTCACATAGCCATCCGGTACCAAGACTTCGTCCACCGTCCATACCGCGTTTTTATCCAGATCCGTCCATGTATAGCGCCAATCGTTCAACTCGCCGACCACAACGGGTCCTCCGTACGGAACACTATTCCGGTACAGCTGCACCTCTATAGAATCAGGGTGGCCTGCATACGGGACGCAGATCTTGGTCACGTCGATGTCGATACTATCCGCTCCGATAAACTCGTTGACATAGCTGTTGGCGCTAAACATGGCATACGTCACGTGAAGCATCGTCAACACCAATAAAATCAACATCGCGGATAGGCGGAGCAGCCGATACGGCCGCTTATTCCCTTTTGCCATTACGGCACCTCCTTTGCTTTGTGTGTACTGCTGCGAAACTTTACTGCGCTTAGAAATTTTCAGATACTTGGCTTTGCATTTCCAGAAGTGTTTGAACTGTCTTGGAGTGTTCTTCGAAGATCTTTTGGATGAATTCATCCACTTGCTGCTTGTCATACCCAAGCAGCTGGTCGCCAAACAAACCCTCATACAGTGTGTTTTCCTCCTTCTTCATTTTTTGCCTGCCTCACGAACAGGCCTCGGATAGAGAAAGAGAAGACGATGCACAGCGCGAACAGGATAAATACAATGTGGACATTCTCCCCTAGGGAGGACATGACGGCCCCGGCGGCCGGGAGGGTGAAAATGACTTTGCCAACCACATCGTCTTCATGGACGATTTCCTCGTCCGGGCGCGTATTATTGGTGCCTTTCGTCTCGAAACCTCTGGAGCCGGTGTTCTGATAGTTCTCGTAGACAGTCATTATCTTATGTGTGATTGTCTTGTCTGTACCGTACATGTACGTTACATTGTCTCCTATTTTCAACTCCTGCGGGTCAACCTGCTTGACCAAAATGAACGAGCCTTTGGGGATTTCATCCGCCATACTGCCGCTTATGACCGTAAAATACGAAAAACCAAAAATCGACTTCGGCTTCCCGCTGTTTGTCCCGGAGGTCGCGACCGTGATTAGAATCAGCAGGATGGCGGCATAGAACAGGACGTCCGATACAAGAGCAAACATTTTGGGTTTCTTCTTGTCCTTATGCCGGACCGGGTGCTGCACCGGTTTGGGCGGTTCCACTTCAATGACCAGCGGTATAATCGGGTCCCGCTCCGGTTCCCGGTCATGTGCCTGATGGTTTGCGGCAAACTCGCTGTTCAGCTCGTCTAACGTCCTCAAAGCCATTTTGAGCTCCCTCCTTCAAGCGTATCACCCGGGCGCGCGGTTACGCGCCAATGTTCCTAAGCGAAATCAATGAAGACAGATCGTTCATCTGAGGTTCCAGCGCGCCGGTCGTTTCGGGAGCCGTAAGGCCTTGCATTCTCTTGATCAGCCGCGCGATTTCTTCGTTGGCCACTTCCATGTTCTGTTTCGCGCTGACATTGATCCGGGCCGCTTTGACAGCCGCGTCGTCGATCAGCTTTTGCGCTGCCGCTCTCTTCGCTTCCGCTTCGATCCGGGCTTCCAGTTTGATTTTTTCCGCCTCAATCTGCGCGTCCGCCAAAATCTTCTGCGCGAACTTTTCCGTGTTGACCAGCGTTTTGGTGATGACGTCCGCGTCCGGCCTGTCTTGTTCCCGGGCCTCCAGTTTCTTATAATCTTCCAGCAGATTGTTGTACTTGGCGCAAACAGTCTGGTACTCATTGTAGGCCGTTTGGTACGCGCTGGCGAGGTGGGTTATATAGCGGTCTACCTGCTCTTTGGCATATCCGTTGAATTGCTTTTCAAAGGATACCTCCGCGCTCGCAATCGCCTTCAGGCCGTTTTCCATCGTAATTGCGTTTGTCATTGTTCTCACCTTCCTGATTTCGTTTGTGTGGCGGCTGTTTATTTCCCTTTGTGTTTATAGTGTAATGGATGAAGAATCTTGAAGGTCAATAGGATTTTGAAAACTTTTTTCTTTTTTTTTGGCATTACAGAAAAGCCTCAAATCCCTTGAGCCAAGGGATTTGAGGCAATCATCACACTTGCGGGAGTCCCATGATATGGAAAATCGCTTCGGAACAGCATTTTTTCGCGAATAAATTTCTTAAAGTATATCGAGACTTTTTTGCCATTTACGCCAGCTTTGTGCTATAATAATCAATAATATCCTGATAAATAGACGGAGGTGCGGTATGGACGCTTTTTCAAGGATGTCGATCAAGAATTTCGCTAAGTTTACGGGGGTAACGCAATCCACGCTCCGGTTTTACGACGAGATCGGGCTTCTGTCTCCTGCGGAGCGCGGAGAGGAGAACAACTACCGTTACTACACGCCTATTCAAAGCAAGACATTACACTTCATCAATGTCCTTACCGACCTGGGGGTCAAGCTGGAGGACATAAAGGAAATGGCGAAAAACCGGTCGCCGGAGAGCGTTATGGAGCTTCTGTCCAAGCAGGAAGTCATTTTGGACTATAACCTCTATAAACTGCGGACGGCATATTCGATTGTACATACGCTGCGCACGAACATTCAAAGCGGGATTTTCGCCGTTGACGACACAGTCAAGGTGGAAATGCTAGACGACGCCCATTTCATCCTTGGCCCGGAAAACGACTACACCGATGTGGAGACATACTATAAGCCGTTTATGGCCTTCACGGAAGCGGCGCTGGAATACAGGGTCAACCTGCGTTTTCCAATCGGCGGGTATCACTATGACATGGAGTCTTTCCTAGCTGGGGCAAACAAACCGGACAAGTTTTTCTCCCTGGACCCGCTGGGAAACTGTGTAAGCGGCGCGGGCAAATACCTCGCCGGATACAAACGGGGATATTACGGTGAGTTGGGCGATATTCCCCAAAGGATGGCGGCTTACGCAAAGGAGCATAGCCTCGTCTGTGAGGGGCCTGTGTATACCCTATATCTTTTGGATGAGATTTGCGAAACGGAACCGACGCAATATTTAGGCAGGGCTTATGTGAAAATCCGGGATGAAAGACATGCCGACCGGGAGCGGATGCTTAGCGAGGCTTTTGCGAATTGCCCTGCTAAGAAAACTTGCGCCAGGCCCCATTGCAATGTGTGCGAATTGCGGGCTGATCAACAGTAGGGACGCGCACTGCGCGTCCCTACGTCCTATCCCATTTTATTGAACACAATAATGCTCTCCTGACGCTGGAAGTTGTCCTTGGGGGCGAATCTGCCGCCGAGCTTGCCGCTCATCACCCCGTTATGCCCCACATAGTTCAGCGCGTCGGGAAGCCACTGCGCCGCGTCAATGTCGGTAAACCCGAAATCCGACGTGTCCTCCTTGAACGTGCCGACAATCCTGCATATCTTCATCAGCATGATCGCCGCCTGTTCACGGTTGAAATTCGTATTGACCCCGAACTGGCCGCCGCCCGTTCCCGCTGTGATATCCAAGCGCGCGGCAGCCAATATGTCCGCGTCAGCCGTGTCGGTAAACGTCCTGTCCATGTTTTCCGGCTTTGCGTGTTTGGCCAGCAGTTCCGCGTTGGTCATGTTGGTTTTGTAGCGCAGCCAGCTCATGGCGAGGGTGACGAACTCGCCGCGGGTGATGTCGGCTTTGTAGTTGTTTTGCAGGGTGGCGGGGAGGAATCCTTTGGCGTCTGCTTGCTGGATGTGGTCATGCGCCCAGCTGTCGGCGGTGGCTAGGTTGGGCACTTCGGAGCCCTCCCATGTGTCGAGGTAGATACGCTTGATTTTCGCGGCGTCGCCCGCGCCCCACGCGGCAAAGCCGACAGTATTCCCTTCCAGCCCGCGTATATCGAATGTCAGCTTACCGGGTTCTTCGGTGATTCTTTTATCACCATTGTTAAACTGCGCCCAATCGGAGGTAAATCGCACGAACGCATACCCGCTGTTCAGCCTTCCCTCATATTCCACCACCATCTTCTCCGCCGCCGCAAGCTCTCGTGTGGGAGGCGTCCAAAATGTAAACTGCTTCTCCGTATAAGGTTCTTTCAGCTCATACGGCAAATCGGGCGGCGGCGGCGGGTAATCGGTTCCCATCGTTTTGCCGTATGCCTTAAATATGATTTCAAGCCAAGCATCATACCATTCACCAGTCATTTTTTCAAATATTGTCATTGGAAAAGGACTCCAGAAATCCACTCCTCCTCCCAGCAAATCAAATATCATCGGCACAGCGCCCATATCTGCCAGCCTTTTGTAAGTTGCTTTACTCCACTCCATTGCCTGATCTGAAGAATCTATATTTAACGGAAATGTTTCTTTTATGACAACAGGAATCCCTTTGTCCAACGCCATTTCTACCTGTTGGAAAGCGATCTCTTCATATTTGCCGGACGGATAAAAAAATACGCCAACCATAGTATACGGGTCGTCGGGGTGCTTATAACGCCATAACCACTTGGATTCCGCCTGCGTTATTGTGAGCATCACAACGCGCTTGTCGTTGTATCCGCCGCTTTTGCGGATGAGATTGAGAGCGTCACCGTTCAATTCATTAACCTTTTCGGCAAACTCCGCGATTTCTTTTTCGGCAGTCCATTCTTCCGACTGCCAGCCTGCACCGCCGTCGGCGTCGGGGTCACCGTAGTTAGTCCTCGGCCAAGGCTCGTTCATCGGCTCGAATATCAGCTTTTCGGAATAGTTTTTGAACCTTTCCGCAATCTGCGTCCAAACGGTGAACAAGTACCGCTTGGCTTCCTCGTAGTTGCCGTCACCTAAAAAGTCGTGAAAGAGATGCTCGTGGTGGGTGTTTATTATTACATATAAACCTTCTTCCAGCGCCATATCGACAACCTCCACGATTCTGTCCATCCACTCTTTATCTATGATGTAGTCATCATCCAGATGCGGCTGCCACGAAATAATATACCGCACACTGGAAAAACCCTTTTGTACCATAGATTTGAGCTGCCACTGTTCAATCCTCTCGCCGCCCCAACTGACTTCGGATTCCAACCCCATTTTTTTGTATGTTCCGTCTTCGTTTCTATCCGTATAATTCCAACTTTCTAAATGACCGAGATTGTAACCCACGCCCAACTTCTCCATCATGTCCCATCCTGTAATCGGTGTAAATGCCGCCTGTGCGACAGGCGCCGCCACAGGGACAAACGCCAACAGTATGGCGAAGGTGAGTACCAGCGCGAGGGGTTTCCTCATGGCTTTCATTTAGGGTGACCTCCACTTCACAATTTTGGCTTTTAGTTGTGCAGCCATATAAATGCTAATCCTCCCGGCCTGATGCCCTACTTTACCACGTTATCCTGTAAAATGCTATAGTATAATTGCATTTTTTGCAAATTTTTTCGGTTTTCGGCAAAAGTTTCGGGGATGCCCCTTGCCTTTTCAGCCGTCCGGCGGTATAATGCTGACATAGCTCCACGCGAGATTTCGGGGGGTGCTTTAGGGATATGCGTAAAGAATATAAGGGTTGCGCCGCGCTCATTTATGATGAAGAGGCGAACCAGCTGGCCGAGCTTAAGATTTTAGACTACGACGCGAATGAGAACTCCGTTGAGGTGGAGGACTTACCCTCGCTCGCCGTCGGCGCGTCCTGCGAAGTGCTGATTCTGACGGCTCCAACGCCCCACGTTTACAAAGGGAGAATCCACAAACGCGGGGGGCTGAATAAGGTCATCACGCTTTACAGGGGGGCGGAGGCCGAGAGCCGCCATGAGATACGCTTCAAAATTGATATGCCGGCAAGCATAGAGAGCCTGGTTTGCGACGGGAAGCCGTTTCCGCTGCACAGTCCGGTGGAGATCAGGCTTGTCAACATCAGCAAGGATGGGATGAGAATCCGCGTCAAACAGCGCACCCTGTCCGACGGCGATATGATCCGGGTCCGGCTGAAAGCCGCCGGCGGCGGCAAGCTGCTGACCGCCATCGCGATCTACCACAGGGATGTGGAGGAATACGCCGAATACGGCTGTTCCTTTGTGGGTGGCGGCGATGAGTAGTATGAACCCGGAAACCCTCGTCTCTGTCCCGATTGACCTCCTCTACGACGGCATGACCATCCCGCACGACGTCTATAACGCCGAAGCCGATATTCTGCTGCTCCGCCGGGGGCATACGCTGGACGCGGAGCAGATCGAGGCGATTAAGCAGATCAATGGCGGCAAGGATACCATTTACGTAACGGCGGAAACGCACAAAATACTGCTCAAGCACAGCCTTTCGTGCGAGGTCGTCAGCCAGGCGGAACTGGAAGAGGGGATAGGCTATACAGACGTCAAAGATGAGACGCTGAACCTGCTGCTGGAGATCGAACATGCCAGCCATGTGCCGAAGGAGAAGCTGAACGCGGTTTCCGAGAGCCTTTCCAACCGGCTGGAGGTCACCAGGCCCGACCTGCTCGTGAGTATGATCAACGCAATCGCCCCGGTGGATGAATACCTCCAGCGCCACTGCATCAACGTGGGCCTGCTCAACGGCCTGATAGGCAGGTGGCTCGGCCTGCCGAAAAAGGATGTGGATTTGCTTGTCATGATCGGGCTGCTGCATGACTGCGGCAAGGCGCTGCTCCCGCAAAAGGTGCTGAATGCCCCCCGCGCGCTGACCACCGTAGAGTTCGAGGTCGTCAAGATGCACGCGGTCTATACATACGACCTGCTCTCCGAGTTCCCCGAAACAATACGGCGCGCCGCGCGCGGCCACCATGAAAAGCGCAACGGCCGGGGCTACCCGGATCACCTTTCTGAGGAGGCTATCCCGTCGGCGGCGCGGGTTACAGCCATTTCCGACATCTATGACGCGATGGTGTCCCGCCGCGTCTATAAAGGCCCGCAAAACCCATTCCGCATTCTAAAGCAGATAAAAGAGATGCGCGGAGCGGAATTGGAGCCGTATTTTGTGGATACATTTGTCCGTAACATGCCAAAAGAGCTGATTGATAAACCGGTCTTGCTGTCCAACGGGGAGATCGGCGTCATAGACTCGGTTGATGAAACCGACCCGGAGCATCCTTTTATCCGCACACACAACCGTGTGGTCAAGAGCAGTAAGGACTTGCACTGCGTGGCTATGTATTATGAAGAGGAAACGAAAACATTGGAATAATCCCTTGTTTTTCAATAATATAATGATATAATAAATCACAGGACGGAAAAGGAGGCCCAGAAGATGCAGGAAATGCGAAGGAAAGCTGTCGGAACCCATGTCGAAGACGGCACCAGTATACTGGAGCTTTTAGAGTTTACAATCGCGGGCAACCTCTTTGGGATCAATGTGGCCAAGGTAACGGAGATTATGCAATACAGGAAACTTACGCCCATGGCGTCTTCGCATCCGAGTATCGAGGGCGTCTTCAAGCCAAGGGATAAGATCATTACCGTGGTCAACCTTCCCTATTATATGGGACTGGCCGAACGTGAGAACTCAGAGCGGGACATGCTGATGCTGACCAATTTCAGCAACATGGACGCGGCGTTCCATGTCCATACGGTAGAAGCGATGCACCGTATCAAATGGAGCGACGTCGAAAAGCCTGACGCCACGGTCTATGGCGGCATGGACAGCCTTGTTACCGGAAACGCCAAAATCGGAAGCAAGCTGGTAACGGTCATCGACTTTGAGAGGGTCCTCTTCGACATCAGCCCCGCGACCGGGTTGCAGCTTTCCGAAATCGCGGAGATGGGGAGCCGGGAGCGGAGCGAGAAACCGATCGTGATAGCCGAGGATTCGGTTTTCCTGCAACGGATGCTCATAGAAGCCATGGAGAAAGCAGGATATTCCAATGTGCGCCCCTTCAACAACGGCCGGGACGCATGGGAATATTTAGAAAAAGCAAGCGAAGACTGTGTCACGCAAGGGATTCCAATCGAATCCAAGGTGGCGGCTGTTATCACAGATATCGAAATGCCCAGAATGGACGGGCATCACCTGACTAAGTTAATCAAGAGTGAAAAGAGCTTAGGTAAGCTGCCGGTCATCGTATTCTCCAGTCTGATTGATGAGTCCATGCAGACCAGAGGAGAGGCTCTGGGTGTTGACGCCCATCTGTCCAAACCTCAGATCGGAATGCTTGTCGCTACGTTAGACCGGTTGATTTTATAGCAAATGAGCAACACCGTTATGGTCAATATGGCTGATTTCGCTGTGGCAAGGGCGCCTGACGCCCTTGCCACAATCGGTATCGGCTCCTGCGTTGCCGTCTGCCTCTACGACGCGAAAGAGAAAGTAGGCGGACTGGCTCATATCATGCTGCCTTGGAACAGGGAAAACGATCAAAGTCTTGCCGGAAAATTCGCCGATACCGGCATTGCCGGGCTGATCCGGCTCATGGTAAGCGGCGGCGCTTCCCCAAACAGTCTTACCGCCAAAATCACAGGGGGGGCGAGCGTGTTCTCCGCCGGGGAAAAGCAGGTCATCACCGTTGGCAAGAACAACATCGAAGCCGTAAAAACGATACTGGCGGGTCACAAAATCCGCGTCGCCGCCGAGGATACCGGCGGTACGCTTGGGCGCGGCCTGGTCTTTCATACGCAAACCGGAGTTGTAGAGGTCACGGTACTGTCCCGGCCCCCCGAACTGCGCGTTTTACGGTGAACCCGTCATGTCAACCAGCGTCCAAGAGGCCTCCAAGAGGTTATGAAAGAGGGGGTCACGAATCGCGTCACAAACAAAGGGCTGGCCGGGCGAATTGATGTCCTCGCCGGAGATTTGCAGCATACCGTACCGCTCACACAGCGCGCGGATGCGCACAAGCTGCTCTCGGGTGTTGCGGGATGGCGCGTAGGTAACGGCGCGGAATCCGAGAGTATGCAGGATCGCAAAAAGCTCTTCCAGATACCCATCCTCGAATACCTGCGGCTTTTTGTCGCCCGTAACGGAGTTCGTCACATCGCCCAAGTAAGGGTAGGCGGCTATCAAACCGTTTTCATCCGCGAACCGGACGGCCTCTTCTATGTCCGGGCACTCGTCCCGCCGGGAGGGGATGTAGTCCTCAAAATCGCTCTTCAGCTTGCCCAGCAGCGCGTAATCTCCCTTGGCCAGCGCGAACAGGATGTGCCGTTCGGTCACCGAACCGCCTTGATGGAACATCGAGAGAGGCAGGACGTCACGCTCATAATCCAGCCCGAGGCGCTTGCACATCGCGCGGTTGCGCTCTCCCCGCGCCCTGCGGACAGGCGCTAAAAACTCCGTCACCGCGTCAAACTTCGTATGCGGGACGCCGTGGAAGGTCAGGTAGGAAAGCCCCGTCTGATCAGGATGATTGGTGCGGCGGTCGCCGATGGCTGTGTGGGCGTGCCAGACGCGCATCTCAAACCCAACGGTCACAGGCAGCCCCAGCCGCTTGCCCTCGGCGATAAACTCCGGCGCGCCGGCGACGGTGTCATGATCCACAATCCCCGCCGCCGCCAGCCCGGCGGCTTTCGCTTTCCGCACCGCCTGCGCGGGGGTATAAGGCGAAAAAGAGTATGTTGTATGAATATGGTTGTTAACGTCCTTTCGCATCCCCGTCTCCTAACTGTTCACTGTTAACTGTTAATTGTTAACTGAGCATAACCTGTCCGCCTGTCACAGGAATGGCCTGCCCGGTCTCATACTGCTGCTCTATGCAGTAGAGGATGGCCCTCGCCACATCTTCGGGAGCACAGCCCCGCCCCATCGGCACCTTGGCCTCATAGAACGCCTTGACGTCCTCCACCGTCTCAGCCCCGGGGACCTTCCCCGCGTTCAGGTACTGCGCGAACAGGCCCCGTTCAGGGTCGGCCCACAGTGGTCCCTCGAAATAGTTGCCCGGACAGACGGCGTTGACCTTGATGCCGTATGCCGCCAGCTCCAAGGCGAAGGACTGCACCAGCCCTATGCCGCCAAATTTGCTTCCGGCGTAGGCGAAATTCTTGTTCGAGCCTTCCAACCCCGATTTGCTGTTGATTTGGATTATATCAAACATTCTCTCAGGGTATTGCTCCCGCTGCGCTTTCATGACCCTCGCCGCCGCTTTGGCGCAGAGGAAGAAGGCGGTGTAGTTGACCTTGGCGACCAGCTCGAAATCCTCCAGGCTCATCTCCTCCAGGCCGCCCGCCTTGAGGATGCCGGCGTTGGAGATGAAAATGTCCAGCCTGCCGTATTGCTCCAAGACGGTATCGCAAAGTCTCTTTACATCCTCTTCTTTGGTCACGTCGGTAATGACCCCGCCCTTGAGGTCTGCGATGACGACGCTTGCCCCCTCGCCGGACAGGCATTGCGCGATCCCCGCGCCAAAACCCTGCGCGCCGCCGGTAACGACGGCGACCTTGTCTTTTAGCCTCATAACAGTTTCCCCGTTTCAAGCAGAACCTTTTCGCGTTCCGGCGTCCAAAGCCCTTCTATCTCCGTCAGGGGCATGGAGATATGCGTGTAGATCAGTTTTTTCCCGCCGGGGAGGCCGGGCAGGTTCAGCGTCGCGTCTATGACCGCGTCCAGTCCGCCGACATGGGTCACCATGGCGCTCGGATCGATTGTCCCCGCCGCCATCATGTCCAGCGACTCCCTCATATCATCGGTGTTGCCGCCGGAGTTGCAGGCGGTATGGTGATTGCTGTAGTGCATGTTGTAGAAGTTGAGTTTGGCTGAAAAACTGGGGTCTGTCGGCCCGGCGAAGAAGTTTAGGCAGCCGTCATGACCGAGGATCGCGCTGCCCTGTTCCACCAGCGGCGCTACCGGCGCGTAGACGAACACATCGTCATAGCCCGTGCCGCCGGACAGCTCCGTCAGCGCCGCCGTGTCCGGCGCGCTGCAATAGATCAGCTCCACGCCGCACTCTTTGGCGTGTTCAGGCGGGAACAGGTTTTTGGCGCGCACCAAACGATCTTCATCTATGTCGGTCACAACCAACAGAGACGGGCGGCGGGTGCAGTGCAGCGCGTAGTCTATCGCGCCTAAACCCATCGGCCCCGCCCCGGCCAGCAGCGCCATCTTGCCGCCCGATTTGATGCCCATTTCATGGACATAATTGCCCGCCTTGGCGTGGTACATACAGTGGAACCCGCCGACGATGCAGCTCATCGGCTCGGCGAGCGAGCCGTGGTAAAACGCGTTCCCGTTGTAAGGGAGCAGGCAGCCGCGCTCCATAAAGACGCTGGGGATGATGATATAGGTCGCCGCCCCGCCGATATAGGGGAAGCTGTAGCCCGGCGCGGCGTAGATGTCCGCGGGGTCGTTGACGGCGGGCTGGATGGCGAATTTGTCGCCCGGATGAAAAAAGTGTCTTCTATCGGGCGCGGAGCGCGATTCGCAGCAGCCCGTGGCTGCCCATTTAGAGCCGATCTCAACCAGCTCACCGCAGAACTCATGCCCGACGATGACCGGATTATCCGCGACGTCATCTGGCACGCGCTTATGCGCCGCGCCCTGCTTGGCCGCCTTGTAGGTTGACATACAGATGCTGTCGCTGACGACTTTGGCCAATATCTCGTCGTCCCGGATGGGCGGCAGGGCAAAGGTTTCGAGCCGCAGGTCGTCCTTGCCGTATAGCCGCACAGCTGTGGTGGTCATAGGCGGGCGCCTCCTTTATGGTCTATTGGGCAGGGTGTTAAGGGAGTACGAATTCCTCCGTCGTCGGATAGCCCTGCCATTCATTCCCGTCCGAGCGAAAATACATCATAACCAAGGAGCCGTCTTTTCTCGTATATTCTATCGCAAAAACCTGTCCCTGTTCAATAACTAAAGGATAATTGTGATAAGGAAGCACGTTGCCTGTTTTCGCGTTGTCCTTGAAATCGTCATATGCGTTTTCCAGGCGCCAAAACGCCCGCTCTATGAAATCTATGCTAAATGATGTAACGTCTTGTTCTCCGAAATATAACGCTTCATACTCTTTTCCGCCCACGGTCATTCTCTTCGTTTCGAGGGTTACTGCCAGCCATGTCAGATCCTCCGTATGGACGGCGCCGCCGTAACGCTCCCTTAATTGGTCGGCCATGCCCGGGATCGATTGGATCGTCTGGCCAAATGTGGTGTGAAACGCGCCATAGATTCCCATTACGTCTTTGTCAATCAATGAATCAAACGCGCGGATAAAGTTATCGGTCATCATGTTTTCACGATACGCATAATCATTGTCGCTGTAATATCGTTTGCCCTGTTCGATCGCTTCCTGCGTCAACCGGTATGCTTCGGTGTCTTGTAAACCATTCTGTTCAAGATAGATAAGGAAACGCTGTCCCGTCGTTTGATGCTGGTGCCCGACGTCGGTGCCGTGAAAAACCGTCTCGGGATACTGCTCCTTAATTGTTGTGTAAAATACTTTCATATACGGGACATGCGCCGCGGTACCGGCTATGTCGTCATATATGTCGTTTAGTATATCGTTACTGTCAGACTTCATCCATACGTTTAGGAACTCCGCGGTATAGTACGGCAGCTCGACAAACAAATGGCGCAACCCTCCGTCGGTATAGTATCCATGCCAACTTTCCAGCTGCTTGGCCATAATCGCTTCCACACCATGGGTTTCTCCGTATAAATATATCTGCCCGGTTGACGGCCCAGGCGAAACCTGAGCGGCCCCGCTGTCACTGCCGCAAGCCGTGAGCAGCGCAAGGCTGATAAGAAGCACAAACGCCGCCATGGCTTCTTTCATTACCGTCCCCGTCTCCTAACTGTTAATTGTTAACTGTTCACTGTTAACTGTCATACCCCCAGCTTCTCCCTGCGTATCTTCTCTACGCTAGTATAGTTCATCTTAACCGTATGTCCCGGGAGGGGCAGGATCTTTTCGTGTATCGCGTCCAGAATCCAGCCAGCCTGCGGATAATACCATTCCTCCAGCTCAGGGCAAGGGCAGATGACGTTGGGCGCGGCTACCACTATGGGCGGCGCGTCCAAATGATCGAAGCACAGCTCGGTGATATTCCGCGCCATGTCGTTAATGTGCGCCCCGCGCTCGCAGGCGTCGGAAACGAGAACGACCCGCCCCGTCTTGCGCACCGATTCAATGACCGGCTGATAGTTGAACGGCACAAGGCTCCGCGCGTCGATGACCTCGGCGGACAGACCATGCCGTTCTTTGAGCGTCTCCGCCGCCTCAATGGCGGGGTAGAGAGACGCGCCGACCGTCAGGATGGTGATGTCGCTTCCTGTGATTTTGATGTCCGGCTCGCCAAGCGGTACCTCATAAGTCCCCTCCGGCACGCCGCCTTTATGAAACAGCTCGCCTGTGTCATACAGCTTCTGCGCCTCGAAGAAGACCACCGGGTCGCTCCCGTTGAGAGCGGCAGCCATCAAGCCTTTGGCGTCGTAAGGTGTGGCGGGATACACCACCTTCAGCCCGGGGATGTGCGTTACAAGGCTGGTCCAGTCCTGCGCGTGCTGGGCGCCGTACTTCGAGCCTACTGAGACGCGCAGGACGACAGGCATGGTCAGCGCTCCGGCGCTCATGGCCTGCCATTTGGAGAGCTGGTTAAACACCTCGTCGCCCGCTCTGCCGAGGAAATCGCAATACATCAATTCCGGCACGGCGCGGCCGCCGCATAAACCATACCCCACAGCGGCGGCGACAATCGTCCCTTCGCTGATGGGCGTGTTGAAAAAGCGGTGGTAGGGCAGCGATTCGGTCAGGCCGCCGTAAACGCCGAACGCGCCGCCCCAGTCGCGGACATCCTCGCCGAACGCAATCAGCGACGGGTCTTCGCAGAATTTGTCCAGTATAGCTTCAAACAGCGCGTCGCGGATGTTGTATTGCTTGAGCTTGGAGACGGGCTTTCCGCTTTCGTCGTATGCGAAACGGGATTTGGACTTGATCTTTTGCAGGCGGGGGTTGTCTTCTTTGGGTGGCAGGGGTGCGCATTGCGCGTCCACGGGCGGCAGGTTGCCGCCCGTACATGGCGTGTCTGTCGTAGGGGCGGCAACCTGCCGCCCGTTGTTCCGGTTGCTAAACATATACTTTCTAATCCCGTCCGGCTCTTTGACTAAGTCCATTCTCGGCGCGCCGATGGCCAGCTTCATGATCTTGGTGATCCTCTCGCGGATCTCTTGCTCTATCGTCTCGCATTCGGCAGACATTCCAAGCCCTTCTTTGAACGCCTTGATTGCGTCTGCGGCCTGCCATGCTTCGATCTCCTCTTTCTCGCGGTAAGTGGACGCGTCGGTCGCGGAGTGCCCGGCGTAGCGGTAAGTCACCGTGTCCAGCAGGACTGGCCCCTTGCGGTTTGCGATGATTTCGCGCTTGCGCTGAAACGCGTCGATCATGGCGAAGACGTTATATCCGTCCACACGCTCGGCATGGAGCTGGGTAGGGGAGACGCCCGCGCCCACACGGGCGAGGACGTCATAGGCCATCGTCTCCCCGGAGGTCTGCCCGCCCATGCCGTAGTGATTGTTGAAGAAGTTGAAGAGGATGGGCAGCCCGCCCCGGCGCTCTTCCTCCCAGAGCTTGGTAAACTGATCCTGCGCGGCGAAGTTCAGCGCCTCCCATACCGGGCCGCAGCCTAAGCTGCCGTCGCCTATATTGCAGACGACCATCCCCGGCTTGCCGTTCACACGCTTAAAGAGAGCCGCGCCCGCGGAAATGCCCGCCGAGCCGCCGACGATGGCGTTGTTGGGGTAGATGCCGAAGGGGGTGAAGAAAACGTGCATCGAGTTGCCCAGGCCCCGTGTAAACCCGTGCTCCCGCCCAAACAGTTCGGCTATGAAGCCGTATAGCAGGAAGTCGGACGCGAGGTCTTTCACCGAACCGGATTTGTTCAGGCTTTCCACGGGACGCAAGACCGCGCCGTCCTGAAACTCGTTCAGTATACCGTACAGCGCCGTATCGTCCAGCTGCTTGATGGCGGCGTACCCTTTGGCCAGCACCTCGCCGTGGCTGCGGTGGGAGCCGAAGATCATATCGTCCATGTCCAGCGTATACGCCATCCCGACGGCGGCGGCTTCCTGCCCGGTATACAGGTGCGCCGGGCCGGTGTAGGTATATTCCACGCCGTTGTACTGCTTGGTGGTGCGGACAGAGTAGAGCATCCCCTCAAACTCTCGGATGATTTGCATATCGTGATACATGCCCAGCAGGTCCGCTTTGGAAAACCCGTTTGCCGATTCGGCAAACGATTTTTGATACGTGTTGAGCGGTATGTCATTGAATGACAGTACCCCCTTGGCGCGCACCCGTGCCGGGTCTATAAACTGAGACTTTGGCACTTAATCACCCTTCATTATCATGATTCAATGTATATCCAAGATAGGCTTCTATGTGCTGCGGCTCTGAGCCGCTAGGCATGGAATACGGCCTCCTTTATGATTTCGGCAACTGTCGGGTGCGGGAATACGATCTTCTTGATCTGCTCCAAGCTCATCTCCCGATACAGGATTGCCGACAGCGTAGAGATGATCTCGCTCGCCGGGTTGCCCAGCAGATGCGCCCCGATCAGGCGCCCGTCCTGCCAGACCAGCTTGCAAAGGCCCGTCCCGCCCTCGTTCTCCGCCATAAACCGTCCTGAGTATTGCATTGGCAGTCTGGTTTCGCGCGCGTCAAAGCCTTTGGCCTTCGCGCTTTCCAGCGTTTCGCCGATACCCGCCGCCTCGGGGTTGGTATAGATGACAGAAGGGATGGCACTGTAGTTCATACGGTCAACGTAGGGGCGGCTATCAGCCGCCCGCAGGCAATCGGTCATTTGCGGGCGACTAATAATCGCCCCTACAATGTTATTGACCGCCACCTCCGCCTCCCGGTAGGCGGTATGCGCCAGCATCGACTTGCCGTTGACGTCCCCCGCCGCGAACACGCCGGGGACAGACGTCTTCATCTGCTCATCGGTGACGACCGCGCCCCGTTCGGTATGGACGCCAATCGCGTCCAACCCAAGCCCGTCGATGACGGGTTTTCTTCCCACGCTGACCAGCGTCTTTTCCGCGCCCAGTTCCGCAACATCGGCGACGGCGGTGTTCAGGTAGAAGACAACGCCTTTTTTTTCATAGATTCTTTGCAGTTCCTCCGAAATCTCGCGGTCGAAGGGGCCGGCGATTTTGTCCGTCATCTCATAGACGGTAACCTTGCTCCCTGCCGAGTTGAACAGGCTCGCCATCTCCAGCCCGATCACCCCGCCGCCGATGACGGCCAATGTCTCGGGCGCTTGGGTCAGGGACAGTATTTCACGGTTTGTCATGGCGTCCCCGGCGCCCTTGACGGGCGGCAGGACCGGCTCGGAACCGGTGCAGATCAGCAGGGCTTTCGCCTGATAAGCTGTCCCGCCCGCCTGCACCTCAAACCCGCCGTCTGTCCGTCCGGCAATCACGGCGGTTTCCCGGACGATTTCAACCCCCGCTTGCTTCAACGTGGCTTCTATACCCGCTGTCAGCTTCTTGACCACCTTGTCCTTGCGCCTGACGGCGGCGGCGTAGTCCAGTAAAGGGTTATCGCACGTAACGCCGTACTTCTTCCCCCCGCCGTTGCATATATCGTATACTTTAGCCGAGTACAGCAGCGCTTTGGAGGGGATGCACCCCTCGTTCAGACATACGCCGCCTACCGCTCTTTTCTCAAACAGCAGGGTTTTCAGCCCGCCGTTTGCCGCCAGTCCGGCGGCGTGATACCCGGCGGGGCCGCCGCCGAGGATGATCAGGTCAACCATTTTAGCTCTCCTTTTCTCCTTCCCCGCCTTCAGCGGGGAAGGAGAACTGTTCTAAATACGTACACAGCGCCTGCAAAAACCGCGACGCCGGAGCGCCGTCCAGCGCGCGGTGATCGTAGGTAAGGGACAGCGTCATGGCGGGGTATGATGAACCGTCCGCTTTTACGCGATATGTGATGGTATTCACACCCAGTATCCCTGTCTGCGGCGCGTTGAGGATAGGGGTGAAGCTCTCGATCCCGAATGAGCCGAGGTTGCTCACGGTAAAGCTCCCGCCGGACAACTTATCAGACGATATAGAACCGTTCTTGCATTGCCCCGCCAGCGTTTTCACCTGCTCCGACAGTCCGGCCAGGGTTAACCCCGACGCGCCGAAAACGACCGGCACCATCAATCCACGCTCGGTATCCACCGCAACGGCCAAGTTCACATCGGCAAAGACGCGGAGCGTATCGTCCAGAAGGTGAGCGTTCAACGCCGGGAAATCCGGCAGTGTCTTGCATACGGCATACAGCACCATGTCGCCCAGCGTTACGCCCGACATGGCGGGGTCTTCCTTGAATCGTTTACGGCAGTTTAGAATGTTAGCCGCATCAAACGACGCCGTATGGGTAAGCTGCGCCGTGTTTTGCAAAGACGCCATCATATTCTTCGCGATAACTCTCCGTATATGAGACAACGGCTGGTCTGTGTAACGCACGCACACCTTTTCGTTCCTAACTGTTAACTGTTCACTGTTCACTGTTAACTGCCTAACGTCTCTCTCAACCACCCGCCCTTCCGGGCCGGTAGGGGTTGCCGACCGGGGATCGACGCCCATCTTCTCCGCGAGCGCTTTGGCGCGCGGGGAACATCCCTCCCCCTGTCGCCTGACGGCACCGTCCCCCTCCGGGAGGGGGACATATGCCTCCCTCTTTGAGGGAGGTGACGCGTAAGCGCCGGAGGGAGCCGGCGTTTCATTCACTGTTAACTGTTCACCTTTTGCGCCTATGGCGCAAACAGGTGAACCCACCGCAACCTCGTCTCCCTCGGCTGCGTAAAGGGCGAGGACGGTGCCTTCGGCCTCGCTTTCCACATCAAAGGATGATTTGCCCGTTTCAATAGAAAACAGCTTGTCCCTGGCCTTGACCCCGTCCCCCTGCGATACATGCCACTGCGTTAGAACCGCGCTTTCCTCCGAGATGCCGAGCTGCGGCATAAGGGTCACGTTTGCCAAATCAATCCCTCCCGCGCCTGTTGCAGATTGGTAAATACGCCGTCGGCGATCATTTGCGCCATCAGGTTCCCGATGGAGGTCGCCTCGGCGGGGCCGGCGCGGACGGTCTTGCCGGTGACCTTTGCCGTCAGGCTGTTTAGGAAGGTATCCGC
>JAIRUW010000018.1 GCA_031254195.1 Oscillospiraceae bacterium
ATGGTCAGCCGGATATCACCGTCTTCTTCCTCTTTGTCCAGTCTGGCGTTAACGCCGGAGCGCCGCATGGTCTCCACGGCGCGGGTGACGGTGTTGAGGAAGAGGCGGATGTCTTTGAACACATAGAGGGTACGGATGCCCCGCTTGGCTTCCGATTCCTCCGGCCCGCCCGTCAGGAGGCGTTCTATATACTCTTCGGCCTGCGCCACGTTGAGCTTTTCCTTTGCGATATGCTCCACCGCTTCCAGCTTGCCCTCCATCCCTTCGACCCGCAGCAGCGCGCGCGCGTGGCGCTCCGTCAAACCGTGGCGGCGTATGGCTTCCGTGACCTCGTCGGGATGACGCAGCAGGCGCAGTTTATTGGCAACAGCCGACTGGCTTTTGCCCAGCCGGCGCGCGGCTTCATCCTGTGACAGCCCGAACTGGCGGATGAGCCGCCGTATGCCCTCGGCTTCCTCGAAAAAATCGAGGTCACAGCGCTGGAGGTTCTCCACCAGCGCTAAGACGCTGCTTTGCTTTTCGGTGGCGTCAAGCAGGATACAGGGCACCTCGCGCAAGCCCGCGAGTTTTGACGCCCGCAGCCGCCGTTCCCCGGCGACCAGCTCGTAACCGCCCGTTCCGCTCCGGCGCACGGTCAGGGGCTGTAAGACGCCATACTGGCGGATGCTATCCGAGAGGTCGTTCAATCCTCCCTCGTCAAAAACGCTCCGCGGCTGGTACGGGTTGCGCCTGATGTCACCCGTCTTGATCATATGTACGCGCCGGCTTTCCATAAGGCCGTGCTTCCTGCCGAATGCCATGTCGTCCCCTCCCATATTTTCCGTGTTATGTAACCCTATCATAGCAGTGATTTCCTGTCATGTTCCATCGTTTTCTGTCTTATGTTTCCATTTACACCACTGTACTTTTGCGGTATACTGGAGATATTATCCGTAAAAAGGACTGTGTTACATATGCTCAAACGCGTGACCGCGTATTTCCTGTGCCTCGCCTTCCTGACGGCAGCCGTCCCCGCAGCGGGCGTCGGCGCTATGGTTATGGGCGGGGGACATACCTATTACCGCTCCCATACATATACGCCGGCCGACCTGACGCAGTATACCGTCAACTCTCTGCTGCACAGCGGCGCGGGGCTTGCGGAAGAGCATATCCTCTCCTATTCCCCCAACGCCGGGCTGCTCCCGGTAACTGTCGGCCCCGACCGTATTTTCAACGGCGGATTGACCATAGCGGACGCCGCGGCGCGTTTGAGGAGCCAAGGACTGGACGTAGTCGGCGGAATCAACGCGAGCTTCTATAACTCCAATATGACGCTGATCGGCCTGCAAATACGCAACGGCACCCTTACGTCTTTTGACCGGCAAAACCATTCCCTGCCTGCCATCGGCTTTACCCCCGACGGCGGGGTCCTTTTGGGCGACCCCGGTATCTCCATCACCGTTTCAAGCGAGAATGGGGACGTCTCGGTCGATCAGCTCAATAAATTGCGCCGCCCTGACATGGTTTGCATGTACACGCCGGATTTTTCCGCCACCACGCAGACCACGCAGGACGGCTTGCATGTCGTCATACGCGCCTGGAGCCGGATCAGACCGGGCGGCACGACGACCGGCGTCGTTTCGCGCGTCCTGCGCGGCACATCCGCTTACGCAATCGCCGACGACGAGGTTGTGCTGTCGGCAAGCACCCAAAGCGCGATTGACCGCCTCGCTTTTCTGACGGAGGGAAGTGAAATCTCCATAAAGGTCGGCTGTGCCGACACGCGCTGGGAAGATGTCTTTTCCGCCGCTTCAGGTCTGCATTATCTGGTACGCAACGGCCAAGTCACGGAACCCCCGTCCTCCACGCGCTCGCCGCGTACCGCCGCCGGCGTCAGGGCCGACGGCTCCGTGGTGCTCTATACCGTGGACGGCCGTCAACCCGGCTACAGTGTGGGGCTGACGCTGACCGAGCTTGCGCAGCGTATGCTGGATTTGGGCTGTGTGACCGCCATCGAGCTGGACGGAGGCGGCTCTACGGCCATGTTCGCCCGTATGCCGGGCGAACAGTCCGCTAAATTGGTTAACAAGCCGTCGGACGGCGCGATGCGCCGCAACGCGGACTTTATTCTGCTGTGCAACGTATTTCCCGCGTCTGACGGAAGCGCGGCGCACCTTTTCCCGCAGCCCGCTTATGTCACTATGATGCCAAACTCTACGGCCTTCTTCTCCATGCTGGCGACCGATATGTATTACCGCGCGGCAAACACGCCGCAGGGCTGGGTAGATTCGTACGCCGACGATCCTAATATAGGCCAGTCAAACGGCGCGTCATTCACAGCGCAGCACCCGGGCGAAACGTCTCTCACATTCCTGTCAGGCGGCGCGGTCGGGACGGCGCGGGTGCGGGTCGCGGGGAGGCTTGATTCCATCACCTTGACCGACGCGGAGACCGGGCTGGTCGCCAGCGAGGTCATTGCCGCGCCCGGGCAGAGCGTGCAGATTTTGGCGTCCGGCAGGCTGGACAATGCAGCGGTGCTTTCGACACCCCGAAGTTTTGTCTGGTCGGTCGAGGGGGATGTGGGTGACATCACGGCCGACGGTGTCTTTACCGCTTCCATGGAGATGGGCAAGACCGGGCGGATCGTCGTCACAGGCGGCGGGCTGACCGCCACCCTGCCGGTATCTGTCGGCGCGGATCCCTTGGTTATCGGGGAGTTCAGCGAAGGCTTAGGCGTCCTGTCCGCCGGGGCGGGCGGACTGACCGCCAAAATTATCACCGACATCAATATCGTAGAGCTTGGCACAGCTTCCGCCGCGTTGACGTACGCGTTTTCACAGACAGCGCCGGCGGCACAGACCATAAGTATGTCGGCCAAAGCGCCGGGGTATCCGTCTTCGCTCCACCTTCTCATTACAGGCGACGGCTCGGGACACGAGCTGACTGTGTCGGTCACGTCGGTCAATGGCGCCGTATCACAGGTTTCATTCGGGAAACTGGACTTTACGGGGGTTAGGTATCTCTCGGCGGAGCTGCCGGCCCGGACAGCATCCATTTCCGCCCTTTCGCTGATTCCCAACGGAAGCGGATCCTTAAATGGTACATTTTATCTGCACCAGATTGTCGCCGCTTGGACAGACAACCTGCCGGATAAACCACCCACCGTTCTCATCAGTGCGCCGCATGAAGACGGGAGCGAGCTGGTGTATACACTGACCGCCACCGACTGGAGCGGCGGCCTTCCAAAAGAAGTTCATGTAAAGTGGAACGGGGAAACTCTGCCTTCTCCCGTTTGGGATGCTCATACAGGACAGGCGGAAGTGCGCGTGCCGCTGCCGGAGGACGGTTTGCACCTCCTGTCGGCAGATGCCACAGACGCTTTAGGGCGGCGCTCGCGGCAAGTCAGCGCGGACTATTACGGCAGGCGGGAAACGTCGTCCGTCATATGGGACGCCGCCAACAAATGGTATACGGGTTATGTTGATTATCTGGACGACAGAGGCGTTATAGATGCCGAGGATATATTTGGCCTGCGCTATTATAATCCTGAACGCGCCATCACCCGCCTTGAGATCATAAGAATGCTTTACAGGATATTGGATCTAGACGCGGCAAGCCATATTCCCCTTCCATTTGACGACATCAGCAGCATCAGCAGTTATGACGCCGACGCCGTCAGAGCAGTATATAGCGCCGGCCTTGTCAGCGGCAAATCAAGGCAGGACGGGTCGCTTTATCTGGACCCCAACGGACTGATGACGCGCGCCGAGCTGTTCACCGTCTTAAACAAAACCCTCCCGCGCGGTTATGAGCGGTCTTCGCTCTCCAACTTCAGCGATGTCTCAGACATACCGGCTTTCGCTTTGCGGGCAACGCAAACGCTGGTCGGCATGGGGGTCGTCAGCGGGAATGCCGACGGCAGAATCAATCCCAACGGCCATGTGCTGCGCGCTGAGGTTTGCAGTCTTTTTTGCAGGTTTTTCTTTTGACATGTCTATATACACACATATAAGTATATTATAGACTTATATTGTTATTAGTACCTGTGAATTGTGGATAAGACGCGAGGGAGCGGTGCTTATTGGGATTCATCTTGGCACATTCTGTGGAAAACAAAGAGGGTTTTTCCAAGTTGTCCACAGAGAGATTTTGGATGTCCATGAGCGGAGGGTTATCCTTTGCACATATAAACAAACTGTGGAAAACACAGAGGAAAGGATAGGACAACATGTGTACATATGAAAATCCCGTCATCAAGGGTTATAATCCCGACCCCAGCGTCTGCCGGGCAGGAGAGGACTACTATCTCGTGACATCCTCCTTTGAGTATTTCCCGGGCGTTCCCGTCTACCACAGCAAAAATCTGGTTAACTGGACAATGGTAGGACACTGCTTGACGAGGAAAGAGCAGCTGTTTTTAGACAGCACCCGTCCGTCCGGCGGTATCTACGCGCCCACCATCCGATTTTACAACGGGCGCTTTTGCATGGCGACGACCAACGTATCCCATAAGGGAAATTTTATCGTCACCGCGCCCGACCCGCGCGGGCCTTGGTCAAACCCTGTCTGGATCAAACAGGGCGGTATAGACCCGGATATCTTTTTCGATGATGACGGCACGGTCTATTTCACCTCCACAGGCTCCGACGACGGCAAAACAGGCATTTACCTCTGCTCCCTGCACCCGGAGACGCTTGAGCAGCATACGCAGTCGGTGTTGTTGACGATGGGCGGCGGGGGCCGTTTTGTCGAAGCGCCGCACCTGTACAAGAAAGACGGGACCTATTATCTAATGCTGGCCGAGGGCGGCACCGAGTTTGGTCACATGGTCACCATCTTCCGCAGCCGGAGCATAACCGGGCCTTATGAGCCGTGCCCGCATAATCCCATCCTTTCACACCGGGGCGCGGACGCGCAGTACAGCCCTATCCAGTGCACCGGTCACGCCGATTTGCTGGAGGACCATAACGGCAATTGGTGGATGGTCGCTTTGGCGACCCGCCCACTGCCGGGCGTCATGCTGCACAATCTGGGGCGGGAGACTTTCCTCGCGCCGGTGACATGGGATAAAGACGGCTGGCCTGTCGTAAACGGCGGCGGCACGATTGCACTCTCCCTGTCCGGCCCTCTGCCCGCCGCGCCAAACAAAAAAGACGACAATTTCTCCGACGATTATGCCACCGAAAAGCCAGACTACCTCTATATCCGCAACCCCGCCCCCTCCCGTTATACCCGCTGCCTGCAAGGCAAAACGCTGACCCTGCGCGGCAGCGGGTCGGCCCTGCGCGAAGCGGTAGGCGAACCGCCCACCTTCCTCGGCATACGGCAGGCAGAGTTTACCATGACCGCGCAAGCCGAGGTCACCGCCGCGACAGACGGCGCGAAGGGCGGCCTGTCCGCCTATTACGGCCCCGACTACCATTACGCCATCTACCTGACAAGGTTCGGCGGCGTGACCTATGTGCGGACGGTGCGCCGGGTGCATGACTTAGAGGTCAAGAGCGAACGCGTGCCCATTTACGGGGACACGGCTACCCTCTGTATTCTGACCGGGAAAGACTGTTATAAGCTGTGCTACATAGACGCGGCCGGCAATACCGTCGAGCTGGCGCGCGGCGCGACGGCGGGGCTGTGCACCGAGGGAACGGCGACGATGACGTTTACCGGAACGCTTTTGGGGATGTTCGCCGAACGAGGCGAGGTCGTGTTCGGGGAGTTTACGGTGAAAGCCGTTTAGCGAAAAGTATACGGCTGCGGCATATACCACAAGGCGGCGAGTGATCGCCGTCTTGTGGTTCGCCCGCTTTACAAAAACCCGCCGCAATGATATAATACCCAAAACAAAACGATAAGAGGGGCACCCATGCAACAAAACATTCGCAATTTCTGCATCATCGCCCATATTGACCACGGCAAATCAACACTGGCCGACCGTATTATCGAGCTGACGCGCTCGGTGGAAAAGCGGGTCATGTCCGACCAGATTCTAGATAATATGGACCTTGAGCGGGAGCGCGGCATCACGATCAAGGCCCGCGCCGTCCGTCTCGCCTACGCCGCCGCCGACGGAGAGACGTACCATCTCAACCTGATCGACACGCCCGGGCATGTGGACTTTAACTATGAGGTCAGCCGCTCGCTGGCGGCTTGCGAAGGCGCGCTGCTGGTGGTGGATGCGGCGCAGGGGATCGAAGCGCAGACGCTGGCCAACACCTACCTCGCCTTGGAGCACGATTTGGAAGTCCTGCCCGTCATCAATAAAATAGATTTGATTGCAGCCGACCCCGACCGCGCCGCGCGGGAAGTGGAGGATGTCATTGGTCTGCCCGCGCAGGACGCGCCGCGTATCTCGGCTAAAAACGGCGTCAACATCGAAGCGGTACTGCAAGCGGTGGTGGATGGAATCCCCGCGCCTAAGGGCGACCCCGGCGCGCCGCTGAAAGCCCTCATTTTCGACAGCCAGTATGACGCCTACAAGGGCGTCATTGTGCTCGTCCGCGTCTTTGAAGGCACGGTGCGGACAGGTGATACCGTCCACATGATGGCGACCGGCGCGGAATACCAGCTCGTTGAAGTCGGTTACCTGCGGCCGCTCGGCTTTGAGCCGTGCGGGGAACTCAAAGCCGGGGAGGCGGGCTACCTCACCGCGTCGATCAAAGAGGTGCGAGACACACAGGTGGGCGACACGGTCACACTGGCGGAAAACCCCGCCGCGGAGCCGCTGCCGGGCTATAAAAAGGCCCAGCCGATGGTCTTCTCCGGCGTCTACCCCGCCGACGGGGCCAAGTATCCTGACCTGCGCGACGCGCTGGAGCGCCTTTACCTCAACGACGCCTCCCTCACCTTTGAGCCGGAGACGTCGGTCGCGCTGGGCTACGGTTTCCGGTGCGGTTTCCTGGGGCTGTTGCATATGGAAGTCATACAGGAGCGGCTGGAGCGCGAGTTTAACCTCGATTTAATCACGACCGCGCCCAGCGTCATCTATAAGATACACAAAACCAACGGGGAAATCGTCACCATCGACAACCCGCTCAACTACCCCGACCCGTCGCATATCGAGGCGGCTGAGGAGCCGTTTGTCAAGGCCGACATCATCACGCCGCAAGAATATGTCGGCAGCCTGATGGAGCTGTGCCAGGAGCGGCGCGGCGTGTTCAAAGATATGCAGTATATCGACGGCGCGGCGCAGGGGCGGGTCAACCTCCACTACGAGCTGCCGCTGGGCGAAATCATCTACGACTTCTTCGACGCGCTGAAAAGCCGTACCCGCGGCTACGCCTCGCTGGATTATGAGTTGCTGGATTACAGGAAGAGCGACCTCGTAAAACTCGATGTGCTGCTCAACGGCGAGGCGGTGGACGCGCTGTCGTTCATCGTCCACACCGATAAGGCGTATCCGCGCGCGCGGAGGATTGCCGAAAAGCTCAAGGAGCATATCCCGCGCCAGATGTTCGAGGTGCCGGTACAGGTGGCCATCGGCGGCAAAATCATCGCCCGCGAGACGGTCCGCGCTATGCGTAAAGACGTGCTTGCCAAGTGCTACGGTGGCGATATAACCCGTAAGAAAAAACTGCTGGAAAAGCAAAAAGAGGGCAAAAAGCGTATGCGCAGCCTCGGCACGGTCGAAGTGCCGCAGGACGCGTTTATGGCGGTGCTCAAGCTGGATGAAGATTAAAGAAAGGCCGAACAGTCCGCAGGTTGCGGAAAGGGGCAATTCACTTGCCCCGTCTGCAACCGTCCGCGGACGTCGTGAGGCTTGACACGGAGGACAAGATGAAAACGCCGAAAATGATTCTGTTCGATTGCGGCAACACCCTGCTTTGTGAGCCGGGGCTTGACTTCCTGCGCGGTTATGAGGCGCTTATGCGTTATGCTGTGAAAAATCCGCAAAACCTCACGCCGGAGCAGATTAAAGAATTTTCGACCGGGTTATTTCAGCAAAAGCAAACCGTGCGTGATTTGGGTTTTGAAATACACGGATGGCAATTTAACAGATTTGTTTACGAATACCTTGGGATAGAGTTTTCGGTTTCCATTCCCGAAGCGGAAAAAATCCTTTGGGACAATGTTTCAACAGGGGCGCTGATGCCAAATGTAGAAAATATGCTGGATTACATCAACGCAAAAGGAATCAGAAGCGGGGTCATCAGCAACATCGGCTGGTCGGGCGCGGCCTTGACCGAACGGATCAACCAGCTGCTTCCGCGAAACAGGTTTGAGTTTATCATCGCTTCCAGCGATTACATGTTCCGCAAGCCAAGGCCTTTGCTCTTTGAACTTGCACTGAAAAAAGCCGGGCTGGATGCTGAGGATGTGTGGTATTGCGGCGACAGCGTGGTCAACGATGTGGAAGGCTCCGCGGCGGTGGGCATCTTCCCCGTATGGTACGAGGATAAAACGAAGGATAATCCGTGGAGGGAGCAGGAGAAAGGCATCGTCCCGACATGCGAGCATTTGCATATCCATGATTGGGATGAATTGATAAGAGTGCTGGGAGGATTATCTGATAACGTAAAAACCGATTGTCCGTAATGCAGTGATAAAAGAGGTGACACCCCATGCCAAACCTCGGCGTTTACATCCACATACCCTTCTGCGGCAGTAAGTGTGCTTACTGCGACTTTTATTCGCTGCCCAACCAGCCCGAATCGCTGATGAAAGACTATGTCAAAGCGCTGGCGCGGCACATCGAAGAGGCGGGGAGGTTCCTCGGCAAAGGCTCCAAGGGGGGCATTGCCGTCGATACGGTGTTCTTCGGCGGCGGGACGCCTGCCGCTTTGGGCGCGAAACGCCTCGGCGCGGTGATGAAGACGGTGAAGAAGAACTTTAATCTGGCGACAAGCTGTGAAATCACGGCCGAAGCCAACCCAGGCTCCGTTGACGCACGGTCATTGAAAAAACTGCGCCGCGCGGGCTTCAACCGTATTTCGTTTGGTGTGCAGGCCATGCAGCAGGAGCTGTTGACGGCGCTGGGGCGCTCCCATACGCCGGAACAGGCGGCCGACAGTGTGCGCGAAGCCGCCGACGCGGGCTTTACAAACATCAGCGTAGACGTAATGTATGGAATCCCCGGGCAGACGCGGGCGCAGCTGACCGAAACACTGCGTTCGGTATGCACATGGCGGATCACCCATCTGTCGCTATATGGGCTGAAGCTAGAGGAGGGCACGCCGCTGGCCGAGGCGGAGCCTGTGCTGCCCAAGGACGAAGAGCAGGCGGAGATGTATCTGGAGGCGGTAGAGCTGCTGTCCAAAGAGGGGCTGAAGCAGTATGAGATCTCCAATTTTTCGCGGCAGGGCTATATCTGCCGCCACAACTATAAATACTGGACGCTGGAGCCGTACGTCGGCTTCGGCGCGGCGGCGCATTCCGATTTTGGCGGCAAACGATACAGCTTCGTGAAAGACATACAGGCCTACATCAACGGCGTGCGCGACAGCGAGTCGCTGATGGAAGAAATGCAGCAAGTGCCTATGATCGAACGCGCCGGGGAATATGTGATGCTGGGACTGCGCACCGCAAACGGCGTCTCCTCCAATGAGTATACGCGCCTGTTCAAAGCGTCGTTCGACACCCTGGAAGATAAGCTGGAGCGGTGCGCCAAGTGGGGCCTTGCCGAAACCGAAGGCGACCGCTGGCGGCTGACGCCCAAAGGCTTTTTGGTGTCGAACCAGATCATCGGGGAACTGCTGAATACCGACGCGCCCGCGCCGTCAGCGCAAAAGTAGCAAGCTGGCTGCCCATACCGCGCCTACGCTGCCCGCGCCGATCATCGTATACGCAAGAGGGGGCCAGCGTTTTCTCGTTTTTGCCATTCCGGTTTGACGCTGTGCGATGCGGCAGGCCTCGGCCAGCACCTCGTCGGCTGAAACGCCGCGCGACACAGAAGCGTCGTCCCGTACTACAAACAGCGCCTGTTCAAACACCCCGGCTTCGGGGTAACGCACCATGACCACCCTTCGGGACAAACCTTTGACCACGAAAAACACCCCTGAAAAAAGCAGTATCATCATTTTATCCCAACAGCGGGAAAATATACCGGAGGGAAACTATGACAAAAATAGCCATCGTCATCAACGGAAAGCCCGGCTCGGGCAAGGACACCCTCTGTGACGCCGCCATCCAAAAATACCGCGCCCGGAAAATCTCCTCCATCGACCCTATCGCCGCTTTGGCGAGGCAGGGCGGATGGGACGGCGTGAAGGACGCCAAGTCGCGCAAACTGCTCAGCGATCTCAAGCGCGTATTTGCCGAGTTTAACGACCTCTCCAACCAATATGTGCTGAGGGAATATCAGAGCTTCTTAGAGAGCGGCGACGAGATCCTCTTCATCCATATCCGCGAGCAGGACCAGATCGAGGCGTTCAAAGCGGTTGCGGCCGACCGATGCGTGACCCTTCTGGTGCGCCGCCCTGGAACATACGGCAGGGTGGGCAACTCCTCCGACGACGAGGTTGACCAGTTCAGCTACGATGTGATTTTCGATAACGACCAGCCGCAGCCGGAAGCGGAAAAAGCGTTCTGCGCCCTCATAGGGTATATACACAGCCGCCATGCGTGAGCAGCTGGAGCGCTACCTCGCCCTTCTGCTGAAAGCCAACGCGCAGTTTAACCTGACAGCCATCCGGGACTCGGACGGGATTCGCACGCGGCATTTTGAAGACAGCCTCAAGCTGCTAGACGCGGCGGCGTTCGCGGGAAAGCGCGTGCTTGACGTCGGAAGCGGCGCGGGATTCCCGGGGCTTGTGCTCCGCGTCGCCGAGCCTTCGGTCAAATTGACGCTGCTCGACGCGACCGGCAAAAAGGTACGCTTTTTGCAGTCGGTCTGCGATGATTTGGAGTTTTCAGATGTGCTCTGCGTCCACGGCCGCGCCGAGGAACTGGGGCATGACAAGGGTTACAGGGAACAATATGACATCGTGACGGCGCGGGGCGTCGCCGCGCTGCCCGCGCTGTGCGAGGTCTGCCTGCCCTTTGTCCGCCCGGGCGGGCTGTTTTTGGCCATGAAAGAAACGCCGGAAACCTTTTCCGGCGCGGCACGGTTCGGCGGGGCACAGGAGGAGCCATCCCTCTACACCTTGCCGGACGGCAGAGAGCACGCCGTCTGCCGGTTCCGCAAGACCGCGCCCACGCCGCCGGAGTACCCGAGGGCGTGGGGGAAGATTAGGCGAGGGGAATGATATGGAGTTATTCACTATTTTGCTGTTTTAACTCATTGTCTAATCGCCGTACTGCATTTTGACATAGTATCTTGTTCTCACGGATTGGCAAGCCCTGCTCTTCCGCAAGATTCATTAGATACGGACTGCTTAGCATATCATCGTATATTGCTATAGCAGTCTTATTTTCAAAGATTTCTTTTGCTATTTCTGTCCTTGTTCTTGGCATTTTAGCGTCCTTCATGTCGGTAAAAGGCATTGCCGATGGCTCCTAATTTTTCTTACCACATAATGGCGATTTGCATTTTTTGAAAAACCCTAACCCACAGCCACAATAGCGGCATCTTCCTTCTTGTCTCCATTTCATGGACTGTTCTAATGCAGCATTGCTTTTTGCTTTGCGCTGCTCCTCAGAAAGCGAACCAGAGCTACAATCATCACAAACAACCCCGATAGAGACAGATCTTCCGCATTGGGCGCATAATCTATTTTCCCTTCGGTACCTCGGCAAATCAATATTTTGAAGTTCCCTTTCTAGCTCCCTAATTTTTTCTTTCCGCTTATTGACAAGGTTGTCACATTCCGGTCGTAATATTGATGCCGGATTATATGGGCCTGAGTTAGCGGCTATTCGCCTTTCGCATTCTTCCTTCAGCGCAGAAATATTCCGTTCTTCTCTATTGATGTCGGATTTTACATCGTCCCATGTCCGTGACATTGTGTTTACACTCCTATCCTTGATTTCATAGCATCACAAATTAATGCAATATCACTCTATTGTGTATTTCCAATTCCCATATACATCGTAGAAATATTTTCCCCGCATTTCACCCTGCCGGAGCCCGTTCGCGTCATAAAGATGCTCACCGCGAAATTCGCCTATGTAGTTACCGCCTGTATCGTACAGACAACCACCTCGGAGGGTGCCCACCCAGTTGCCGTAAACGTCACGGAGATTTCCGCTGTCGTTGCGGCCAATCATATTACCGCCAGTATCTCGAATGATTGACATAGGGCTCACCTCCAAGCTGATATTAGCCTTTGTACCTATCATCGGCACAACATACATTATACTACATGCCTATTCGTAATACAATACCCAAAAGAGAAATTTTTTGGGAAGCAGGTATGCGACATGGATTACATGCCCGATTATATCCTTATCGGCAA